>ONFJ01000044.1 GCA_900317085.1 uncultured Eubacteriales bacterium | reverse complement strand
CTTTGATTTTTCTGCCCAGCGAGAAAGCCGGAAGGGGTAGGGGTCCGGGGACAGGGGAAGGTGGCTTTCTCTCACACTCTTTGGCTTCCCCTTCCCCGGAGGACATCAGTCTCAACCATGAAAAGTAGGTAAAGCCGACAGTTTCTGTCGGCTTCAGTGCCTCGGCAAATTCGGAGTTGTGGAGATTTGAATGTGCGAAGGCATGAAAAAGACCCGCGGGCCTCAGAGAGGTGCGCGGGTCTTTGGTTGTGCTGATGTCAGCGGAATCGCTCAGATGGAAGCGTGGTGCTCGCTCAGATGCGGGCAACGCCGGACTTCCGGGCGGCTTCGGCAACTGCCTTGGCGACGGTCGGGCCGACGCGCGGGTCGAATGCCTTCGGGATGATGTAGTCTTCGGACAGTTCATCGTCAGCGATGAGGCCGGCCAGCGCCAGGGACGCAGCCATCTTCATCTCTTCGTTGATGTCGGAAGCGCGGACATCGAAGGTGCCGCGGAAGATGCCGGGGAATGCCAGAACGTTGTTGATCTGGTTCGGGAAGTCGGAACGGCCGGTGGAAACGACGCGGGCGCCGGCGGCTTTGGCCTCGTCCGGGAAGATCTCCGGAGTCGGGTTCGCGCAGGCGAAGACGATGGCGTCGTCTGCCATGGATTCGACCATTTCCTTGGTGACGGTGCCGGGGCCGGAAACGCCGATGAAGACGTCCGCGCCGACGAGCATGTCAGCCAGGGAACCTTCCTTGTGGTCAAGGTTCGTGACTTCTGCCATTTCTTCCTTGATCCAGTTGAGGCCGTCGCGGCCTTTGTAGATGGCGCCCTTGCGGTCGCACATGATGACATTCTTCGCACCATAGGACATGAGCAGTTTGACGATAGCGATGGCGGCGGCGCCGGCACCGGACGTAACGATCTTGATGTCCTCGATGTTCTTTCCAACGAGCTTCAGCGCGTTGATGAGGCCGGCCAGAGTGATGACCGCCGTGCCGTGCTGGTCGTCGTGGAAGATCGGGATGTCACATTTCTCTTTCAGCTTGCGCTCGATCTCGAAGCAGCGGGGAGCCGCGATGTCTTCGAGGTTGACGCCGCCGAAGGAACCGGAGATCATGTAGATGGTCTCGACGATGGTGTCGACATCTTTGGACTTGATGCAAAGCGGGAACGCGTCTACATCGCCAAAGTTCTTGAAGAGAACACACTTGCCTTCCATGACCGGCATGCCTGCTTCCGGTCCGATGTCGCCAAGGCCGAGAACGGCGGTGCCGTCGGTGACGACGAGGCACATGTTATGACGACGGGTCAGTTCGTAGCTCTTCTCAACGTCCTTCTGGATCTCAAGGCAGGGCTGCGCGACGCCGGGGGTGTACGCCAGCGAAAGGTCGTCCTCGTTTTCCGTCGGGACGGTCGAAACGACTTCGATTTTACCTTTCCACTCTCCGTGCAGTCTGAGGGATTCTTTTGCGTAATCCATGGGAACTCCTTCCTTTCGTTAAAAAGTACTTGACTTTTAAGTTTTAAAAAAGGGAGCCGGTCTCCGGAATGGAGACGGCTCCCAGAATGCCGTTATGAAACAGACTTAGTCCTCCCAGGGGAACTTGTACTGAGTCAGGCCAAGCTCGTCACGGACAGCGACGATCTCTTTCTGAACGGGCTCGGTGATCGGAACACCCTTGTCTTTTCTGTAAAGCCAGACGTCCCACTCTTTTTCGTTGGCGGTGTAGATGCGCTCGGCACCCGGAGCCTTGGTGGAGTTACGGACGGAGCGAATGATTTCGCCGGCTTTCTTTCTGGCAAGTTCTTCGCCAAGGAAGTGGTCGGTGTCGATGGCGATGAAGAAGTGACCAAGATGATAGGGAACCAGGTTGCCGTTCTCGTCTTTACCGTCGAGCATCTTACCATAGTTACCATCCTGAAGGATCGCGGAAAGAAGTTCAACGACCATGGCGTAGCCGTAGCCCTTGTAGCCGCCGAGAGCTTCGCCGGCGCCACCGAGGGTGGTGAGGGCAGCGGTGCCCTGGCGGATCATCTTGAGGCCTTCGCCTGCGTCGCCGCAGAACTCTTCGCCGTCTCTGGTGATGACGGTGCCTTTGTGGACGTTCTCGCCGATGCGCTCGTAGTACTCGATCTTACCGTTCTGGGTGATGGAGGTGGCGCAGTCGATGACGAAGTCGAAGTCTTCATCGGTGGGGATGCCGATGGTCAGCGGGTTGGTACCGAACATGCCGTCAACGCCCCAGGTCGGAGCAACGGACGGACGAGCGTTGGTACCGGTGATGCCGATGCAGCCCTGCTTTGCAGCCTGGGATGCATAGTAACCGGCGATACCATAGTGGCAGGAGTTGCGGACAACGACCATGCCCATACCATACTTCTTGGCCTTGTCGATGGCCATCTGCATGGACTTGTAACCGATGACCTGACCCATTCCGTCGTGTCCGTCGACAACAGCGGTGGTCTCAGTCTCTTTGACGATCTCGAAGTTGGTGACGGGCTGCTGGATGCCAGCCTTGATTCTGTCGAGATAGATGGGTTTGAAGCGGTTGCAGCCGTGGCTCTCGATTCCGCGCTTGTCGGACTCAAGAAGGACGTCGGTGCAGATCTTTGCATCTTCTTCGGGGATGCCGTAGCCGATGAAAGCGTCAGTTACGAACGGGGTGATGATGTCCCAGGGACAAAAAACTCTAGGCATGATTACTACAACTCCTTACAAAATAGTGCGGTTGATACGAAAATTCCCTTTGCCTGAAAGGAAATTTCACCAATATCAATTGTACCTTTTTGTAGTATTATTATCAATACTAATTTGTAAACTTGTATCAAAAAACGAAATATGAAAAAAGCCTCCCGACAAGGAGGCTTTCGTTGTATTTGTATTCGCGATGTACGCCCTCAGCCCAGGAACGACGGCAGGTACTTGTAGAGCGCGTTGCCGAACAGAGACAGGAGCACGACGCGGGGCATCATGCCTGCCATGGAGATGCCGAGGTATTTTGGGTAGTTGTAGTGCGCGCTCCCGTAGAACATGGAGATGGCGTTGACCGAGAAGAACGGGATGAACCGCAGGAAGAACATGACGACCATACTGTCTTTCGTGTCGTCTTCGAGGTACTCTCTGCCCCGTTTCATCTTGTCGAGTTGACGGGAGACGAACTCGCCACCGAGGAAGAAGCCCATGAAGTAGGACGTCGTCAGCTCCACGACCACGCCCGCGATGTTGACGAGCAGGCCGATGACCGGCGTGAAGGCCATGCCGACGCCGACGTTGACGAGGGACGCCGGGACCACGAGGACGATCGACTTGATGGCGAACAGTGCCATGACGACCAGGAACCCTCTCCAGGGGGACCCGGCCCGGCGGACCATCTGTTCGACGTCGAGGTGGCGGAGCGTGTCAAAGTTCAGGGCGATGAACGTCAGCAGGAGCACCACGATGATGATGCGTAAAATGTCCTGCCAGTGTTCTTTCCAGTATTCTTTGAAGTTGAAGTCTTTCATAAATTCAGAAGAGGAAGGCGCAGCCGGCCAGCGTCATTTTCCCAAGGAAGGTGACGAGTCGGCTCGCATAACGTATTTTCACGTTTTCAAAATGCTTCGGCGACATGTACCGCACCAGGATGAAAACGATGGAAGTATAGAAGAAGGTGGCTCCCACGAAAACGAACACCGCATGGTTGATGTCGAACCGGGACAGCGCAAGCGCGTAGGTCGTCGCGGAAGAATACAACGCGGTGGCCAGAAGCCCGTAAAACAGACCGATGATGAACGAGTTCATCGAAACATTGGGAATGCGGATCTTGGTAAGGGGCGCTCCGGCCACGGTGACCGCAGGCGGTAGCACAAAAAACAAAATAAACGGGATCACATAATCGCTGGGAGATGCGATCTTTCCGAGGCCCTTGATGAAGGCGACCATTTCGAAGAAATAGCCCACGATGAACAAAACACCTGCTACGCCGATGCCGAACCGGGCTATATTGAATTCACTGGACAGGGTACCCTGTAAGAACCCGCTCTCGTCGCCCTGCGTTTGCTGGAGCAATGCCACCAGTATATCGCCCACTGCAGCGAGGACCATACCGATCACGAACAGGCGGGCACCTTCCGACGTCGTACCCCACATGACGATGAGCGCGACCGCATAGGCGATGATGCCGAACGAGCTGAGGCCCTTCAGCAGGATGCCGCGTTTGGTCATCGTTTTTCGGGTGTCGTAGGCGAACAGCGCCGCCAGTACGATGTTGATCAGCCAGCAGATGCCGCCGACCAGCGTCATTTTATCCATTTATCTCTCCTCCTCCAGATGCTCCCGGCCCGTTTCGATGATGGAACGGACATGGTCGTCATCGAGGGAGTAGTAGACCATCTTTCCGCGGCGGCGGGCCTTGACCAGTTTTGACTGTTTCAGGGTGCGCAGCTGGTGGGAAATGGCGGACTGGGTCATCTCCAGCGTGTCGGCGAGGTCCGCGACGCAGATCTCCTGTTCCATCAGGACGCAGAGGATGCGCAGGCGGGTGGAGTCCCCGAACACCTTGAAGAGGTCCGCAAGGTCGTAGACGGTTCTTTCATCCATGAGTCATTCTCCCTTTTGACTGTTCTTACTGTACTCACAGGTTCTTCACGAACAGACAGCGGATGGCGTTGAGCACGCAGAGGACCATGACGCCGACGTCGGCGAAGATGGCGATCCACATGTTCGCGATGCCGAACGCGCCAAGGATGAGGCACGCGAATTTCACGCCGATGGCAAACCAGATGTTGGTCTTCACGATGCGCATGCACTTGCGGGCGATGCGGACCGCTTTCGTGATCTTCAGAGGGTCATCATCCATGAGGACCACGTCAGCCGCTTCGATGGCGGCGTCGGAGCCGAGGGCGCCCATGGCGATGCCGAGGTCTGCACGAGACAGGACCGGCGCATCATTCATACCATCACCCACGAAGGCCAGCGTCTCGTTCTTCTTCTGTTCGGATAGAAGCCTTTCTACTATTGTAACCTTATCTGCAGGGAGAAGTCCAGCGTGAACTTCGTTTACACTGAGGTCGTTGGCGATTTGCCGCGCGGTGGCTTCATTATCGCCGGTCAGCATGACGGTCTTCTTCACGCCGGCGGCGTTCAGACCATTGATGGCTTCTTTCGCATGCTCCTTCAGCTCGTCCGAGATGACGATGTGGCCGGCATAGGCCCCGTCCACCGCCATGTGGACGATGGTCCCGATGCTGTGGCAGTCCACGAAGGGGATGCCGAGGCTCGTCATGAGGCGGCTGTTGCCGGCGGCGACCGCGTGGCCGTCCACCGTGGCGGTGACACCGTGGCCGCTGATGTCTTTCACGTCCGACACGAGCGAGGGCTCGATGTCTTTTCCGTAAGCCGCGAGGATGCTCTTCGCGATGGGGTGCGGAGAGTGGCTCTCCGCGTGGGCGGCCAGCCGCAGCAGTTCCTCGTTTTCGAGTTCGCTGTGGTGGACGCCGGTGACGGCGAAGTTGCCCCGGGTCAGGGTGCCGGTCTTGTCAAAGACGACCGTTTTGATGTTGGCGAGGGTCTCCATGTAGTTGGAGCCCTTGATGAGGATGCCCGCGTTCGAGGCGCCGCCGATGCCGCCGAAGAAACTCAGGGGCACGGAGACGACGATGGCGCAGGGGCAGCTGATGACGAGGAAGGTGAACGCCCGGTAGATCCACTGGGTCCAGAGCGGGTCGGCGCTCATCGCCAGACGAACCACGGGCGGCAGGACCGCGAGCAGGACGGCCGAGAACACGACGGCAGGCGTATAGTACTTCGCGAACTTCGTGATGAAGTTCTCCGCCTTCGCCTTGCGGGACCCGGCGTTCTCCACCAGTTCGAGGATCTTGGACGCGGTGGACTCGCCGAAGGCCTTCGTCGTGCGGACCTTCAGGACCCCGGAGAGGTTGATGCCGCCGGAGTTAACGGGGCTGTCCGGGCCGACGTCCACCGGCAGGCTCTCGCCGGTGAGGGCGCTGTTGTTGAGGCTCGACTCGCCCTCGATGACCACGCCGTCGATGGGGATACGTTCCCCGGGCTCGACCACGATGACCGAACCGGGTTCGAGAGTGTCCGGGTCCACCTGCACGAGTTTGCCGTCCTCTTCCACGTTCGCGTAGTCCGGGCGGATGTCCATGAGTTCCGCGATATTCTTGCGGCTCTTCCCGACGGCGATGGACTGGAACAGCTCACCGACCTGGTAGAACAGCATGACGGCGACGCCCTCGGTGTACTCCTGCAGGACGATGGCGCCGACGGTGGCGATGGCCATGAGGAAGTTCTCGTCAAAGACCTGGCCTCTGCCGATGCCCTTGACGGCCTTCCATAAAACGTCATAACCCACTACGAGGTACGGGACCATGTAAAGGGCGAAGAGGACGTATTCATTGATGTTGGTAAAATGCGAAACGAGGCCCAGCACGACCATGAGGACAGCCGCGATGAGGATGCGGATGAGGGCCTTTTTCTGTTTACGACGCATGGGTATGCTCCTCAGAATTCGATCTCGATGTCGTCGTCGACCTTCCGGGCGTTCTTCAGCGCCTTCTTCAGGACTTTCTTCTCGTCCGCGCCCTCTTCGAACTCGACGTTCATCTTGAGCGCCATGAAGTTGACGGTGGCATCGGCAATGCCTTCGGTCTTTTTGATGGCTTCTTCCATTTTGGCGGCGCAGTTGGCGCAGTCGACGTAGATCTTGTAGGTTTTCATGAGTGGTCTCGCTTTCCAGGGGTGCATCGCCCCAGTCAGATAGGTAAATGTCGTTCGAACATATGAGCAACCGTTCATTCGTTCAACTTCATTATAGGAGCGTCCCCTGCCGCTGTCAACAGGATTTTATCAAGTTACCATTACTAATATTGAAAGTCTGTCTGTTTTTATGTTACACTGTTCCAGTAACAGGAGGTGTTCCTATGCCGGAAGCGAACCAGACCAAAAAGGCCTTTGGCGATGCACTGAAAGAACTTTTGAAAACCCAGCCGTTCGAGAAGGTGACCGTCAGCAGCATCTGCGAGCAGGCAAATATGAAGCGGACCAGCTTCTACTACCACTTCCTCGACAAGTACGACCTCGTCAACTGGATCTTCGATACCGAGTACGAAGCGTTCCTCAAAGAGGCATTCTCGGTCGAGTCCCTCGAGCCGAAAGGCGTCCCGAAGGGAGTTACCATCTGGGACCTCATCCGTTCCACGGCGGAGTACTTCTACCAGAACGCCGCGTTCTACCAGAACATCGTCTCGTTCACCGGGCAGAACTCGTTCCTCGACCACTTCCGGGAGCTCCTCGCGCCCCTGCTGCAGGAGATGCTGCGGGACTACCACAAGGACTCGACGGCGATGGAATTCCACATCAACTTCCACAGCGACGCCATCCTCGCGGCCCTCGTCCGCTGGCTGAACGACCCGAAGCGCGTCCCGCCGGACACGCTCATCAAACTGCTCCAGTCCTGCATCCGGGTCTCGGCAGAATATCTCGACACCGATTTTGCGCGGCTCCCGTAGATCGCCGATAGAATAGAACACAAAAAAAGGCTTCCCAAACGGGAAGCCTTTTCTTATTATGACTGAGACGGAGACAGCGTTCTGTTCCGGCTTCTGGCGGAAAGGTACCGCCGCAGGAAGGACGGCCGGGTGAGCAGCGGGACGGTCAGGAACAGGAACGTGTTCATGTTGAGCTCGAGGAGCCGGGGCTCGACGAAGCAGTACACGAAGATGATGCCGTAGAGGAAGCACTTGTGGTACTCCCCTTTGCGGCCGAGCCGTGCGCTGACCCAGAACATGGCGAAGAGCATGCCGAGGAAGACGAGCACGCCGAAGTACAGAAGGATGTACACGTACGCACAGTCGACGAAGTTGTAGGTCTTCTCGATCTCGGACATGTCCGTCCGGGCACCGTAGCCGATCCACTCGATGTTGTTGCCGAGCAGGTGGATGCCGTACTTCTGGATGCCCACATAGGCGTAGTAGATGCGGTTCGACAAGAGGTAGTCGGTCTTCTGGGCAATGCCCGAGATGGGGAACTTGAACAGAAGGGCGATGTACGCACAGAGCAGTTCCGGCAGCAGCGCCCATCCCCACTGGATGACCTTCCCGAGGACCGGGACCGCCATGACTTTGTCGGCGAGGCGGTGGAGCGGCGCGCGCCATTTCTCGACGCTGCGGATGAATTCCACCGCAATGAGGAACGTGTTGACCATGAGGCCGAGGCGGGCGTCGGTCAGCAGGTAGAGGAGCAGGTTGAGCCCCTCGAGCAGCGCGACGGAGGTCGGCTTCATGGGTTTCTTCCGCGTCCAGAACAGTAAGAGGAGGACGAAGAAGTAGTAGGACATGATGTAGCTCGGGAACCAGTACCCGAGGGCGTGACGGTTGAAGATGCCGCCCCGTTCAAAGCGCAGGTCGATGATGAACCCGACGGCGGCGGACAGGAACACGAAGGCCGCGAGGAACACCTGCATCCACAGGGTGACGCGGAAGATCTTGTTCGCCATGACGCCTCTTGCGGCCAGCAGGATGACCAGCAGGAACGCGAGGGACCGCTCATCGGCGGTGACGGAGACGGCCACAACGAGGGCCGACATCAACACGTACTTGATGACGACGGAGACCCAGTCCATCATCTTCTCACGCTGTCCGTTCACCTTGCGTAGATCGCCATAGAGGTCGAGGAGGACCTTGACGGCCGCCACGATGAAGGCGAAGTACCGCATGGCGATGAACAGCTGCGGGAAGTAGCGCATCTCCGTGTACATCGTCGTCTGCAGGACGGTCGCGACCATGAAGACCACGTAAGCGAAGAAGAACAGCGGTTCCGCCAGAGCTTCTCTATTCCATTTTTTCACGGTCACACCTCCTTGCAGGGATCGTTTGTTTTAGTCTTTTAAGCGTTAGTCTTTGCGGGCGTCTTCGAGGTCTTTCAGCATCTGCTGGAAGTCGTCCTTGATGCTGTCGGCGCTGACGTCCGACTCGACCGGAGCTTCCGGTGCAGCGGGGGCTTCGGGTTCGGCCTTCGGCGCACGCTCGAGGGTCTCACCGGTGAAGCTCTCATAGATGTTCAGGCTCGCGGTGTCCTGGGAGATGGTCGGGGTGGTCTCATCGATGACGGTCTCCGCCTCGGCCAGGTTCTTCTCGGACATGGCCTTGTATTTTTTACGGACCTTTCTCTGCTTGCGGATGTCCTTCTTGTGCTTGTTGAACACGCGCAGTGCCACGAGGATGATGCCCGCGATGGCCAGCAGCACGATGGCGACGATCAGAAGGATCTGCCAGATGGGCGTGTGGGCCTGGTCGACTTCCGCGCCGATTTCCAGAGCGTCGATGCTCTCCTGGAGGTTGTAGCGGGTCTCGTCCATCTGACGCAGAGACACCGCGCCTTTCGAAGAGATGGTCTCCGCATCTGCGAGCGTCTTCTTGAGGGTCTTGCCGGTCTCTTTCGAGAACTTGTCCGTATTCAGGGTCTGGGCCTGGGTGATGAGCGAAGAGAGCTCGGTACGGTAAGCCTCGATGTCCTTGATGTAGGAGGACAGTTCTTTCGGATAGTCCGTCTCGATGATGCTGTAGCCGGACTCGATGAGTTCCTGCCAGCCTTCGATGCGGTCCACATGCTCACCGGACGTGGCAAACGTGGTGGCGCTCACCATGCCGCGGCCGGCATCTTCGAACCGTTTGGTCGTGGAACTCTTGAAGATGGCGGAGTAGTCTTTGTCGGTGGCCAGGTTGACGGCGTCGGCACCGGCGTCCAGAGTCTCCTTGATGAAGTTCCGCGGGGCGCCTTCCGTGGTGCCGTCCACGAAATTGGAAGTGATGTGGCAGATGGGAGTGCCGGTGTGGTCGACAAAGATCTTGATGTCGTCGGCAGAGGTGGCACCGCCCAGAATGACGACGTCACAGGCGTTCAGGCCCTTCGCGACATCGTTGATGGTCTCGGCATACTGGAAGCCGTTGGTGATGTACAGCATGACCGAGTTGCGGGTGAGTTCGAGGGCGTCGTGGAGGCCGGGGACCGTTTCCTTGGTCGCCTTCTTGCCGCTGCCGCCGTGGCCTTCCCGCAGGTAAAAGTTGTTCTGCAGTTCTTCGAGGGTGTAGGAAGAGACCTTGCCCTCGCCGGACTCGCCGGTCGAGCGGTCGACCAGCATGCGGTCGATGGTGGTGTCTTCCAGAAGGACAAGACCCTTGTCCTTGGTCTGCTGGACCGTGACGGAGATGATGTCCACGCCGTTGTCCACACAGTAGCGGAGACCCGTGAGGGAGTCCTCCGGGTAGAGGCGGGGATAGCCTGCTCTGGCTGCGCTCAGGACACGGCCGTTATTGTTGTTGTAGCTCGTGATGATCTCATCGACGGTGCGGGTCTCCTCTTCTTCCCCGTCCTCGTCGCCGTTCTCCGCGGTGGCGCGGGCAACGGCTTCGTCCGAGGTGTCTTTGGAAGTGGTGACACGGGTCGTGGTCGTTGCCGCCTCTGTCGTCTCATCCTCCGGTGCCGCGAAAGCGGGGACCGAAAGACTGAGCGCCATGACGAGAGCAACGAGGACTGCCAGTAATTTCTGTTTCATGATTCGAAAAACTCCTTTTATTGGTGCAGGAAGAAGACGCCGAAGCAGCCTTTTCCTCCGTGTGAAAAGATAACGGTGCCGACATCGTTGACGATGACGTTCTTGAATTTGTACTTCTTTTTGAGGACCGAGACCGCCTTGTCAAGGATGGCCTTGTCGACCATGCCGTTCGAGATGCAGACGTACTCATCGTCGTACTCCACGCCGTTCGCGAACCGGTCGTCGAGGTACTGGAAGTAGGCGTCCTCATCCTTGCCGCGGTACTTCTTGTCGGTGCTCATAGAGCCGCCGTCCATGTTGATCATGGGTTTCAGCTTCAGAAGGTTCGCGCCGAGGGCTGCCAGCGTGGAGCAGCGGCCGCCGTGTTTCAGGAAGTCGAGGTTCGTGATCATGAAGGAGCTGTCGAGCTTCGGCACGAGGGCCTTCATGGCGGCGACGATCTCCTCCGCGGACTTGTCCTGCTGTGCCATGTCGTGGCCTTTGTAGACGAGGATGGACGCGGCCTGGGACAGCGAGAGGCTGTCGATGACGTAGACTTTGCCGAGGTCTTCGAGGTCCTCTGCGGCGATGCACGCATTCTGGTAGGTGGACGAAATGCCGGAGGAAATGGACACGTGGATGACGGTCTTTCCGGCTTCCAGGAAGGGACGGAACAGGTCCTGGTAGTCTCCGACGGAGACGGCCGAGGTGCTGGGGAGCGCCTTGCGGGCCTGGAAGATGTCATAGACTTCCTGGTTCGAGAGTGCTCCGTCCTTGTACTCCTTGTCCTCGAGGTGGACCTGGAGTCCGACGGTGGCGATGTTTCTGGCTTTTCGGATCTCCTCCGGGATGTCCAGAGAGAGTTCGGTCGTAAACTGGATGTTCTCGTTCATAGGGGAAACCTCCGTTGGCAGGTTTATAAATTGATGTCGAGCTCGACCGGGCAGTGGTCGGACCCGTAGATGTCGTTGTGGATCTTCACGTCTTCGATGTTCTCCTTCACGCGGTCGGAGACGACGAAGTAGTCGATGCGCCACCCCGCGTTGTTGGCCCGTGCGTTGAAGCGGTAGGACCACCAGGAGTAGACGCCGGTGACGTCGGGGTACAGGTAGCGGAAGGAGTCGGTGAAGCCCGCTCCGAGCAGCTCCGTGAACTTGGCCCGCTCCTCGTCGGAGAAGCCGGCATTGCCCCGGTTCGTCTTCGGGTTTTTGAGGTCGATCTCCTCGTGGGCGACATTCAAATCGCCACAGTAGAAGACCGGTTTCTGTTTGTCGAGGTCAGAAAGGTAGCCCCGCAGTTTGTCCTCCCAGTCCATCCGGTAGTCAAGGCGTTTGAGCCCGTCCTGCGCGTTCGGGACATAGGCAGTCACAAAGTAGTAGTCGGGGTACTCGAGGGTGATGGCACGGCCTTCACAGTCGTGCTCCGGGCTGCCGATGCCAAGGGTGACGGACAGGGGCTCTTCCTTCGCGAAGACCGCCGTGCCGGAGTAGCCTTTCTTCTCGGCATAGTTCCAGTACTGGTGGTAACCCGGCAGGTCGAGGTCCAGCTGGCCCTCCTGCATCTTGGTCTCCTGCAGAGCGAAGATGTCGGCGTCGAGGGCGGCAAAGCTCTCTTCAAAACCTTTCTTCACGCAGGCCCGGATGCCGTTGACGTTCCAGGTAACGAATTTCTTCATGGGGACTCCTTACTGTTTGGCCGTCGTGGTGGCGGTGCCACCTGCTTTTCCTTCGGCGATGAGCTGGTTCCACTGGCTCTGATGACCGCTCAGGGTCTCATTGTAGTAGTAGTTCCAGTCGTTGTCGGTGAAGAAGTAATAGTAATTGCTCTCCGCCGGGTTCAGGGCCGCCTCGATGGCCGCCTTGCCCATGTTGCAGATGGGGCCGGCCGGGAGGCCTGCGGTCTTGAACGTGTAAGAGTCGTTCGTGCAGTAGGCGCCGAACAGCTTGTCGTAGTCCATGCCCTGGGCTTCGATGTACGCCTTCATCTTCCGCTCGATGTAGTGGCGGGTGACGTCGGAACCGAGGTAGCCGAAGCCGGAGCCCGGTTTGAGGCGATTCGCGAAGACGCTCGAGACCATCGGCATATTCTCCGGGTCAGAGGCCTCGGACTGGATGATGGACGCCAGCGTCAGGGCCTGGTCGAGGGTGTAGCCCATCGAATTGACCTTCGCGAGGTCCTCATCGGTGATCTGTTTGTTCATGGCGTCGAGGAAGCGCTTGACGGCCTTGTCGGCGCCCTCTTTCTTGTAGAACTCATAGGTGCTCGGGAACAGGTAGCCTTCGAGGACGAAGACCTTGTTGTCGGTCGTGATGTCGGCGAACAGGCGGTCATAACCCTCCGGGACCTTCGTACAGACCGCTTCGAACTCGTCGGCGGTGCAGACGTTGTTCTCTTCGAGTTTCTGCGCGATGTCGAGGACCGTGGAGCCTTCGGGGAACGTCACCTTGACGATGCGCTCCTGCAGGGCCTTCTCGGCCGCTGCCTGACGGGCCTCTCTGCGGTTGTTACGGACACTCACCAGAACGCCGGCCAGGATGGCGAGCAGCAGGACGGCCGCGACGGCGATGGTGATGACGCGTCTCGTGCGGGTGGTTTTCTTGTACTGTTTGCGCATAGAAGTTCGGGCCATGGTAAAACTCCTTTACATTCTCTCCGGAACACTGACTTTCAGCATGGTAAGGACGTTCGCGAGCGTCGTCTTGACGCACATGCAGAGGAACAGTCTCGCGCGGCTCAGCGCCTCGTCCTCGACGTTGACGCGGCAGGCGTTGTAGAACTTGTGGAAGAGCGTCGCGAGCTCAGTGCAGTAG
This sequence comes from uncultured Eubacteriales bacterium, assembly GCA_900317085.1. Classification (GTDB taxonomy): domain Bacteria; phylum Bacillota; class Clostridia; order Oscillospirales; family Acutalibacteraceae; genus RUG420. The sequence goes on along the minus strand of ONFJ01000044.1, from coordinate 90 downwards.
CGGGTCATGCGGGCGGGGTCATAGTGGTCCGCTGCCGTGATGACCTCTGCGGGCAGGTTCGACAGGTGACGGATGAGCTCCCGCTCCTCG
>ONFJ01000047.1 GCA_900317085.1 uncultured Eubacteriales bacterium | reverse complement strand
ATTTCGATGCCGGCTGCGATCTCGTCCATCGCCTTGCCTTCACCGACGAGGGTGATGACTTCGGACTCGGCGAAAACGGTGCACTGTGCGGTGATCGGGATGATGTTCTTCGCCTGCAGGCTCAGTTTCGAGAAGTCAGACAGGGACATCTCGAAGCTTCTGGCCATGGCTTCGAAGAAACGGCCGGTACCGGCGGCACATTTGTCGTTCATCGCGAAGTTCTTGACGGTACCGTCGGTGTCGATGGCAATGCCCTTGACGTCCTGACCGCCGATGTCGATGATCGCCTTGACGCTGGGGTTCGTGACATGGACGCCCATGGCGTGGCAGGAGATCTCGGAGATGTTCTCGTCCGCGAAGGGGACCTTGTTACGGCCGTAGCCGGTACCGATGAGGTACGCAAGGTCGCTCTCAGAGTTCAGTCCGGCCTGGCCGAGGACTTCCTTCATCGCGATACGGGCGGACTCTTCCGCGTTGATCTTGGATTTGATGGTCGTACTGCCGACGATCTTGCCGGTCTCATCGAGAATAACTGCTTTCGTGTAGGTAGAACCTACGTCGCATCCACCATAATACTTCATAACAATACCTCTCTTTTAATCACATCGTGGTCTCGTCGTCGAATTCGACCAGAGACGGGTCAATGGGTTCTTCCTGCATGACCGTGTACATGTAGTTGTTGACACGGGCACGCATGTCTTTCCGGGAAACGGTCCGGGGATCCATGAGGTCGTGCTCGATCCAGATGAGACGTACGCCGTGCTCTCTTGCCTGGTCGTCGAACAGACCCTGGAGGGTGGACATATTCTTACAGGACACGTGCTGGTACATGATGACGATCTCGGGTCTCCAGATGTCTACCTGGCGCCAGAGTTCATCGACAACATGCTGATAGCCGCCGTTCGTATGACGACGCATGACCATGCGCTCGTACAGACGAGCCATATCGCGAAGAGCCTCTTCGGGGTCGGACGTGTTGAGGTGCTTCGTGAAGTTCAGGCCTTCCATCTCGACCAGGACGTTGATGCCCCAGCAGTTGGCGAGCCAGTTGGAGAAGTTTGCGTAATAGTGAGCCGGGACGGCCTGCATCATGAGGGTGTTGACCTTTTCGAAGGTCTTCATGACACGGGGGTCGATACCGCCGTCCATCTCATAGTTCCATTTGCGGAACAGCTCGTAGGCGGGGCCGATGAGCTGCGGGGTGTCGGTCTGGTTGACTTCCCACTTCTGCAGTTCGTAGTCGGTCTCCTGGTTGAAGCGGTCCATGCAGGTGAAGTAGCTCTCCCAGCTCCACTTGGCGCCGGTCCGCTCTTCGATGAACTTGATGCAGTTCTTGACTTCGAGGACGGCCTGGTTCATGACGGACTCGTCTTCGTACCGGACCGGGAAGGTCAGGTGGAAGGTCGGGAGGTCCTTGAACCGGCGGGACGTGTACTCGGAGGCCATGACGGAACCGTCACAGGGCATGGAGCTCGAGATGAAGCAGGCACCGAGGTGCGGCAGAGCGTCGAGGACGACGGCGCCGCATTCGGACGTCGGGACGGGGCAGGTGTCCGAGGGAAGACCGTAGGCTTCGACGGCATCGATGTACGGCTCACAGACCAGCTGGTCGACTTCGGAAACAAGGAAGACCGGAAGCAGCTGATAGGGGATGCCGAGCAGGTCGGGGAAACCGGCCATGATCTGTCCCATGGTCATCTCATCGAGCAGGACCGTCTGTTTCGACAGTTCGACGGAGTTACCGTTCTTCGTGTCGCCCTTGGCGAGGAAGAGCAGGTTCTCCGTAACGAAACGGAAGATCGCGAAAATGAGTTCGTGATGCATCTTCAGCGCGTTGCCGCGGAGGCCGAGGATCAGCTTGTCCGCGAACGCGTGGGCATTGAAGTAGGAGACCATCCAGCGATAGTGGAACAGCTGGTTCATTGCCGGGATGAGGTCGTTGCCAAACGTGGTGAGCATCATGCCCCACAGTCTCGCCCACTCGTAGAAGTCGATGGCGGTGGACTCGATGCCGCGCCATTCACGGCGGACCATGGCCATCTGGCCGTTGCGGTAGAGTTTACCGAGGTGTTTCTCGCCGTTCAGGACGAGGTCTTTCCGCTCTGCCCAGCTCATGGCGAGGACGTCTTTGCACTCCTGCGTCAGACGCTCTTTGAACGCTTCGGCGTCGGCGATGCGCGCTTCCTTGACATCGTTCCAGTCGGTGTGCTTGAACATGTCGAGGGCGATGCTGCCGACTTCCTTCAGATTCTTCTTCTGGTCGGCCCAGACCATCTGGTCCTTTGCCTTGAAGAATTTCGGATTCGGATATTTCGGGGTGTTGTTACTCATGCGGAAGCCTCCTTCCGGGACTGGATCCGTTTGATCTCCAGCGCCTCAACGAAGGCCTGGAACCGGGTCCGGAGCTGACCCGAGGAACGGGCGCGGTACGGTCTGTCGATGGACAGGACCGGCCAGCCGTATTCGTCGTTCAGGATGTGGCTTGCGAGCGGACGTTCGAAGGCCCAGAAGTCGCAGAATTTCATCTGCTCGTAGATGATGCCATCGGCGCCGAATTCTCTCGCCAGCTGGTCCGCGACGTCGCGGCGCTGCTGGATCTTCTCCTCGCTCATGTAGCGGGCGCACTGGGACGTCTGCATGTAATGGCGGCAGATCTGATAAACGAGGTCTTCCTCATCGTTGAGCTCGATGCGCTCGCGGCCCGGGTTCGAGCCGTAGCAGTAACGGTCGGCAACAATGAATGCGCCACACTCTTCGATGAGTTTGATGAGCTCGGGGTCATCGATCTCGGAACCGACGATGGCGACTCTGGCACGGTACCAGGGTTTCGGGTCGAGTTCACGGGCCTTGACCTCCTCCAGCGTCTCCTTGAGGTACGGCAGGATGAGCGCGGTCGGGCAGACATAAGACACCAGCGTGCAGATGGCGAATTCATACCCGGTGATGGGGGCGTTCTCCAGCTTTCTCAGTTCGCTGAGTTCGGTGATGACGTCACACAGTTCGTTGTGCTCTTTGACGGCCGCGCGGATGGCGTCGTCGGAGACGTCCACACCATAGACGTTCTTGAACTCGTCGAGCAGACGGAGCCGGACCTGGATCGCCATGTGCTCGACGCTGTAGTCCTCGACTTTGTAGGGGACGTCCAGATGCGTGCAGAAGAAGTCCGGTTTCGTGTTGCAGTTCAAAACTTCGATGTGCTCGGCACAGCGGTTCATCGCCGAACAGGCATCGACTTCCGCGAGGACGTCGAGGTACTGGTAACCGCCTTCGATGGCACGTTCCAGCACGCTGCGGGCGAACTCACAGGTGTAGTTCGACATGTAGTACGTTGCGATGTCGATGGAGCCCGTATTCGGAGCTCTCAGTCTCGTCGAGAAACACTTGCCCACATTCAGAAGCACTTCCGGCATGTGGTAGCAGGTGTAACCGACACAGATCTGACCGTCTGCCTGCGCCTGTTTGATCAGTTCGTTGTCCTGATTCTGGAGCAGGTCTTCAAAGTAGATCAGATGTTTTAGATCCTTCATTTACACACCTCTCTCAAAAAAAATACTTGGCCTAACCTTAAATGGCACATTTTTACAGAAATGTGCCGTTCATTTTTATAATAGTTCTTTATACAGCCTTCGGAAAGAACAAACGTGTAAAAAGTGTGCAAAAAAACAAAAAAAATAGATAAGCGGCCTGTTTTTTTAGTAAAACAGTACGCTTATCGTTACGTTCTAAACATTATCTGTTTTTCTGCGCAGTCGTTCAGTCCCGGCTCTCCCAGTCCCCACAGACCCGGACGGAGGCCGCCATGGCTTCGGCGATGTGTTCGATGTCCCGGTCGGAGCCGCTGCGGAGCCAGTCCTTGATGAGACCGTACATGCCGTAGGTCCAGAAGAGAGAGCTGCGGCGATGGATGCTCTCATTGATGTCGGGGTGGTTCTTGCGGAACTGTTCGAAAACCAGTTCCCGGATGGGCTGCGCGATGGCTTCCGTCACGGAATAGTTCTCTGCGTCGAGCAGCAGTGTCTGGGTCAGGGACAGGTTGCCGGGGTCGGTAAGGTACTCGAGGAGCCGGTGGTACCGGGCCCATTCGGTCCCCTGCTGTTCATCCTCCAGAATACCGGCACGGATGACGTCGCACAGCTCGTTGCCGTACTTTTCCGCCAGCGCGTTGGTCAGGTCGTCGATGCCGTCATAGTAGGCATAAAACGTGGAACGGGAAATGTGGCCGATGTTGGCAACGTCCCGGACATATACTTTGCTGATGACTTTCTTCTCCTCGATGGCCGTCAGGAATGCATCCATGATGACCGCCTTGGTCTGTTCCGCGTGTCTTCCCAATTTGCTTCACTCCCAGGGGTTCGTCATTTCTATTGTTAATTTTTTCTCAAACCGGGGCATATTATATACAAGACACGCGTACAGAAAAAGGTCACATTTTTAAGATGTGTCCAGTTTTTTCGCAAAGCTGGGCAAGTGCCCAATAATTTTTACAAAAAAAGAACGACACGCGTCCGACAGGCGGTGCCGTTCTCTGAATACTTGTTAAAAACCGCGCAGTTCCGCGCGTTACGGGGCCAGCGTATACTTCGTGACACGCAGTTTGACAGCACCGTCCGCGAGGAACGCGATGCGGTCTGCGGAGAGGTCCGTCTCGAGGGTCGTGCTCATGACCTTTTCCCCGTCGCCGATGAAGACTTCGGCGCTGAACCGGTCGAGGATGATCCGCAGTTTCAGTTTGCCGTCCTCATGGGACACGGCAGCTTTCCGCTGGTGGATGATCGCCCGGCGGGAGCCCGAATACATGCGGTCGATCTTGACCGTGGACTCCTTGCGGCGGAAGCGGACTTCCGTGTAGAAGTCGTCGTTTTTGGCAAACCGGATGGCAAATCGCCGATAGAGTGCCTCCGGGTCGGCGGCCTCCACTTCCACAGTGAGGTCCACCATGCGGCCGGAAACGCCTTCCAGCTCCCGCTCCTCGGAGTCGAGGACGAGGTCTTCATACACGACTTCGTCGGTGCGCAGGGCTTCCAGTTCCCGAATGGGCGTCTGGTACAGGATGCCGTCTTTCAGGTGCAGCTCGCGGGGGATGCTCATCTGGCCGAACCAGGGGATCGACTCGGTGTGCAGGTTACAGGTGTCCCAGTTCTGCATCCAGCCGATCATGATGCGGCGGCCGTCCGGAGCGAGGACCGTCTGCGGGGCGTAGAAGTCGATGCCGTAGTCTACGGCGTGGTCCACTTCCTCGAAGAAGGTCTCCGTCTCCTCATCGTAGGTGCCGGTGAGGTAGAACGTGCCGTTGCCGTTCTGGTACTCGAGGCCCTTCGGGAGCATGTCCTGAGAGCTCGCGAGCAGTACGTGTTTCCCGTCCAGTTCGAAGAAGTCAGGGCACTCCCACATGCGGCCGAGCCGGTAATGGTTTTCCGAGAACGCTTTGACGAATTCCCAGTGAATGGCGTCCTCCGAGCGGAACAGGAGCATCTGTCCGCCATGGCCCTCCCGGTCATTGGCGATGAGCGCCCGGTAAGTGCCGTCTGCCACCCGCCAGGGTTTCGGGTCCCGGAACGCGTATTTGCTGCCGCCCTCCGGCAGGTCCGCGTCCGTCAGGACCGGGTTGCCCTCGTATTTTTCATAGTCGAGGCCGTCGCCGAACGCAAGGTTCTGGGTCTGGACCTCCTGTGTCTTGCCGCCCTCGCCGATCTCGTTGATGATGCCCGTGTACATGAGCATCTGCCGGCCGTCGGGCAGAGTGATGGCGTTGCCGGAGAAGCAGCCGTCCCGGTCATAGATGCGGTCCGGAGCCAGCGCTGCCGGCAGGTACTCCCAGTGGAGCAGGTCGGTGCTCACCGCGTGGCCCCAGTGCATGGGCCCCCAGTGGGAGTCGTACGGGTGGTACTGGTAAAACATGTGGTACTGACCCATATAGTAGGAGAAGCCGTTCGGGTCATTCATCCAGCCCACACGGGCGGACAGATGGAACCCCGGCCGGTCCTCCGGTTTGATGTAGGTTTCGACGCCCTCTTCATAGCGGCGGGCATCTCTCAGTGCCTGACTCATTGCACAGGTACCTCCCCGAAAAATTTGCGTTATTGTATTACCGTTTCATGCTGTCGTCAAGAGCTTCCACGATATTTTTCACGACTTTTGTGACTTTTTTCTGCACTTCTTCGGGTGCGTAGGGGAACGTGTAGGAAACGTCCGCCGCCTCGATGAGGGGAAGGTCGTTCAGAGAGTCTCCGATGCCGTAGAGCTCGACGTCTCCGTAGACGTCCCGGTAGTAGTCCCGGAGGGCCTCGACGCCCTTGCCCTTGGAGCAGCCCTTCGGGGCGATGTCGATCTCGACGACGTTCTGGAAGGCGTTGACCGAATCGCCAAAGAGCTCATTGACGAGAGCCACATTCTCCGCGGCTTCTTCGAGGCTCTCGGTATGGGCGCTCACCTGGTGGATGAGCCCCTCGGGGATGTCGTCGACGCTGTTTATGACATAATACTTTCCGGGGTAGTCCATCTTCTCGAAGACGCAGATGTCTCCCCCGACGTCGAGGGTCATGCGAAAGCCCTTCGGCTGCAGGAGTTCCACGATGCCCTTCGCGACCGCGGGGTCGATGCCCCGTTTGCGGATCTCCTCATAGTGGCGATCGACGATGTTCGCGCCGGAACTGGTAATGAAGAAGTCGGGCTCCACGAGCCCCGTGATGAACGGGGTCAGCCCGCCGACCTGGCGGCCGGTGCAGAGGCCGAAGAGGTGGCCGGCTTCCTGGTACTCGCGGATCTTCTCAACGGACTCCTGCGGGAGTTTGTCCGGGTCCGCGGCTTTGTAGAAATAGAGCGTTCCGTCAAAGTCGGAAGCGAATACTTTTTTCATGGGATTCCTTTCATTCGGAGCGTCAGATCAGACGACAAAGTCGTCTTTCACAGACTCGTTCAGGTTCCAGATGGTCATCTCGACGTTGTCGGACTTCGTGTAGAAGTGTTCCCGCTCCGTCGGATAGACGTGGGCGGTGAAGGTCTTCTCGCCGTCGTTGATGAAGAGCTCGACGGAGCATCGGTCGATGAAGACCCGCATGGTCCGAAGCGGCGTCTCCATGGGGACTTCCAGCTCTTCGAAGACGTTCTCGTTGAAGCGTTTGTCGAGATCCTTCTTGCTGACCCACAGTTTCTTCTTGTGGGGGCAGTAGTGGATGGTGAAACCGCCGGTTCCGTCCTCTTTCGTGAAGAGGTTCAGGTCGGAGTCCTCCGTCTCCCCCTGCGGGAAGGAGACTTCCAGTTCGCAGAAGGCCGGCAGGGTGCCGTCTTCGGGAGCCGTGCCGTTTCTCAGTTCGTTCATCGCCGGGAGGGGCGTCTTCAGGAGCTTGCCGTCCTTCACCCGCAGCTCGCGGACGAGGGTCATGCTGCCCTCCCAGTCCTCTTCCTCCGTCGGGTAATGGTTGTCCGGGAGGCCCATCCAGCCGATGAGGATGGCTTTGTCCGGGTCGTCCACGTTGGCGGCGAGCTGGGACGCGTACATGTCGAAGCCGTAGTCGAGGTAGTGGTAGTCGGAGTCCGGGGTGAAGGTCAGGGTGTCATAGTCCATGGAACCGATAAGGTAGACATTGTGGTTCGTCGAGTTCCCGCGGCCCGGCAGCGTCGTGTACTGCGGGGAGAACAGGAGGACGTCCTTGCCGGAGATGCGCTGGATGCAGGGACACTCCCACATGCCGCCGAAGTCCTCGAAGCCGGGGACGTTCAGCTGGCCGGCGAATTCCCATCCCTCAAGAAGTTTCGGGGACTTGTAGACGAGGACCGTGCCCTTCTTGTCGAGGGTCTGGGCCCCGATGAAGATGTAGTAAGCCTGTTTCTCCTCCACCCAGAAGACCTTCGGGTCTCTCTGGTGCTCGCTGTAGTCGTCCCGGGGACCGAACAGCGGCTCGTCCAGCTTGACCGGCACGCCGTTCTCATCGAGCTTCGCGGCGCAGGTGTAGGGGGTGCGGACCCAGTTCTCATCCCGGTGGTTGCCCGTGTAGAAGAAATAGAGCGAATCGCCCTCGGCAATGGCGGAGCCGGAGTGGCAGCCCTTGTTGTCGAAGTCCCGGTCGGGACGCATGCCGACACCGGCGTTCTCCCAGTGGACGAGGTCGGTACTCTTCACATGGTACCAGTACTTGAGACCGTGTACGGCGCCCCAGGGCGTCCACTGGTAAAACAGGTGCCAGACCCCGTCGTGGAAGACGAAGCCGTTCGGGTCGCTCGACAGTCCGGTAATGGGCTGGATGTGGTATTTCTGACGGTAGACACTGCCAAGAAGGGCCTCGTGGAGCCCCTTGATCTCATCGGCACTCTGCAGTACGCGGTACCGCTCTTCCAACGTCCATTCACGCATGGAAAAAACCTCCTCTTATGGGTTTTGGTATCGATTTCAAAATCGTCTAACTCCATTATAAAAGGCGCGAAGACAAAAGACAATTGTCACACTCCACCATATTACAGGCTCCGTTTTCGGTCGTTTCGCCGAAAAAGACTTGACCATGTTCTGCGTTAAGGGTAATCTTGTATAAGAGATTTTACACATACACTATATAAGGGAGTTTTTCCATGGATTTCACCGGTAAGAAAGTATTAGTCATCGGCCTCGCCCGCAGCGGTATGGCAGCCATCAAAGTCCTTCACAAGCTGGGAGCGGACATCGTCCTCTCAGAGCGCAAGCCCGCGGAGGAACTGAAGGAACTCGCCACCCTGAAGGAACTGGGCGTGACCATCGTCGACCAGAGCATGGAGGTCTTCGACAAAGACTATGACCTCTGCGTCAAGAACCCCGGTGTCCCCTACCGCAGCCCCTTCATGGAGGCACTGGCGCAGCACGGCGTCCCGGTCATCACCGAGATCGAACTGGCCTTCCAGGTCGCGAAGCCACAGCATTACATCGCCATTACCGGTACGAACGGAAAGACCACCACGACTACCCTCGTCTACGAGATCCTGAACGCGGCCTTCCCCGGCAAAGCCCACCTGTGCGGCAACATCGGCATCCCGCTGTGTGAGATCGTCATGGAAGAGGGCCTCATGGAGGAGAGCGACCACTACATCGCCCTTGAGATCTCCAACTACCAGCTCGTCAACATCGACCGCTTCCGCCCGGACGTCGCCACCATCATCAACCTGACCCCGGACCACGTGGACTTCATGGGTTCCCTCGAGGCCTACTACAAGTCCAAGACCGAAGTGTACCGCAACATGAAGCCGGAGGACACGTTCATCCTGAACGCCGACGACCCGGTCCTCGCCGAGTACGTCGAGAAGTACCCGGTCCCGGCCACCGTGAAATCCTTCAGCCTCGACAACACCGACACGGACAACTACGTGAAAGATGGTCAGCTTTGCGTGGGCGATGAACCGGTCCTGCCTCTGACCTCCATCCGCCTGCCGGGCAAACACAACCTGCAGAACGTGATGATCGCTGTGTCCGTCGCCAAAGTCCTCGGCATTGCGAATGAGACCATCAAAGAAGTCGTGGAAGGGTTCACCGGCGTCGAGCACCGCATCGAGTTCGTCCGCGAACTGGACGGCGTCCGCTACTACAACGACTCCAAGGGCACGAACACCGACGCCACCGTCACGGCTCTGAAGGCCTTCGACAAAGGTGTCATCCTGCTCCTCGGCGGCTTTGAAAAGGGCCTGCCGATGGACGACGTCAAAGCCCACCTCGGCTGCGTGAAGAAGGTCATCGGTTTCGGCGCCTGCGGTCCCCGGCTCGTGGCCGACACCGTCGGAGAAGACGGCATCGTCGTCACCACCCTCGATGAAGCGGTGGAGGAAGCCGTGAAGATCGCCGAGCCCGGCGACACCGTGCTCCTGTCCCCCACCACCAGCTCCTTCGACCAGTACACCTGCTTCGAAGAGCGGGGCGACCACTTCAAGAAACTCGTCAATGAACTGTAAGTTCCAAGAGGATCATTTTCATGTCAGATAACCGTTACATCGGCGTCTTCGACTCCGGCATCGGCGGCCTCACGGTCGTCAAGTCCATCGTCGACAGCATGCCGGGAGAAAGCATCATTTATTTCGGCGACACGGCCCACGTGCCCTACGGCACCCGCTCCGAACGACAGATCACCGAGTACGTCCTCGCCGACGTCCGGTTCCTCCGCACGTTCGACATCAAGGCGGTCGTCATCGCCTGCAACACGGCGGACTCCGTCGCCAAAGAGAAGGTCCGTGAGACCTATCCGGACCTGCCCGTCTTCGGCGTCGTCGACCCGGCCTCCCGCCTCGCGGCGGAGACCACGAAGAACGGCAAGGTCGGCGTCATCGCCACCAACGCCACGGTCAAGACCGGCGCCTATGAGAAGGCCATCCACAAGTACAACGCGGACGCCACCGTCTATATGGAGGCCTGCCCGCTCCTCGTGCCCCTCGTCGAGAACGGCCGCTTCGAGACCGGAGACCCGGTCATCGAGATCGTCCTCCACGAGTACCTCGACCCGCTGGTCGAGAAGGGCATCGACACGCTGGTCCTCGGGTGCACCCACTACCCGCTCCTCTACGGGACCATCACGCACCTCTACCCGGAGCTGAACGTCATCAGTTCCTCCGACGCCGCCGCAGCCAAAATGCTCGGCACTCTCATTCAGAACGGCACCTGCAATGAAAACACGGAAGCCGCGGAGAGTGAGCGCAAGTACTTCGTATCCGACGACGCCGAGGGCGTCGACAAACTCGCCAGAGTCTTCATGGGAGACGAACTTGGCGGCACGTTCCAACAGGTGGACGTGGAATAAACAAAAACGATCGAATGGAAAAGGAGAAACCACTATGACCGTTATGGAAGCTGCCCGCGTACTGGGCGCCGCAATCCAGGAAGACACCCGCTACGCTGCCTACCAGGACGCGCAGGCCATCGTCGAGAACGACGAGCAGGTCAAAGCGCTCAGCGACAACCTCCAGGCTCTGCAGGATCAGTTCAATGCCGAAGCCGTCAAGGAGCAGCCCGACGAGGCCCTTCTGAACGACCTTCAGCAGCAGGGTGGGGCGATGTACCAGACCATCTACCAGACCCCGGCCATGAGCCGTATGATGGATGCCAAGGAAGGTATGGACTCCATGATGAACGAAGTCATGAACTACCTGTACCTCGTCATCGGCGGTGCCGACCCGGCCACCGTGGAAGTCACCCCGGAGACCATGCAGCAGATGCAGGCCGAAATGATGCAGATGCAGCAGTAAAGCAAAAACAAACCGTCAGAAGAAAAGATTCGTCGAGGCCTCTTCGCCCGGGACCTCGACGTTTTTTCTTCTTTTTTTGCATTCTTTTTTCCTTATCTATAGTTGAGTTTTATCATATCTGCCCGTATAATAAAAATAGTTATTTTTACGCGTACAGGAAAATGATAATGAAAGGAACGCATATTATGAGTGAACTTTATCCGAAACTATTTGAACCCTGGTCCATCGGCAATTGCGAGATCCCGAACCGCATCGCCCTGACCCCGATGCTCATGGAAGTCGCGGAACTCGACGGCACCGCCGGCGACCGCGCCGTCGCGTACTACTCAGAGCGCGCCAAAGGCGGCACCGGCCTCATCGAGACCGAGGTCACCCGTATTTCCGACTGGTCCGGCTGCACCGGTCCCCGCCAGCTGTCCGTCACCTCGGACCGCTGCATCCCCGGCCTCACCCGTCTCGCCGACGCCGTCCACGCGGAAGGCTCCAAGATCTTCGTCCAGCTGCACCACCCGGGTCGTCAGACCTATCAGCTGGTCGTCACCGCGTGGAAGCTGTCCGACTTTATCGGCCGTCACTGGAACGGCTGGTGGACCGTCTTCTTCGGTCTGACCAAGTATATGGACTTTTTTGACCAGCAGATCTTCCACAACTTCTATCTCCGGACGGTCTCCGCCTCCGGCGGCGTCCCGGCCGAACTGGCCTGCACGCCCATCGACGAGAGCCAGAAGGTCCGCGCCCTCACGAAGTGGGAGATCCACAAACTGGAAGATGAATTCGCGGAAGGCGCTCTCCGCTGCAAGAAAGCGGGCATCGACGGTGTCCAGCTCCACTGCTCCCACGGCTATTTCCTGCAGCAGTTCCTCTCTCCGTACACCAATCGCCGCACCGACGAATACGGCGGTTCTCTCGAGAACCGGACCCGCATCGTGAAGGAGATCATCGAGAAGATCCACAAGCTCTGCGGACCGGACTACCCCATCTCCGCCCGTCTCACCGCGGACGAGTACTACCGCATGTTCGGCTACGATGTTGGTTACACCCTCGAGGAAGGCGTCCGTATTGCGAAGAAACTCGAAGAACTGGGCGTCCAGTACCTCGACCTCTCCTGCGGCACCTACGAGACCATGAACGCCTGGTGCGAGCCCACCTCCTATGAGCTCGGCTGGAGAAAAGACAACGCGAAGGCCATCAAGGAAGCCGTCTCCATCCCCGTCGGTCAGACCGGTATGATCCGTACCCCGGAACAGGCGGAGAAGCTCCTCGAAGAAGGCTATCAGGATGTCATCGGCCTCGCCCGTCCCCTGCTTGCTGACCCGTACTGGGCCAACAAGGCGAAGGAAGGCCGCAGCAAGGAGATCACCCGCTGCATCGCCTGCCTGTACTGCATCGAATCCATGATGCACAACGCCCTCGCCGGCGGTCTGCCCGGACAGTGTGCCGTCAACCCGCGTACCTGTAACGAGATCGACTATCCGCTCGTCCCCGAGAAGAACGGCAACGGCAGACAGGTCGTCGTCATCGGTGCCGGCCCCGCCGGTCTCATGGCCGCGAAAGTCTGTGCCGAGAAGGGCTTCAAAGTCACCGTCTTCGAAAAGGCAGACAAAGTCGGCGGTCAGGTCCTCCTGGCAGCGGCTCCCGCACAGACTACGCCATCTTCAATGCGACCGGCGGCACGCCGATCACCCCGAAGATCCCGGGCTACGACCTCCCGAACGTCTACACCCCGGACCAGGTCCTGCGCGGCGACGTCAAGTTCGAAGGCAAGAAAGTCGCCGTCATCGGTTCCGGCATGACCGGTCTCGAGACCGCCGAGTTCCTGTCTGACGAAAGCAACGACATCGTTGTCGTCGAAATGGCCGAAAAGCTGGCTCCCGGCACCTGGAACCAGCACAAGATGGACGTCATCCCGAAACTCGAAGAGCGCGGCGCCCTGCTCCTGCCGGGCTGGAAGCTCGTCGAGATGAGAGAAGACAGCGTCGAAGTCGAAGACGTCAAAGTCGCCGGCCGTTACAAGAACGTCCCTTGCGACGCCATCATCATGTCCCTCGGTGTCCGCCCGCTGGGCCTCGACAAGAACATCATGGCTCTCGCCGACCTCACCTTCACCGTTGGTGATGCCGAGAGCGCAGGGCGAATCGCCAAAGCCACCCACGAAGCATACAAGGCCGCCATGGCGCTTTAAGGAAGTAACATCACTATGAGCAACCACGCCAACCCGTACGAACTCACCCAGAGCGGTGCCATGCACATGCAGAACGGCGACATCCACCAGGCGCTGAAAGACCTGGTCGTCGCCAACGACGCCATGCGGAAGATCATGGAAGCCGACCCGTCCATCGGGAACCGGAACTTCTACGGCATCACCTGCCTGAACCTCGGTTCGGTCTACCAGCAGATGCAGGACTTCGAGTCCTTCCGGGACTGCGCCCGCACCGGCACCAACTACCTCGAGGGAGTTCTGGAGGAGAGAGAAAGCCTCGACACCCTGTTCTACCTTGCCTCTGTGTACCTGCAGCTCGGCCAGGCGGATGAGATCCAGGAGAACTACGAGTCCGCGGAGAACTGGTACAAAAAAGCCATCGAGCGCCAGATCCGTCTCACCGAGCAGGACCTCGACCCGGAGGCCTCCCAGTACGCGAAGCAGACCCTGTCCCAGGAGCTCCTCATCCTCACC
>ONFJ01000002.1 GCA_900317085.1 uncultured Eubacteriales bacterium | reverse complement strand
CACCCAGCGCCGTCAGGATCTGGTTGGCGATGTACTGGTGACCGGCTTCGGTCGGATGGGGATCCCAGCCGCCCTTCTGAAGGGCCGGGACACCGCTCAGCATGTCGTTGACCGAGTCAGAGATGACTTCCGTATCCGGAACGTCGACAAAGACATAGTCGTGAATACCGTCATTGGCATGGGAACGCATCGCGTTGTTCATGTTGTTGTACATGAAGTTCAGGAGCTGGCCGGCATAGATCATGGAACCGTCCGGAATGGTCCAGTCTTTGAACGGGTTGTAGACACCGACGACGACGAGCGTAGCGGTCGGGTTCAGACGGTAGAGGTCGTTGACGATCGCGCTGAATTCGTTGCCGAAGTTGAAGAGTGTATCCTGAATGGCCATCTGCAGCTCATAGAGGTACCGCGGAGAATTCATGATACGGCCGATGGGGTCGTTACCGGTCATGGAGAAGTCGGTGTAAGCACCCATGGTGGTGAGCCAGGTGTCGTTGAAGCCGATCTCAAGAATGATCATGTCTGCTCTGGAGATCTTCTTCTGCATGGTCTCACGCTTGGACTTCATGACTTCCAGATTGTAGTTCGGGTTACCGGACAGAGAGCCGATGAAGTTCTGAGTGACGAAGTCGCCCTCATAGTCGTTCTCGAGGAAGACGCGGATCTCTTTGGTACGGAAACCGGGAGAAACATAAGGAGTATAGTTTTTACCGGTGACGCCGAGCTTCGTGGCGACGATGTCACCGAACGAACCTTTGACGCGCTTGTTCTGCAGGCAGTAGACGCCGCGGCGGTCGTAGTCCGGCAGGCTGAAGCCGGCAGCGATGCTGTCGCCCAGCATGACGATCTTTTTGACAGGCTTCCCGTTGCGATCGTAAGCGAACGCGCTCAGCGAGAAGACGGAGACGATCATCAGGACAGCCATCAGAGCGGCAAACAGTTTCTTGGTTGCTTTCTTCATAAAGCTTCCCCTTTCTCGAATGATTTCACATTTGGTGTTTGAATTACATATTTTACCAGAATACTATACCCTATTATTCACAAAAAATCCATAACTAATTCTCATACAAAAGAGGTTCCACACCTGTCCAACTCCTGTGAAACCTGCAAAAAAAGGCAGCGCATCTCTGCACTGCCTTGAAACGGGATTCGCTTTAATACTGATACATGCCTTTGAAGACCAGCGCCGTGTTGCCGGAGAGGGTGACCCGCTCCTCGGTGTAATTGACGATGAGGTCTCCACCGGGCAGTTTGACCGTGATGTCCTCGCCCCGTCTGCAGTACCCGTTTTCACAGGCCGCAATGACCGCTGCGCAGGCGCCCGTTCCGCAGGCCATGGTCTCCCCGTTGCCCCGCTCGTAGACGCGGACTTTGAGGGTCGTGTCATTGACCACGCGGACGAATTCCGTGTTGATGCGGTCCGGGAAGAACTCGGCATACTCGAACTGCGGGCCCACGACAGACAGGTCGATGGGGTCGACCCGGTCGCAGAAGACGACACAGTGGGGGTTGCCGATGGAGCAGCAGGTGATGTTGTACTCCTGTCCCCCGATCATGACGGCTTTGTTCAGGATGATGTCATCCTCAAAGGTCGTCGGGAGCGAAGCGGCTTTGAGGTCCGCCTGGCCCATGTCGACTTCGACGTAGTTGACACGCCCGTCCCGGGTGAAGAGGTGCATCGCCTTGATGCCCGCGGCCGTCTCGACCGTCATGTCTTCCGTGAAGGCGTAGCCGTTGTCGTAGAGGTACTTCGCGACGGACCGGATGCTGTTGCCGGCCATCTTCCCTTCACTGCCGTCCCGGTTGAAGATGCGCATCTTCGCGTCGGCCACCTCGGACTTCTCGATGAGGACCATGCCGTCGGCGCCGATGCCGTAGTGGCGGTCACACATCTGAAGGGCAAGGGACTCGGGGCACTCGATCTCCCCGCCAAAGTTTTCGATGAAGATGTAGTCGTCGCCGGTGGCCTGCATCTTGGAGAACTCCAGGACCTGCTTCGTCCGGCGCATGTGGTTGATGTCGACGAGTTCCGTGTTCTGCTGGCTGAAGCGGGACGCGATGATGTCCGCGGTCGCCATGGCCGTGTCGAGGGACGTGAAGCACGGGATGTTCTGGAGCAGGGCCTTGCGGCTGAGGGCGATGTAGTCATCCACCGTGTCATCCATCAACGCACCCGTGTAAACGAGGAAGCTGATCTTCCCGTCCTCCATGAGCTTGAAGATCTTATCCCGATTCTTCTCGCTGATGTCCGCGCCGAGGTCTTCGACATCGGTCCCGAGGTGGGCGATGTGTTCCGCCGTCTCGGTAGTCGCGTAGAGTTTGAAGCCGAGGTCGTCGAGCTTCTTCGCGAGGGAAACGGATTCGAGGTTGTCGTATTTGTCAACGGACAGGAAGACGCCGACGTCGTGGAACGCGTCCGGCGCGGTCAGTTTCCGACCGGCTGCCGTCAGGCCCTTGAAGAGAGCTTCGTTCAGGTTCTTGCCGACGCCGAGGACTTCGCCGGTGGACTTCATCTCGGGGCCGAGGTAGGAGTTGGCGTCCATGAGCTTCTCGAAGGAGAAGACCGGGACCTTGACCGCTACATAGGGCGGCGTCCGGTAGAGACCGGTGCCGTAACCCATCGTTTTGAGGGGCTCGCCCAGCATAACGCGGCTCGCCAGTTCGACCATCGGGACGCCCGTCACCTTGGAGATGTACGGGACCGTACGGGAGGCTCTCGGGTTGACCTCGATGACGTAGAGCTCGTTCTTGTAGATGAGGTACTGGATGTTGACGAGGCCCTGCGTGCCGAGGTCCAGCGCCAGTTTGGCGGAGGTATCGACGATGATGTCCATCATCTTGTCGTTGAGGTTGTAGGGCGGGTAGACCGCGATGGAGTCGCCGCTGTGGACGCCGGCCCGCTCGACGTGCTGCATGACGCCCGGGATGAGGATGTCCTTGCCGTCGGAGATGACGTCGACTTCCAGTTCGGTGCCCTGCATGTATTTGTCCACGAGGACCGGGTTGTCGATGCCCTGGTCGAGGATCTTGTTCATGTAGATCTCCACTTCGTTGTCGTCGTGGACGATCTTCATGTTCTGGCCGCCGATGACATACGACGGGCGCAGGAGGACCGGGTAACCCAGTTTGCGGGCGGTGCGGAGGGCGCCGTCCAGCGTTTCGACGCCGGTGCCCTTCGGCCGTTTGATGTTGAATTTTTCGAGGAGGGCGTCGAACCGTTCGCGGTCCTCCGCCGTGTCGATGCTCCTGGCGGACGTGCCAAGGATCTTGATGCCGTTGTCATCAAGGAACTTCGTGAGCGCGATGGCGGTCTGGCCGCCGAAGGCCACGACGACACCGACCGGCTTCTCGACCTTGATGATGTTCATGACGTCTTCCGGCGTCAGGGGCTCGAAGTACAGGCGGTCCGCGGTGTCGTAGTCCGTGGAGACCGTCTCCGGGTTGTTGTTGACGATGACGACGTCGTAGCCCAGCTCTTTGAGCGTCCAGACGCAGTGGACCGAGGAGTAGTCGAACTCGATGCCCTGTCCGATGCGGATGGGGCCCGAGCCGAGGACCATGACGGTCGGCTTGCCGGAACGCTTAAAGGTGCGGGACTCGCAATGTTTGTCGTAGGTCGAATAGAAGTACGGTGTGGTGGCCGCGAATTCCGCGGCGCAGGTGTCGACCATTTTATAGACCGCGTCCCGGTGGAAGATGCCGGCCACGCGGAGGCTCGGGGCACCGGACAGGCTGCACAGGGCATCGTCCGGGTAACCGAGTTTCTTGCCTTCTTCGTAGAGTTCCTGGGTGAGGCCGTCCTGGAGACGGTCTTCGAACTCCACGAGGTTCAGGAGTTTGTAGAGGAACCAGCGGTCGATCTTCGTGATCTCGAAGATCTCGTCGACCGAGACGCCGGACTTCAGGGCCTCGAAGACCGTGAACATCCGGAAGTCGTCGACTCTGGCGAGGCGTTCCTGGATGGGAGCCCCGTCCATCGCGTTGCGGTTCAGGGTGTTCATGTGGATCTCCGCGCCGCGGACCGCCTTCAGCACCGCCATCTCGAAGCTCGTGCCGATGGACATGACTTCACCGGTGGCCTTCATCTGGGTGCCCAGTTTGCGCTCTGCGTTCGGGAACTTGTCGAAGGGCCACTTCGGGAACTTGACGACGATGTAGTCGAGGGCCGGCTCGAAGCAGGCACAGGTCTCGCCCGTGATGTCGTTTTCGATCTCATCGAGGTTGTACCCGAGGGCGATCTTGGTCGTGATCTTCGCGATGGGGTAACCGGTGGCCTTGGAGGCCAGCGCGGAGGACCGGGAGACGCGGGGGTTCACTTCGATGACGGCATATTCAAAGGTGTCCGGGTTCAGCGCGAACTGACAGTTGCAGCCGCCGACGATGTCGAGGGCGGTGATGATGTTCAGGGACGCGGACCGGAGCATCTGGTACTCTTTGTCCGACAGGGTCTGGGCGGGTGCCACGACGATGGAGTCGCCGGTGTGGACGCCGACCGGGTCGAAGTTCTCCATGGAGCAGACCGCGATGACGTTGCCGGCATAATCGCGCATCGTCTCGAACTCGATCTCCTTCCAGCCGGAGACGCACTTTTCGACGAGGATCTGGTGGATGGGAGACGCCTCCAGGCCCGTGTAGGCGATGAGCTTCAGTTCGTCCGCATTGTTCGCGATACCGCCGCCGGCGCCGCCGAGGGTGAAGGCCGGACGCACGATGACGGGGTACCCGATGTCATGGGCGATGTACAGCGCGGTGGTGATATCTTCCGCAATGTCCGACGGGATGACCGGTTCGCCGATCTCTTCGAGGGTCTCCTTGAAGAGCTCGCGGTCTTCCGCCTTGTCGATGGCTTCGACGTTCGTGCCGATGAGCCGGACGCCGTGCTCGGTCAGGAAATTCTCCTTCTCGAGCTGCATGGAAATGGTGAGACCGGTCTGGCCGCCGAGGCCGGCGAGCAGACTGTCCGGTTTTTCTTTTTCGATGATCCGCTTGACGGTCTCGGCCGTCAGGGGTTCGAGGTAGATCTCATCGGCGAGGGCCTGGTCCGTCATGATTGTCGCCGGGTTCGAGTTGACGAGGACAACGTTGACGCCCGCTTCCTTCAGGACGCGGCAGGCCTGGGCACCGGCGTAGTCGAACTCCGCCGCCTGACCGATGACGATGGGGCCGGAGCCGATGACGAGAACTTTTTTGATGTCTTTATTCAGCGGCATACGGCTCACCTCCCCTTCTGTTCTTCTCCGCTTTCATGTTGTCGATGAACCGGTCGAACAGGAACGATGTATCGTGGGGACCGGAACTCGCCTCCGGATGGAACTGGACCGTAAAGGCGTTCCAGTCCGGGTAGTCGATGCCTTCGCAGGTCTTGTCGTTCGCGTTGATGTAACGCTCTTCGCCCCGCTTCACGGACTCGGAGACGACGGCGTAACCGTGGTTCTGGCTCGTGATGAAGGTCCGGGTGCCCTTGACGTCCCGGCAGGGCTGGTTGACGCCCCGGTGGCCGTACTTGAGCTTCGTGGTCTTCGCGCCGGCGGCGATGGCCGTCAGCTGGTGTCCGAGACAGATGCCAAAGATCGGCTTCATGCCGAGGAGCTTGGCGATCTGCATGATCTGGTCCTGGGCGTCCGCCGGGTCCCCGGGACCGTTCGACAGCATGATGCCGTCGGGGTTCTCGTCGAGGACGTCATCGGCAGAGGACGTACCGGGCAGGACGACCACATCGCAACCCCGCTTCTGGAGTTCCCGGATGATGTTCCGCTTGGCACCGTAGTCGAGGAGCGCCACCTTGAGGGGGCCCTCTTCCCCGGCACTGCCTTCGACCGCTTCATAGAGTTTCTTCTCCTTCGTGGTCACGGAAGGCACCGCGTCTGTGATGACATAAGAAGAGACCTCCGAAAGATCGCGGGGGATGGAATCGCACAGAATGGCGTTCATGACCCCGTGTTCCCGGATGGTCTTCGTGATCTCACGTGTATCGACTCCGTAAATGCCGGGAACGCCCCGGTCCTTGAGGAAAGTATCCAGGGTGTACTGGCAACGGAAATTGGAAGGCTGCTCGCACCATTCGCGGACGACATACCCCTTGACGAAACAGTCGCCTTCGAAGTCGTCCTCGATGATGCCGTAGTTCCCGATGAGCGGGTAGGTCTGCAGCACGATCTGTCCATAGTAACTGGGGTCGGTCAGGGTCTCGATGTAACCGCACATGCCGGTCGTGAAGACCAGCTCCCCGATGGCGGACACATCGGCCCCGAACGCAAAGCCCTCATAAACGGTACCGTCCGAGAGGACGAGGTACCGCTTTTTCTTCATGTTGGTCCCCTGCCCTCCGGCAGAGGTGTTGGTCCTGTTAAGGAATTGAGACATAGTCAGTCGATCTCCCCGATGGTGGCGGCCATGACCGCCTTGATGGTGTGCATACGGTTCTCTGCTTCCTGGAAGACGATGGAGGCTTCGGACTCGAAGACTTCGTTCGTCACTTCCATGCTGTCACGGGAGAAGCGCTCGCCCATTTCCCGGCCGATCGTGGTCTTCCAGTCGTGGAACGCGGGCAGGCAGTGCATGAAGACCGCGCCTTCTGCCGCATTGTCCATGATCTTCTTCGTGACCGCGTAATCCTGCAGGTCGTGGATGCGTTCTGCCCAGACTTCGATGGGCTCGCCCATGGAGACCCAGACGTCGGTGTAGATGACGTCCACGTTCTTCGTCGCTTCCATGGGGTCGGTGATGAACTTCACGGAACCGCCGGTCTCCCTGCAGATCTCCTCACAGGTCTTCACGAGCTCATCCGCCGGGAAGTACCGCTTCGCCGGAGCGCAGGCCACGAAGTTGAGGCCCATCTTGGCGCAACCGACCATGAGGGAGTTGCCCATGTTGTAGCGCGCATCGCCCATGTAGACGAAGTTGATGCCTTCGAGGTGGCCGAAGTGTTCCTTGATGGTCAGGAAGTCCGCGAGGATCTGGGTCGGGTGGTACTCGTTGGTGAGACCGTTCCAGACCGGGACGCTCGAATACTTCGCGAGTTCTTCGACGATCTCCTGGCCGTAGCCGCGGTACTCGATGCCCTCGAACATGCCGGACAGCACGCGGGCCGTGTCGGCGATGCTCTCCTTCTTCCCGATCTGAGAGTCGGTCGGGTTCAGGTACGTGCACCCCATGCCGAGGTCGTGGGCAGCCACTTCAAAGCTGCAGCGGGTCCGGGTGCTGGTCTTTTCGAAGATGAGGGCGATGTTCTTGCCCTCGCAGTACCGGTGCGGGATGCCGGCCTTTTTCTTGGCCTTCAGGTCCGCGGCGAGGTCGATGAGATAGCCGATCTCTTCCGGTGTGAAGTCCAGCAGTTTCAGAAAGTCTCTACCCTTTAAGTCCATGTGTATTTCTCCTCTGTTGACGTTTCCATCATTTTATGCATATTTTCGCATAATATTCACTCAAAAATGAATATTATTCACGAAAACAGGCGTGTTCTTTAAAATGTATGCATAAATAATAATGATTTATGCATAGAAAGTCAATAGCGGAGACCCTCCGTGCAGAGAAAAAGAGCAAAGACGACTTCTCCCCGTTTCCGGGAAAAAGAACACCTTTGCTCTTCGCCGTGTATTGTATCACATCCGGGGCCGTCGCTCAAGGGAAAAATCAGCGTTCCTCCTCGAGTTCCTGCAGAAGTTCGGCCTCTTCCTCCGTCAGTTTCCCGTCGGCGATGTACCGTTCGAGGAGGTCCGGCCTCCGCTCCTTCGTGACCCGCAGGGCTTCCCGCCGCCGGTACCGGCGGATGCGCCCGTGGTCCCCTGACAGAAGCACGTCCGGGACGGACATCCCGTCATACTCCCGGGGCTGCGTGTACTGGGGGTATTCGAGGAGCCCGTCCTCGAAGGATTCTTCTTCGGTGCTGGCCCCGCGCAGGGCGCCGGGCAGCAGCCGCACGACCGAGTCGATGACCGTCATCGCCGGCAGCTCGCCGCCGGTCAGGATGTAGT
This sequence comes from uncultured Eubacteriales bacterium, assembly GCA_900317085.1. Classification (GTDB taxonomy): domain Bacteria; phylum Bacillota; class Clostridia; order Oscillospirales; family Acutalibacteraceae; genus RUG420. Next base: position 63,805 of record ONFJ01000002.1, on the reverse strand, counting down.
CGCCCATGGAGACCTCCTCGTCGATGCTCCCGAAGATGCGGGCGTCCATGCCCTCATAGTGGCCGCAGAGCAGCACGAGGTGCGAAAGCTCCGCGAAGCGCCGCGCGGTCTTCTGATCGTACGGCTTCCCCCCCGGGGTCATGGCAACGGACCGTATATCGCCCGAGGGGTCCCGGTCTCTGACCGCCTGCAACGCGTCCAGCACCGGCTGACAGCGCATCACCATGCCCGCTCCCCCGCCGAAGGGAGAGTCGTCGATGTGGCGGAAACTGCCCTTCGCGTAGTCCTTGATATCCACGATGTCGATGGAGACGATCCCCTTGTCGATGGCGCGGGCCACTACGGGAGTCTTCAGAAAGCTCTCGAAGCTTTCCGGGAAAATAGTCAACACAGAGATGTTCATGGGTTCCCCTCACTTTCTGCCGTCCAGTATAACACAGAAAGAGAGTCTGCCAAAATGACAGACTCTCTTACGTTGCTTCTTACTGGTTGTCTTCGCCGTCGGGAAGCATGCGGGCACGCTGCATGAAGCTGCCTGTTATCCAACATTTTTCTTATTTTGTAAAGATATCTTTTTCCAAATACTGTTTTGTGCTATAGTGGATAGGAATGAAATCTACAGTTTCGGAGGAGTTTTATGGAACCTAACGCAACCAACAAACCGAAGGCCAACGGCAAGGCGCTCCTGCCCATCCTGGTCTTCCTCGTGCTGTACCTCGGTATCGGCATTTTCTTTGAGTACATCCACCCCATCGACGGGCAGATGGGTTTCTACATCATGTCTGTCGTCCTCGCGTTCACCATCGCGTGGATCACCGCCATGGCACAGGACCGGAAACGAACCTTCGATGAGAAGATCCACCTCTGCGCGAAGGGCATCGGCGATGACAACATCACCATCATGATCTTCATCTTCCTGTTCGCCGGCATGTTCGGCGGCATCGCGAAGGCAGCCGGCGGCGCGGCCAGCACCGCGAACTTCCTGCTCGAGCTCCTGCCCGGAAGCATGGCGGTCCCCGGCATGTTCGTCATCGCGTCCCTCATCTCCATGTCCATGGGCACCAGTGTCGGCACGGTCACGGTCCTCGTCCCGGTCGCCGTCTCCCTCGCGGAGAGCGCCGGACTCAGTGTCCCCTACTGTGCGGGCATCGTCCTCGGCGGCGCCATGTTCGGTGACAACCTGTCCTTCATTTCCGACACGACCATCGCGGCCACCAAGACCCAGGGCGTCGAGATGAAAGACAAGTTCAAGACGAACTTCCTCATCGCTCTGCCGGCGGCCCTCATCACGCTGTTCATCATCTACATGATCGGCAATCGGCCCACCGACCTCGGCAACTTCGAGTACAACATCTGGCAGGCCATCCCGTACTTCGTCGTCCTCATCGCGGCCCTCTGCGGCGTCAACGTGTTCTTCGTTCTGGGCGGCGGCACGGTCCTGTTCTTCGCGGTCGGCCTTCTTACGAAGTCCCTGACCTTCACGACGGCGCTCACCGCCATGGGCGACGGCCTCTCCGGCATGTTCGAGACCATCATCGTCACGCTGCTCGTCGCGTCCATCGGCGCTCTCATGAGAGCCAACGGCGGTTTCGAAGCCATCCTGAAGTTCATCCACAAGACCGCGAAGGGCAAGAAGGGCGGCATGTTCGGCATCGCCGGACTTACCGGTCTCCTCGACATCGCGACCGCGAACAACACGGTCACCATCGTCCTCGCGGGGCCCATCGCCAAAGAGATCTCCGAGGAGTACGGCATCGAGCCGAAGAAGACAGCATCCATCCTCGACACCATCTCCTGCGTCTTCCAGGGCATCATCCCCTACGGCGCCCAGCTGCTCGTCGCGGCGGGCCTTGCGGGCATCTCCAGTGTCTCCATGATGCCGTACCTCTACTACCCCTACCTTCTCGGCATCGCCGTCATCGTCTCCATCCTGCTCGACGGGAAGGGCAAAAAGAAGCCGGCGGTCACGACCACCGAAGAAGCGTAAACTCAACAAACATGAAAAGAGAGCCTGCCCGGATCAGAGGACATCCTCTGCGTCAGGCAGTTTGCGGGCACGCTCGAACATCTCGTCATAGATGCGGAAGAACTCCCACTTGTTGCGGCTCATGCCGTCATCTTCTCCCCAGCCGGCAAAGCCGTGGATGAGGAGAGTCGGGTAATTGTTTTTGTAGTCGTTCATGGGTGATTGCGCCTCCAGATTTGATAATTCTCGAACCACAGTCAGAGGTTCGAACAACACATCAGAATTATACGATTGTTCAGTAAAGCTTTTCAACTCATTTTTTGGAAAGTTCCACTTTTCATACAGAAATCGCGCAAAACGACGCAAAAAACCTCCCGCCCTTTCCGGGCAGGAGGTCTGTTCTAATCAACATCAGGGGCGGTATTCGAGGATGACGAACTCCACGGTCAGGTCGAGGCCGTCGACGGAGTCGAGTTTTCCCCGGTCCTCGGGCGATGTACGGTAGAAGTACGGCGTCATCGAAAACAGGGTCTGGAGGTCTTCCTTCGGGACGCGGACGGTCTCGGACACCTTCGTGCGGGAGACGAGGCGCAGCGCTTCGGTCTCCGGCGCCTGTTCATCGTTTTTGTAGGGCGTGTCATAGATGACTTCCTTGAGTTCGAAGAGGTGGTCCTCCCCGGGGATGACCGAGTACAGCACACCGTCCGGTTTCAGGACGCGCAAGAACTCTTTCTCATGGAAGGGCGCGAAGAGGTGCATCGCCACATCGACGGAGGACTCGGCCACCGGGATGGACGCGAGGTTCCCGACAAAGAACGTGCAGGGCGATGTACCGCCTGTTGTTGCCGCTCTTCCCCTCTTCGCGGCGAGGCGCACCATCTCTTTCGAGAGGTCGAAGCCGAGCAGTTCGTCGACGGTCTCGGGCGACGGGACATCGTAGTACCCTTCCCCGCAGCAGATGTCGAGGACCGTGCCGTGAAGGCGTTCCGCCATGGCGGTCTTGAGGCAGCGGTAGTATCCCTTGTCGAGGAAGTCGTGGCGGGCTCTGGCGGAGGCTTTGGAGTCTCCCCGGTTCTCCCCGCTCTTCGACCCGACCATCAGGTTGACGTACCCCTCTTTGGCGCAGTCGAGGCGTCGAGGTCCGGGAAGCGGGACGGGCGTTCCGGGTTTCCGTTATCGACGAAAAGGTAGCCGTCCTCTTTCAGCTGCGCGACATTGCGCTGCACCGCAGGGTTCTGCCAGAGCATCGGGTTCATGTTGACGCCGATGACCTTCGGGCCCGGGAAGGACAGGGTATTCGTGGAGATGAAGTCGTCGGCGATGCCGTTCGCCAGCTTACCGATCATGTTGGCGGTGCAGGGCGCGATGACCAGCACATCGCCGTTGCGGCCCCAGGCCTTCTTGTCCGGGTCCCAGACGTACTCTCCGCCGAACTGCTCGACGGACACGGGGTTGCCGGACATGCGCTCGAGCATGGCGACGGGCACCATGTTGGTACCGTTCTCCGTGACGGCGGTCTTGACGTCCGCGCCCTTTCGTTTCAGCATGGCGATGAGGTCCAGCGCCTTGTATGCGGGCGTGCAGGCGCAGACGCCCAGCAATACGGTTTTGTCCTGTAACATAGGTTTCGCTCCTTGGTTCAAAATGCAATTATTAGTATAGCACAAAAGGTGGTCGGAGTGTCGGGACTTGAACCCGTGGACACTCTAATGGTTTTGTGTTCTTAAGGTTAATTCTATGGGAGTTTTGGGGGCTTTGTTTTAAATCTGTGGATGTTTTGTGATAGGTGTTTAATCCGTGGTTTTTGGGGCATCATTCTGGGGCAGATCCATTGCTCTATCGAACGCCTTCTGCGTAGATTTTGCAAAGGACTTTTTTTGTTCATCAAACAGGCTGGCATATGTATCATACGTGAACCAAACGGAATAATGCCCTAGAGCCTCTTGAAGCGACTTGGCTGTTTTCATATCTGATTGCCCTTCATTTATATCCACCATCACTAACTAAGAAAGAATCCCCGCGAAATATGGATCGCGGGGATTTACAGGTTTTACGTTGCCGTTTTAATTAAAACGGCTCACTTTTTCAATTTGACTTTGACCTTGAGCGGCTTTGGATTTGAGGTAGGCCGTGTTGCTTCCTCGTAAAGTTTGAAGAGGTGTGCAACAATCTTTTCCTCGTCGCCCTGAAAGTCTACACCATAGGCGGCTTCGACAGCTGAGTCGAGTGCCTTGTGCGCTTCTAACAAGTCGGCAGGCATCTTGTCAGGATCGTAGAGCGTTGCGAGCGAATCCTCCGGATGATTGTCTCGGGCATCGAGCACGGCCTTCGCACACGCTTCGATGTCCTGTCGTTGTTCGTCGGTCGGTTCTGGCCAGATAAAATTATTGTAGACGATAGTGTTGGCATAGCTGTAATCGCTTTTGAGCCTGCCTGCGACCACCCGCATCCATGCGTTGTGGAACTGGCTCATAAGAATACCAAATACGTACAAAGTTGCATCTGATATGAAGAACAATTTGTCGCCCGGTATCATGCCATTTGTCACAAAACCCATCGGAATATAATTACGCCGCTCAGACGAAACTTTTGGGATTGCAATATAACTTTTTCCCCTAGGAGGACGAACTTCGTCGAAGAGTTCGGGGGTTTTCGCCTTCTTCCTTGTTGCCTCTTTCTTGCTTGTAAGCCGAATTTCCTTTACTGCTTCTACGCGGGCCTTGACAAGTGGCATGGCGTCAAGCTCGTCGGGGGTTATTCCCACGAGCCACAAACACCATCGGTCTTGCCCTTTTATAAATTCGGCACCCATAGAAAATGGTTTTATCCACTTTTTTGCATCAGGGCATGCATCAACAAGTGCATTCATCTCTGTGGTATTCATAAGTAAGTTTTGCCCATCGCTCGGTTTTCCGCCTGCAATCATAGGAGGCACATCGCATAATGGCTTGGAATGTTTTTGGATGAATATGTTTGGTGAAGCAGTCAGGTAGGCGTTAATATTTTTTGGATGCACGAACTTGTTGTTTACAAACAGCGTTCGTTCTACCTGATTCTGTTTAGAAAAACCAACGATAACGACATGAACATGTGCTTGATCGGATGCATCGTTGTTCCAGACGAAAGTGGGCCATGCGAAGTCAATGTGAAAACCCTTGTCAAATAATGGCTTCCAAATGGGTTCGACCTGCTGCCCTTGGCAAATGGAGTTGGTGGAAACGAATGCAGTACGTATGGGTAAGTCACCCATATATTCTGCAGATTTCCAATACCAACAAGCTACATAGTCAACTGTTTTTACCTTGCCGAAAATGGAGGCTCGGTCAACTTCTTGGTCCTTAGTATGATTCGAGTACCCAATGAAAGGAGGGTTTCCCATAATGAATGAGCACTGGCGAGCAGGTAAGATTTCATTCCAGTTGAGGCGCAGAGCGTTGCCATGAATGATGTGTGCACTTTCATTCAATGGGAAGTCGTCGCCGGGGAGATCAAGGAGCATCATGGTCTCACCGTTGGCTTTCAGTCGAGAAATCCACAGTGCTGTTTCTGCAACTGCAACGGCAAAGTCGTTAATTTCAATACCATAAAATTGGTTCAGTGAAATGCGCTCGCCGCTCTCCTCATCTTCCTTGGCTCCAAACTCTATTTGTCCACCTTTCAGTTCATCTAATACTCGGTCTTCTAACTTTCGAAGACATAGGTATGTCTCTGTGAGGAAGTTGCCAGACCCACAGGCGGGATCGAAAAACGTGAGCCCGCACAGCTTTTTGTGGAACTTAGAGAATCGATTTTTCTTTTGGCGAGGGGTGAGGTCTTCATTTTCCTGAATCGCTTGAAATTCAGCTTTTAGGTCGTTGAGGAACAGTGGGTCGATTACTTTATGAATGTTCTCTGGTGATGTATAGTGCATACCACCAGACCGACGAGTTTCCGGATTCAACGTAGACTCGAAAATGCCACCGAAAATGGTGGGGCTGATCTGACTCCAGTCCACTGGAGCAGCGACTTTATTCAGCAAAAAGTCTAAGATTTCTTGTGTGAAATTCGGTATCTCGATTTCTTCTCGGAAGAGACCTCCATTGACATAAGGGAAGATTTTGATGCCTGTGTCATATGGATCTCGTTCTGATTTTTGTGTATCTAATGCGTGAAAAAGATGCTTGAGTTTAAGGCGGACGTCACTGGGAGCTACGCCTTTCAAGTAGTTCAGGAAGGAGTCCTTCACAAAGAGATCAGCGTCTTCACAGTAGAGGCAGAAAACTAGACGAACGCAGAGAACATTAAGCGCGTGCATCGCCTCGGGGCTATCCGGATTGATATAGCCTTCACGCAACTTGTCATAAAGCTGACCGATGAGCTCACCGGCTTTAATAGAGACAGCTTTTTCTTTTTCCAAGCGGCTGTTTGCAGGATCCAGAATAAAGTTAAGATAATCAGGATGATTGATAAGGTCCTCAAGCGAAAACTCAAACGCGTTTTCTTCCAGAACGGCTTTGTCGTACTTGTTGCGATCATAGACGCGGAAGGTCTTGAAATTACAGGTCACAAGGAACGAAGGCTGCATTGCGAGAGGTACGTTCTCGGCATAGTCCAGCACTTGTTTGAAAGGCGTTTTCATAACACCTTGGCGAAGTTCTGGCTTGTCAAGGTCTACGGTCATGGCTTTCTGCTCGACCATAATGTTCGATTCTCGAAGCCAAGCATCGATGTAACCACCACTGGTTAGGTGATGCTCAAAGAGCACAGAGTCCTTATGCTCATAGCCAATTGCACCTAGCAACTGTAACCAGAACTGCTGAGTGTCGCCTTTTTCGTAACCTCGTCCTTTCCAACGTTTGACGAAATCTCTAAGCGCTGATTTTTGTTCTGCCGTTATCATATGGTCACGTCCTCGTGAATAGAAATACAAATCCATTATAAGAGATTTCAAGATAATATCTCAATCCATTAATCGGACTTTTCTCGTGTTAATGGGGCATTATTTTGGGGCAAATAAAAAAAGAAACCTACAACCTCAGTAGTTGTAGGTTTCTTCGTGGTCGGAGTGTCGGGACTCGACGCGTTTTGCTTCGCAAACCGCACCGAGCTGCTGCCGCAGCTCCCACAGCGGAAAACAGTCCACCGGACTGTTTTCTGACGCCGTGGCCCAAGGGTTCGAATCCCTTCCTTCGAAAGCAAAAAGAAACAGCCGTCTTGAAAGACGGCTGTTTCTTTTCGTGGTCGGAGTGTCGGGACTTGAACCCGAGGCCTCTTGCTCCCGAAGCAAGCGCGATACCAAACTTCGCCACACCCCGATGTGCAACGGACATTATTATAAGGGAAACGAAGCATAAAATCAAGGACTTTTTCAAAAGAAACGGCCGTCCTGAGACGGCCGTTAGATTCTTCTCAGATCCGCCTGTCGCGGGCCTGGTTGTCGTAGTGCTTGTTCAGCAGCGGACGGACCACATCGTAGATGAGTTTGTTCTCCGCGTTCGACATGTAGATGCCGAAGGTGACCACGAACAGGAGCACGCCGATCTTGATGATACGCTTCACCAGCCTGAACACAAAGCTGATCAGTTTCTTCATGGTTCCTTCCTCCTTACCAGGCTTCCGCGTCGTCGAAATCGACGAGGGTCGCGTCGAGCGGTTCTTCGTTCAGGACGATCGACATGTAGTCGTTGATCGCCTTGCGGATCTCCTTGCGCGGGATGGTCCGGCAGTCCTCGAGGTCATGGGGCAGGAACACGAACTTGAAGCCGAGCTGCTGCGCCTGCTCTTCGAGCAGCGCATGGACACCGTTCATGCCTTTGCAGGCGACGTTGTCGTTGCAGATGACCATGTCACAGTTGAGCCGGTTCGCCCACTCCCAGACGGCGTTGACGTTGTCCCAGCCGCCGACGGCATGGTGCCGCATGACGCCTTTTTCCGAGAACTTCGCAAGGTCGGTCAGCGCCTGTTCCGGATCTTCCGTGTTGATCATGTTATGACCCATGGTCGAGTCCATGTTGAGCACGATGTCGATGCCCCAGCAGTTTTGCGCCCAGGTCGGGAAGTCGGTGTAGTACATCGCCGAAGGACCCCAGAGGAACGCTCTGTGGCGGGTCTTGCCCTTGTAGGGCAGGTACTGGTCTTTGACCGCCTGCCGCATGATGCCGATGACCTTGTCGTCGATCTCGTTGAAGTATTCGTCATGACCGTTGACCAGCGCCCATTCGACGAGCTTGTACAGAGACTCGTTGATGCCGGACAGCGGCGAGAACGGCGTCGCGAAGATCTCCCACTTCTCCAGTTCGATCTGGTTCTGGTGGTTCATGTTCTTTGCCTTTTCGAACAGCGCGTTCCAGTCGTATTTGACGTCATAGACCTCTTCGATCTTCTGGATGGCCTGACGCAGTTCTTCCTTCGAATAGTCGTTGCCGTTCTTCGTGTTGTGCTGCATCGCGAAGACGAACGGGTAATCCTCGATGCCCTTCTGATGGAACCGGCGGCGCTGGAACATGGACGTCGCTTCAGACGCGTTACAGGGCTGGTTCGTGGAAAGGACCAGTTTGCCGAACACCGGGAAGGCGTCGTCGATGGCAACGCCGGTCTCCGCGGAACAGCGGGAGCAGACGTCCGGGGCCAGACCGTAGGACTCCGCCACATCGATATAGTACGGGTCGAGGTGCTGGTCGACGTCACAGACGACGAACTCCGGCATGGTCTGCATAGGTTCCGCATTCAGGGTCGGGAAGCCGGCCGTGAAGAGCGGCGGGATAGTCTCGTCGAGGCCGATCATCTTGTCGGTCATCTCACCGCCGCCGAGACGGGCGTCGTTGTGCAGAATGAGACCGATGCGCAGGGTCAGGATGCGGACGATGGCATTGCCGTGGATGTTGGCGATGTCCAGTTCTCTCCCCCGGTACCCTTCATAGATGCGGTCGACGAACGCGAAGGACGCGAGGAACGAGCCCATCCAGCGGTACTCCCAGATGCCCTTCAGGACTTTGACGGGGTCTCTCGCCACCATGGCACCCATGTAGCCGAGGTTCTTGAGCCAGGCGGTATAGTCCTGGAACGTGTCCTCTACGCCGCGCCATTCCCGGTAGCGGGCAATGCCGGAACCGTCATCGCGGTAGCGGGTGCGCTGTCCGCCCTTTCCGTTCTCCGCGAGCCAGATGGGGTCGAAGCGCTGCAGTTTCTGATCGATAAACGAAATGATCTTCTCTTTCATCGTTACGCCCCCTTTCCGGCTGTGTCGAGTTTCTTGATCTCCAGGCCTTCCACGAATGCCTGGAACCGGGTCCGCAGCTGTCCGGCGCCGGTCAGCGTGTAGTCCTTCTCGATCTGGCAGGTCGGGATGCCCCGCTCCTGGGTGAGGATGTGGGACGCCAGGACCTTCTCATAGCTCCAGAACTCGCAGAACTTCATGCTCTCGATGATGACGCCGTCGGCCTTGTACTCCTTCACCATGGCCTCGAGCACATCGGTCCGCTGGTCGATCTTGTCTTCCGACATGAATCGCGCACAGAGGTTGGTCTCGAGGTAGTGGCGACAGATGGCTTCGAATGGCGATTCACCATCTCTGATTTCGATCGGCTCTCTGCCCGGTTTCGCACCGAAGCAGTAGCGGTCTCCCACGACGCGGGCGCCGCAGAACTCCAGAAGCTTCGTGAATTCCGGGTCGTCGATCTCCGAGCCGGCCACGATGACGCGGGCACGGAAATCCGGTTTCGCGTCCGGAGTCCGCTCGCGGATCTCCTCGAGCGTCTCCTTCAGGTACGGCAGGATCAGTTTGTGCGGGCAGACCTCACTGACGAGCTGGATGACATGGAACTCATAGCCCGTCACGGTCGGGTTGTCCAGTTTCCGGAAGTCGCCGATCTCCGTGATGATCGCGCTGACTTCATTGTGGTCTTCGATGGCGGCCATCAGAGCGTCGTCTGACGTGTCGACGCCCAGTTCGGCAATCTTCGCGACCACTTTGTCCCGCAGCTCGTTCATGTAATAGACGAGGGCGGCACGGTCGCTCTTCAGCGGTGCGTCGATGATGGTCGTCACGAAGGGGTCGTGCTTGACCGGATGGATCTGCTCGAAGTGCTCCTCCATCCGTTCCATCGCGGAACAGGCCTCCGCGCCGAAGAGCGCGGACAGATAGTTGTAGCTCCCCTCCACCGCGCGTTCGAGGATGGCACGGGAGTACGGACAGTTCCGGTTGGTCAGGTAGTAGTCGCCGATGGGCGTTGCCGCGCAGTTCGGCGCTCTGAGCCGGGAGGAGAAACAGCCCGGCAGGTTCAGCAGGGTCTCCGGGATGTAGTAGCAGTTGTAACCCAGTGCCACATCTCCATCCTCCACTGCCTGCTTGACCAGATCGTTGAACGGTTCCTCCAGCAATGTCTCAAAAAATAACGTATGCTTCAAGTCATGCATATAAACCCTCCCCTTGTGTAACTTATGTCACAATCCTAATATCATTATAAGAGGGTTTGTTCGGACAAAAAAACAACTCTTTATGAACATATAGCATTCCTTTGTCTCTTTTTTTTTAACAAATGCCCCCCGCGGAATCCGCAGGGGGCGTGACTGGATACTCGTTATTTCAGCGTGATCGCTTTTTTCGAAGCTTCGACGATATGGGCAGCGTCGAGGCCGTAGAGGTGGAGCAGTTCGACGGCGGGACCGGAGCGGCCGAATTCGTCGTCGACACCGACGCGCACGACCGGGGTCGGGCAGTTTTCAGAGAGGGTCTCACAGACCGCGCCGCCGAGGCCGCCGATGACATTGTGCTCTTCTGCCGTCACGACACAGCCGCAATCACGGGCCGCGTTGATGACGCACTCCTCATCGAGGGGTTTTATGGTGTGGATGTTGATGACGCGGGCGGAAATGCCGTCATTCTTCAGTTGTTCCGCAGCCATCAGCGCTTCGTTGACCATGAGGCCGGTGGCCATGATGGCAACGTCGTTGCCTTCGGTCAGGACCTGGGCCTTGCCCCACTCGAACTTGTAGTCGCGGTCGAAGATGACCGGGACGGCGAGGCGCCCGAATCGCATGTAGACCGGACCGTCATACTTCGCGGCGGCGATGGTCGCAGCCTTGGCTTCGACGGCATCGGCCGGGTTGATGATGGTCATGCCGGGGATGGAGCGCATGAGGGCGATGTCCTCGTTGCACTGGTGGGATGCGCCGTCTTCACCGACGGAGATACCGGCATGGGTGGCGCCGATCTTGACGTTCAGGTGCGGATAGCCGACCGAGTTGCGGATCTGCTCGAAGGCACGACCCGACGCGAACATGGCAAAGGAGCTCGCGAAGACGGTGAAGCCGGAAAGGCTCAGGCCGGACGCGATGCCGATCATGTTCTGCTCGGCGATACCGCAGTCGAAGAAGCGGTCGGGGTGTTTCTGCTTGAACTTGGCGGTCTGGGTGGCGCCGGCGAGGTCGGCGTCAAGGACCACGACTTTCTCATCGGTCTCACCGAGGTACAGAAGGCCTTCTGCGTAACCGATGCGGGTTGCTTTGGTGATGATATCTGCCATGGTTCTTCCCTCCTTATTCCTGTGCCGCCAGGGTCTCGAGCTCGGTGAGCCGATCCTGAAGTTCGTTCATCGCCTCATCATACTCCTCCTGCTGGGGAGCCTTGCCGTGCCATTCCACAGCGTATTCCATGTAGGAAACGCCTTTGCCCTTGACGGTCTTTGCGATGATGACGGAGGGTTTGCCATTCTTCTTGTCCGCGAACGTGAACGCCGCGTCGATCTCGTCGAAGTCGTGGCCGTCGCAGTTGATGACGTTCCAGCCGAAGGCTTCGAACTTCTTGTCGATGGGGTACGGAGAGTTGACCTCTTCGATGGTACCGTCGATCTGGAGGTTGTTGTTGTCGACCACAGCGACCAGGTTGTCAAGCTTCTTGGCAGCCGCGAACATGGCAGCTTCCCAGACCTGACCTTCCTGGATCTCACCGTCGCCGAGGATGGTGTAGACCTGATAGTCCTTGTTCTTGAGTTTGGCAGCGAGCGCCATACCGACCGCTGCGGAGATGCCCTGACCCAGAGAACCGGTGCTCATGTCGACGCCGGGGGTCAGCCGAAGGCTCGGATGGCCCTGCAGATAGGAGGTCGGTTTCCGAAGACGTTCGATCTCAGACTCCGGAAAGAATCCTTTCAGTGCCAGTGCGCCGTAAAGAGCCGGTGCGGTGTGGCCCTTCGACAGGACGAAGCGGTCCCGGTCTTCCCAGTCGGGGTTCTGCGGGTCCACATTCATTTTGTGGAAATACAGGTACGCCATGATGTCCGAGATGGACAGAGAGCCGCCCGGATGGCCGGACTTCGCATTGAACGTGCCTTTGATGACATCCATGCGAATGCGGATCGCCTGCATTTCTAATTCGCGTTTCAATTTCTTGTCCACGGTGTTTTCCTCCAGAATTTATTCTCTGCGGGTACTTTCGAGCCCACACAAAAATTTTTGAAAGACTTCCGGCAGCTCCGACGTGAATTCCATGTACTCGCCGGTGCGCGGATGGATGAATCCGATGAGACCTGCGTGCAGGCACTGGCCCTGCAGGCTCTTCGGGGTGTTGGACGGACCGTACACAGGGTCGCCCGCCACGGGGTGGCCTTTGTAGGCCATATGGACGCGGATCTGATGGGTCCGCCCCGTCTCCAGGATACACTTGATGTACGTGTAGTCCCGGAACCGCTCGAGAACTTCGAAGTGCGTGACCGCCTCTCTCGAGTGCTGGGTGGTGACCGCCATTTTCTTGCGGTCCTTCGGGTTGCGTCCGATGGGCGCGTCGATGGTCCCGGAATCCTCTTTGAAGTTCCCGTGTACCACCGCCCGGTATTCCCGGGTGAAGCTGTGGGCCTGGATCTGCTTTTGCAGTTCCACATGGGCAAAGTCGTTCTTCGCCACGACCAGCAGCCCGCTGGTGTCTTTGTCGATGCGGTGGACGATGCCCGGACGGACTTCTCCGTTGATGCCGGACAGGCTGTCTCCGCAGTGGTACAGAAGAGCGTTGACGAGGGTCCCGTCGGGGTTGCCCGGCGCCGGGTGGACGACCATGCCCTTCGGCTTGTCCACGACCAGCAGGTCATCGTCCTCATAGACCACAGATAAAGGAATATCCTGCGCCTCTGCCTGAATAGAAAGAGGTGCAGGAATATTGATTGCAACGATATCGCCGGACTTCACCTTGAAGGACTTTCCGGCTGTTTTTTCATTGACTGTGATGTTTCCATAGGCCAGAAGTTTCTGGGCGCCGCTTCGGGTCAGGTCGGAAACGGACTCCGACACCAGGACGTCGATGCGCTGCCCCTCCTGCTCAGGAGAGACGACGATGCGTACGTTCTGTTCCGGCATACCAAAAAAGCTCCTAGTCTTCGCTGCTCCTCATGTCCTTCACGAACGAGATGATCGTCGAAAGGATCAGAATGACAGCACCTATAGTAACACAACAGTCCGCAAAGTTAAAGACTGCAAATTCTGTAAATAATACTTCGATGAAATCGACCACATAGTGGCGGAAGACCCGGTCGATGAGGTTCCCTGCTCCACCGGTGACCATCAGCCAGACAGCGATCTGGTTGAGCGTTCCCGGGATCTTCCCGAGGGCGAGCAGCACGATGGCGATGCACAGCACCAGCGCGGTAATGACCGACAGGAACAGGGTCCGGCCGGACAGCACGCTGAACGCGGCGCCGGTGTTCTCCACGTACCGGAACTGCAGGATGCCGGGCAGCGGTGTGATCACCTTCCCTCCGGCGAGGTCCCGCAGGACCAGGACTTTGGTCCACTGGTCGATGACGACCAGCACCACCATAACGAGAAAACAACCGATGAATGTCGGAAGGCTTCGCTTACTTGAAGTACTTGTTTCCGTCATTGAGGTCCTCATAGCTGTTGCCGGCGAGGTATTTGTCGATGTCTCCGAAGCCGTCATCGTCGTCTTCTTCGACGACCGGTGCGGGGGCCGGCTCTGCGACCGGTTCGGCAGCCGGTTCTTCTTCCGGCTCTTCGATGACTTCCGGTTCCGCTTCTTCTTCCGGAGCCGCGAAGATGACCGGGGCCTCTTCGACCGGAGCCTTGGCTTCTGCCTCAAGGCGCTCCTGCGTCTCCTGGTAGTTGCGTTCGCCGAGGACTTCTTCGCCGGTGACGAAGGTCTCCTCGACCGGAGCCTCTTCCGCCTCTTCCGGCAGTTCGACATGCTCGACTTCGGAGGTGAAGTCCGGTGCGAATGAAAGGAGTTCCATCTGCATCTGATAGGTGTCGGAGAGCTGCTTGCGGATCTTGGCGGATTCGACCTTGACCTTTTCGAGGTACGCTTCCTGCTTCGCCGCTTCTTCCGCGACGGAGCCGACTTTCTCTTCATAGATGGCGTCGGCGGTGGCAAGAAGGTCCGTTGCTTTCTTGTTGGCGCGCTCGATGATCTCCGCAGCTTCGGCGCGGGCATCTTTCAGGATCTCGTCGGCCTCGACACGAGCCTTGTCGAGGATCTCACCGGACTGGGCGTCGACGGACTCTCTGGCGGCGCGGATCTTCTCCTCCGTCTCGGACAGCTGGCCCTGGGCCTTCTGCTGTGCCTCCACGATGATGGAGTTCTTCATGCGCTGTGCTTCGACGAGCGCGTTCCGGATGTTCTCCTCATCGTCCTTATACTTGGCGAGACGGTCAGCCAGGACCTGGAGTTTACGGACGATCTCCGCGTTCTCGCGGAACATCTGATCGTAGGAATTGTAGACTTCATCCATGTAATCGTCGACATCGGCGGCAAGGTAACCGTTGCGGCCGGACATCTGGAATTGATGGTTCCGAAGATCCTTGGGTGTAAGCATTTTCATTCACCTTTCGTAAAAGATGGGCACCCCGAAGATGGTGTGCCCATGCTGTAGAATCGATCTGATTGATTACTGGCCCGAGAAGAACATGCCGTTGCTCTCAAGTTCATCGAGCAGGTCTCCCGTCACATTGACGTTGTAGGGAGTGATGATGAACGTGCTGTTGGCAACTCTCTTGAGCATGCCGGCGTTGGCATAAGCGACACCGGACAGGAAGTCGATGAGTCTGCGGGCAACGTCTCTGTTGGCGGCTTCGAGGTTCAGGACGACCGTTCTCTTCTCGTTGAGATGGTCGGCGATGGCGCTGGCATCTTCAAAGCGCTCGGGCTTTGCAAGAACGACCTGCATCGTGGTTTTCGAAGGCATGTTGACCACATTTCCTCTCTTGGCCTGGGACGAAGGAGCGGCGGCGGGAGCAGCGGGCTGCTGTCTGACGGGAGTATACTCCTCTTCTTCCTCTTCCTCGAACTCTTCGTCCAGGTCGATGTCGTATTCGAAATCATCGTCCTCCGGTTCAAAACCGGTGATGCGTTTGATGTTATCTAAAAAATTAGCCATTTCAAATCTTCCTCCGGATATCAGTAAACTCTGGCTCCGAACAGGCTGGAGCCGACTCTTACCAAGGTAGAACCCTCAAGTATTGCCTGCACGTAATCGGCAGACATGCCCATTGAGAGGGTATTGATATTAATATTATCTATATTTTTATCCTTCATGTCAACATAGAGTTGATTCATTTTCGAAAAATAGCCTCGAAGGATAACATCGTCTTCACAGATGGGCGGGATGGCCATGAAGCCCTCTACGGACAGGCCAGGAAGGGCTGCGATCTCCGGCAGGAGGTCCGCCACCGCCTCGTAGGGCATGCCGCTTTTGGACTCCTCTTCCCCGACATTGACTTCGAGGAGGATCTTCGTCACGAGGTCGTTTTTCACGGACTGTTTGGAGATCTCCTTCGCCACTTTGAGGCTGTCCACGGACTGGATGGTGGAGACTTCGCCGACGATCTGCCGGACCTTGTTGGTCTGCAGATGGCCGATGAGGTGGCAGTCGACGCCGTCGAGGTCGAGCTCCGGTTTCTTGCCGAGGAACTCCTGGACCCGGTTCTCACCGATGAGGTCGATGCCGCAGTGGAGCGCGTGGTTGATGAAGTACGGTTCCACTGTTTTGGTGACCGCCATCAGGTGCACGTCTTCAGGGTTCCGGCCGCTCTTGATGGCCGCCTCCGCGATGTTGTCGCGGATCTCTTTGATGTTCTCTTCGATGTCGTGGCACCGGGCTTCCCGGTACTCAGTCAAGGATCTTTCCGTCATATAAGTCTTTGCCTCCCAGGATGACCGCGTCGTACAGCGACACGAACTCACCCGTTTCCCCTTCCTGCGGGGTCTCACTGGAAATGATGTAATCGTCTTCGGTATAGACCGTTCTCAGCTGCTTGAACTTGGCGATGTTGCCCTCGAGGACATAGACGCCTTCCTTGCCGCCGGCTGCCGTGCGAATGGCATCGGTCGGGATTTTCAGTCCGGTGTAGGTGTGGAGGATGATCTGTCCCTCCTCCTTGCGCAGTGAGGCGATGTACGCATTCATGCGGTTACACTTGAACACGACGGCCACACGGTCTTTCTTATCTGCCTTGCTCTTCGAGGACACGGTCGCCGTGACAGAGCGGACCGCCGAATACGGCAGGTCGATGGTCACGGTGTCGCCCTTCTTCAGGCTCTTCGCCTTGTCGGTGTCGAGGGAGCAGAGCAGGTACCAGTCGAAGTTGGTGGAGACCTTGCCGATGACCTTGTCGGAGACGTCGGCGGGGTCGGACTTCAGGAGCTTTTCGATCTCCTCCGGGGTCAGTTTGGAGACCTTGTCGTATTTTGTTGCAAGCTCGTAACCATCGACGCTGTCGATGAAGAACCCGGAGTTTTTGGACTCCAGCGTGTCGTAACCGGCGGACTTGTTGGACAGGGCCTTCTGCCGGCTCGTGAGTTCGGTCACTTTGTTGTCGAGGGCGACGGTCTCTCCGGTGGCGATCTGCCGCGCGAGGATCTGGTCGCGCACGTCGTAGACCTGCTCCTGCATGTCGGTGAGGTCTCTGTTATCGACGAGTTCCGCCAGGTCGATGACGTCCTGCGAGATCCGCTTTCCGAGAGCGGTCAGGTTGACGGCAGAGTTGCCTCTCTGCTGGTTGAGGCGGTCATACCGGGCGAGGTTCACTTCGACCCGGTTCAGCTCGGCGTAGCGGGACGCGGCATCTTCGTTCTCGAAGATGGCGACGACGCCTTCCCCGGCCGCCACGCGGGACCCGGACGGGACCAGCGGGATGAGGATGCCGGTCGAGCTCGTCTCAAGGAAACTCTCGTCCCGGACGACGAACAGGTCGGTGTCGACGGTATCCTTTACGGTCGACTGCCGGGCCACTTCGGTCCGGACCGGTTCGTGGGCCGCCTGATAGAACTGGTAGACGAAATAGACGAGGACCAGCACGGAAAGGCCCAGTAAAAGGAGCCGCCAGAGCTGCTGTTTGGTTCGTTCGTTCAAAAGATCCCCTCCTCGTCGATGATGGCAAGGGCCTCCGCGGTCAGTGCCGCAAGGTCCGGTGTTTGATCAATGAAGAGCCAGTGCACGTCCGGGTTCCGGCGGAACCAGGTGAGCTGGCGTTTCGCGTAATGGCGGGTGTCCGCCTTCAGTTTCTCGGTACAGTTTTCGAGAGTGTCTTCCCCTGCGAGGTACGGCAGCATCTCCTTGATGCCGATGGCCTGGGCCGCGGTGGCGCCGGGTCGTTCTTCCAGCCACTGTCTCGCCTCATCGAGAAGACCGTTTTCGACCATCCGGTCGACCCGGAGGTTGATGCGTTCATAGAGGTAGTCCCGATCCTCCGCCGTGAGGCCGATGTAACAGACGTCGTAGCGGCCGGGTTCCCGGCGGGACTGGGCGATTTGATTTGTCATAGTGTACCCCGTCAGCTCGTAAATTTCAAGAGCACGGAGAACTCTGCCCGTATTGTTCGGGTGCAGTTTTTCCGCATATTCGGGGTCGATGGTGAGGAGCCGGGCGTGCATCGCCTCAGGGCCCTCCGACTCGAGTTCGGTCTTCAGCCGGGCACGGACCTCGGTGGCGTCCCCCGTGTCGAGGAACTGCAGGTTCTCGATGAAGGAGTCGAGGTAGAGGCCGGTGCCGCCGACGAGGATGACGTTCTTCCCCCGGGAGCGGATGTCCGCGATGATGCGGGCGGCGTCTTCCTGGAAACGGGCGACGCTGTAGGTCTTCGACGGGTCCACCACATCGATGAGGTGGTGCGGGATGCCCTGCATCTCGTCTGCCGTCGGTTTCGCGGTGGCCACGTCCATGCCTTTGTAGAGCTGCATGGAGTCGAAGGAGAGGACCTCTCCGTTCAGAGCCTTCGCCAGTTCCACCGCCAGGGCCGTTTTGCCCGATGCCGTGGGGCCGACGACCGCCACCAGCGGAGTGCGCTCAGTGTTTGACACGTTTGCTCCCCTTCTTCTGCATTTTCCGTTTGTTGCCTTTCTCGTCCACGATGACCGTGCTCTCCAGCTGGAGAGACAGGTTCCGTTTGATCGAGTTGATGTATTCGGATCGCAGCCTCTGCTGTTCGAGGCGTTCCTCGTCCGTGAGACCTTCTTCGGTCTTCTGCTTGCGGGCGAGTTCGTTGATGCGGTCGATCTTGTCCTGCGTCATGATGTCATTCCTTTGTTCGTGATCTCCGCCAGGATGGCGTCCCGGTCGTTGGGCAGTTTTCCTGCCATGACCCGGTCGAGGACGTCTTCGAGGAGGGCTCCGATCTGCGGTCCCGGTTCCATGCCGAGGGCGATGAGGTCTCCCCCTCCGACGGCGAGGTCCGAGATGCGGAACACGGGCTCTTCTTTTAAAAGAACGTCCAGCATATGTTCTATTGTACTCAGTTTGTCAAGTTCCTCCGCGGTTTTGTCCGGGTTCTGCGCGAGGCAGTCCGCCCGCTTCACGAGCAGGAGGTGCCGGAAGGTCTCCGGGCCGAATTTGTGGAGCCGCCGCAGGAGCACCGTTTCGGTGGCCTCGACGGGGTAGTCGTGGAACTCGACGAGCGTGCACACTTCCTCCTGCATGGCCGAGGAAAGTTTGAGGCGATGGACGATGTCCTTTGCCATCCGGGCGCTCCGTTTCGGGTGTCCGTAGAAGTGGCCGATGCCCTTCTCGTCCGCGAAGAACGTCTCCGGTTTGCCGATGTCGTGGAGGAGCATCGCGAGCCGCAGTGCAGGCTCCGGGGCGATGTGTGCCACCGAGTGCGCGATGTGCGTGTAGACATCGTAGATGTGCCAGGGGTTGTGCTGCTCGAAGTCGAAACAGGGCTCCAGTTCCGGGAGGATGACCGCGAACACATCGCGGTAGTCCTGCAGGACGCGGTACACGTCCCTGCCGCAGAGCAGTTGTAAGAGTTCGGCGGAGATCCGCTCCCAGGCCACATAGAGGATGCGGTCTTTGAGGGCGTGGATGGCCGCCGCGGTGTGTTCTTCGATGGAAAAGCCCAGGACACTGGAGAAGCGCAGGGCGCGGAGGATGCGGAGCGCGTCTTCCGTGAAGCGGGTCTCCGGGTCTCCCACACAGCGGATGAGGTGTGCCTCGATGTCCGAGGCGCCGCCGTAGAGGTCTTCATACCCGCGGGTCGGACTGTACGCGATGGCGTTCATCGTGAAGTCCCGTCTCGCGAGGTCTTCGTCGATGCTCCGCGTGAAGGTGACCGCGTCCGGGTGCCGGGAGTCTTCATAGGTGCCGTCGACCCGGTAGGTCGTGATCTCGAGCAGCATGTCATCGAGCAGGACCGCGACGGTCCCGTGCTGCAGGCCGGTCTCGATGGTCCGGTAGTCGGAGAACACGGAGAGCGTCTCCTCCGGCAGTGCCGAGGTGGTGATGTCCCAGTCGTGGGGTGCATCGCCCAATAAAGCATCACGGGTGCAGCCGCCGACGACGAAGGCCTCAAAGCCGGCCGTTTCCAGCAGGTCGAGGGCCGTCTGCACGGGACCCGGCAACACGATATTCGGTTGTGTCATCGGGCCACCTCCAGTCAGTCGACGAGGGCTCTGTATTCGTCATAGGAGACCATCATGTTGATGATCCGGAGCAGTTGTTTTCCGGTCATGCGTTCCGGCAGGCCCAGCGCGCTTTGCAGGGCGAGCCGTTTCGCTTTGCTGTTCGGGCCTCCGGCGAGGCCGTCCCGGTAGAAGTCCATGCGGGTGATGAGCCGTTCGTTCGAAACGGCGGGACGTACATCGCCCTCCTCGGTCACACCGGCCTTCTTCAGCGCTTCGATGAGGATGTCATCGGGGATGCCCTCCACACCGAGTTTCCCCTCTTTCGAGGGCTTGTCTTTCCGCTTCTCCTTGCCGTAGAGGTCCGGGACATAGACGTCCGTGATCTGCTCTGCCGGCACGATGTTGCGGATGTAGTTTCGGATGAGCATGCCCGCGGAGTCCCCGTCGGTGAGGACCAGCAGTCCCCGTTTTTCCCCGAGGGTGCGGAGCAGCTCCTGTTTCTCTTTGTCTTTGAACACCCCGAACCCTTCCGTGCGAAGGATGGCGGCGTCGACGATATTGGCGAGGCGGATGGCGTCATATTTGCCCTCCACCACGATGACTTTGTCGGTCTTCAGCATGGGCTCACGCCTTCTGCCGGCGGGCCAGCGCCAGCTCGATCATCAGTTTCTCGAAGACCGTACGGTGGTCCTCCGACGTGCTCTTGAGTTTGGTGTCCGCCGCCGCGAGGAGTTCGAGGGACTTCCGGAGTGCCGGCATGGAGAACCGTCCGGCCCGGCGGAACGCGTTCTTCAGTTTGAAGTCGCTCTTGTAGGCCTGGGGGAACAGTTTCTTGAGGTCCCGCTGCTGGCCGCCCTCGTGGGCCACGACCTTCGCGCGGTACATGTCGGAGTAAGTGGAGACCAGCGCGCCGAGGATCATCATGGGCTCCGTCTTCATGTCGAAGAGGATGCTGAGAGCCTGGAACACGCGGTCGAAGTTGTTGTCGAGAAGGGCGTCGATCATCTGGAACGCGGTGGCTTCCAGAGACTTGATGCAGACCGCGTCGACGTCCGCTTCGGTGATCTCACGGTCGGTGTAGTTGCAGAGCTTTTCGACCTCTGTGACGAGGTTGCCCATGTCTTCTCCGACGTTGTCGAGAAGGTACTCCGCGGTATAGGGTGAGATGACCCGCTCCGCCTTTTTGCACTCGGAGACGACGAACTTCATGAGATCCTGACGGGTGCGGGCATCGAGGTCCGCGACGGCACCGACTTCGTCGATGAGCGCCAGCATCTCCTTCATCTTTTTGGTCTTCTGGGGGAACCCGACGGTGTCCTGCCAGAAGATGAGCGTGCAGGTGTCCGGGGCGTCCGACAGAAGGTCGACCAGTGCATCGCGGTCGGGGTCGGCGAGTTTCTCGAAGTCGAGGTCGTGGACGAGGACGCAGGTGCGCTCACACATAGCGGGCAGGGCCTCCACACATTCCACGAGTTCGTTCATGGTCACGTTCTCGCCGTCGAGTTTATGGTAGTTGAACACTTCCAGGCCGGCAGGTACGACGCTGTCAGCCAGAAGGTTCGCATATTTGAGTTTGAGGTAGGGCTCGTTCCCCCGGATGAGGTAAACGGGCAGGAATTCCTGTGACTTGATGTTCTTCCACAGGGTCTTTTCGTTCAGTTTCAAGGACATTCTCCTTACGTTCTGGCGATTCACCGGCGGTAGAGCCGGAACCGTCCCTTTGAGACGCGGGCGTCAACTTCGCCCGATTCACCGGATACAATTATATACGAAGATGTCGGCAACTTCAAACCTTCCGAACGTTTTCCCCGAAGATAACAGATCGCCGCGGAACGGGCCTCCGGCGGCAGCGCTTCCGTCTTCACGGTGGGACGGAACAGGAGGAGGCTGTCCACCCCCTGGACTTCGAGCCGGGCGGCGGGATAATCGGTCCCCTGCCGGTACAGGTGGAGGGTCACCTCCGGCCACAGGTCGATGACCTGTTCCGCCGGCCCCGCGAAGGTCTCCGGGGACAGGTACACCTCCGGCTCGAAGGTCTCCCGGACCGCTTTCACCGCTCCGGCCTCCGTCTTTGACTCCCGGGGCACGACCAGCGCGGAGACCTTCGTCACCCCTTCCCGCTGGAAGAGGTCTTTCAGCGCCTGTTCCGTCCCGTACTCGTCGCTGCCGCAGCCGATGATGGCCGCTCCGTGGCGATGGATGACCACCGCGCAGGACCCCTCCACATCCGGGAACACGACCTGGGTCACGTTCCGGTTCAGGGCGGTCTCCGTGAAGACGGACCCCAGGAGCACGATGACGGACAGCAGTGCGGTCACCCGGATGAGTCCTCTCTCCTGCAGAGACCCGTACAGGATGAACCCGGCGACCGCCACCAGCAAAGCGCCGGCAAGGCCCAGGCCGAAGCCTCTCCCGGACAGGGAGATGTAGCTGAGCGGCAGTCCGGCGAGGACCGAGCAGGCGGAAACCATGAACCGGGCCAGCACGCCGGCGCCGAGGAAGCACCAGGGACACAGGAGCGAAAGTCCCGGCACCGGCGCCACCAGGGACCCGAGACCGGTCAGCAGGATGGCGGCGGAAGAGGCCGACGACACCAGCAGGTTGCTGAGGAGTGTGACGAGAGACACGTTGCCGAAGGTCAGGACCATGACCGGAAGCGTGAACACGAAACTGCAGAGAGAAACCAGGAGCACGGCCAGCGGGGACTCGACGCGTTTGCGCAGCTTGTAGTTGTGGATCCGCTCCATCAGGTACTCCCGCAGCGCTCCCGACAGCGACGGGTACCAGGACAGGATGCCGAGGGTGGCGGCATAGGACAGAAGCACACCGGTGTCCCCCGCGTAGAACGGGTTCGGCAGCACGATGACCAGCACCGCCACCCCGAGGGCGTTCAGCGGCTCGGACGAGCGGACGAACATGCGGCTCAGGAAGAAGACGCCCAGCATGATGCCCGCGCGGACCGCGCTCCGGGGGAACCCGGTGAGGGCCACGAAGAGGAAGAGAAACAGGATGGCGCCGCCGGAGGCCGTCTTCCGTCCCGCTCCGAAGTGCAGGAGGATCTTGTAGACGAGCATCGTCCACAGAGAGACATGGAACCCGGAGACCGCGAACAGGTGCAGGACGCCGGCCCTCTGGAACGCGGTGTTCGTGTCCGGCCCGATGTCCGTCTTGTCCCCCACCAGCATGCCTTCGAGCACACCGGCTTCCTCCGGCGGCAGCCACTCTTCGATGCGGCCGGTCAGGGTCTCCCGGAGTGTCGTGAGTCGGATGCGCAGCGTCCACCAGGCGAGCCGGACCGGCGGGACCGTCACGTCGCCCCGGGCCTCGGTCTCATCCAGCGGGTCGGCGTCGATCCGCCCGCTGCTGGTCGCCCCGAGGTACAGGCCCCGGGACTTGTAGTACCGGGCCACCGCCGGGTTCTGCTCGCCGAGGGCTTTCAGCTGCAGCGTGCCGCGGAACACATCGCCCACCCGGGGCTCATAAGTGTCCGACGACAGTCGCAGGCGGCGCACCGGCTCCCGGCCCTCCACAAGCACAACACACCGGTGCGCGCCGGAGGCGCTGTCGTTCAGTACTTCCGTCACGAGGAACGTGTCGCTGACCTCCTCCCCGGCATGGGACAGGGCGGGGCGGTACACGAGCATCGTCTGCAGGAGGAACGCGATGCACGCCACCAGCACGATGGCCCCGGCCGCCAGGAAGAATTTGAGTTTCTGTTTCCCCTGCACCGGGCGGCGCAGCCGGTCGATGAGAAAGATGCAGACCGGCACCGTCGCCACCATCAGTCCGACCGCCATGCCCATCCCGGTCAGGGACAGGACCATGAGCGTCCACAGGTAACAGCTTCCGAAATAAAACATGGGTTTTTCCATATGATCACCTCGGCTCCACCATACCAGAAAACGCCCCCTCGAAACGGGTTGTTCCGAGTGAGCGGTCGATTTCGGCGGGCGAACGGTCGTTATGGTCGCGTTTTTGGCCGGCGAACGGTCAACTGCCCCATAAATCGCCCACAAAAAAGCACCCGGAAGGACGTTTCGAGTGCTTGTCGTCTATGAGGTTTTGGAGACCGGCTCAGCCCGGAGGCCAGGTCATGTCCCGACCGCCGATGATGTGGAAATGCAGGTGCGGTACGGTCTGCTGACCCTGTTCACCGATGTTGGAGACGACGCGGTAACCCTTGTCGAGGCCCTCGTCCTTTGCCACTTTGGCAATGACGGAGAAGATGTGGCCGACGACCGCTTCGTTGGATGCGTCGATCTCATCGACGGACTGGATGTGGTCTTTCGGGATGACCAGGATGTGGGTCGGCGCCTGGGGGTTGAGGTCCCGGAACGCGAGGCACAGGTCATCTTCGTACACTTTGGTGCTGGGGATCTCTCCCGCGGCGATCTTGCAGAAAATGCAGTCTGCCATAGTGGCACTCCTTTCTTATTTCAGCATGCCTTTGACGATGTCCGCGGCAGCGGTCAGAGCGTCATCGACTTTGGAAACATCTTTACCGCCGGCCATGGCGCTGTCCGGCTTGCCGCCGCCGGAACCACCGGCGACTTTCGCGACTTCGCGGACGATGTTGCCCGCATGGGCACCGGCCTTCACGGCGTCGGGGCCGCAGGCACAGGCAAAGTTGCACTTTTCGCCGTTGACGGTTGCGAAGACGACGACGAGGTCGGCACCGCTCTCCTTGGCGGAGTCTGCCATGTTGCGAAGCTCGCCGCCCTGGACGCCTTCCACCTTGGAGCAGATGAGTTTGACGGAGCCGAGGTCGACGGCGTCACCCATCATGTCTTTGGCGGCGTTGGCAGCCAGCTCCTTGCCCAGCTCTTCGACCTTCTTTTCGGAGGCCTTGAGTTCCGCCATGAGCTGGGAGGCTTTGCGGTCGATGTCGTTCTGGTTGGACTTCATGGCCGCGGCAGCTTTGGCGATGAGCGCATCCTTCTCTTCGATGTACCGGAGAAGGTTCGTACCGGTGACGGCTTCGATTCTTCGGACGCCTGCAGCGACAGAGGATTCGGAGACGATCTTGAACAGACCGAGGGAAGCGGTGGACGGGACGTGGGTGCCGCCGCAGAACTCCTTGGAGAAGTCCTCGACGCAGACGACACGGACGGTTTCGCCGTATTTCTCGCCGAAGAGCATCATGGCGCCGAGGTTCTTGGCCTCATCGATGCTCATGACTTTCGTCTCGACGGGGATGTTCTGAAGGATGACTTCGTTGACTCTGGCCTCGACCGCCTTCAGTTCGTCGGAGGTCATGGCTGCCGGATGGTTGAAGTCGAAGCGGCAGACGGTGTCGCTGACCAGCTGACCGGCCTGCTCGACATGGCTGCCGAGGACTTCCCGGAGAGCGGCCTGCAGCAGGTGGGCTGCCGTGTGGTTGCGCATGATGGAGCGGCGACGGTCGGCGTCGATCTTGACCTCGACTTCTTCGCCGGCTTTGGCGATGCCTTCCACAACAGTACCGCTGTGGAGATAAACGCCGTTCTCGGACTTGACGGTGTCGTCGACCTGGAACGTGAAGCCGCCGCACTCGATGGTGCCGGCGTCGCCGATCTGACCACCGCTGCGGGCGTAGAACGTGGTCTTGTCCAGGACGAGGATGGCGTCTTCTCCGGTCTCGACGGACTCGGCGAGGTCACCGTCCTTGACGACGGCCAGGACCTTCGCGGTCGTGTTGAAGTCGGAGTAGCCGAGGAACTCGGTGGCGGGGATGTCCTTGGTGGCGTCCCCTTTGCCCTTCCAGGCTTCGGCGACGTCCTTGGCGGCAGCGTCTGCCTTGGCACGGGCACGGGCCTCCGCGACATACTCGTGGAACTTGTCTTCATCGACGGTCATGCCGCGCTCTTCGAGGATCTCACGGGTCAGCTCGATCGGGAACCCGAAGGTGTCGGAAAGCTTGAAGGCGTCTTCCGCCGGAAGCTCTTTGCCCTTTGCGTTCGCGATCATCTTCTCGAGCTGTTCGGAACCGGTGTCGAGGGTCTTGTTGAAGGTGGCCTCCTCACCGGAGATGATGCTCATGATGTAGTCATGTTTTTCGACGAGGTTCGGGTACGCGGTGGCGTTCTCGTGGATGACCATCTCGGCGACTTCCGTCAGGAACGGACCGTCGATGCCGATGGCGCGGCCCTGTCTCATGGCACGGCGCATCAGGCGGCGAAGGACGTAACCGGCACCCGAGTTGGAGGGCTTGATGCCGTCGCCGATCATGAAGGTCATGCTGCGGGCGTGGTCCGTGATGACGCGGAGAGAGATGTCGGTCTTCTCATCCTCGTGGTAGTGGACACCGGAGAGGTCGGAGATGGTCTTCATGATGTTCTGGACCGTGTCGACCTCGAAGAGGTTGTCGACGCCCTGCATGACGCAGGCGAGACGCTCGAGACCCATACCGGTATCGATGTTCTTGTGTTCGAGCGGCGTGTAATTGTTGTTGCCGTCGTTGTTGAACTGGGAGAAGACGAGGTTCCAGACCTCCATGTAACGGTCGCAGTCGCAGCCGACCTTGCAGGTGGGCTTGCCGCAGCCGTACTTTTCTCCGCGGTCATAGTAGATCTCGGAGCAGGGGCCGCAGGGACCGGAGCCGTGCTCCCAGAAGTTGTCTTCCTTGCCGAGGCGGACCATGTGGTCTTCCGGAACACCGACGTCCTTCGTCCAGATGTCCCAAGCCTCGTCGTCGTCTTCGTAGACGGAGCAGTAAAGCTTGTCCGCCGGGATCTCGAGGACTTCGGTGAAGAACTCCCAGGCCCAGTGGATGGCGTCATTCTTGAAGTAGTCGCCAAAGGAGAAGTTGCCCAGCATCTCGAAGTAGGTGCCGTGGCGTGCGGTATGACCGACGTTGTCGATGTCCGGCGTACGAATGCACTTCTGACAGGTGGTCACCCGGTAGCGGGGCGGCGTGACTTCTCTCGTGAAGAACTTCTTCATCGGCGCCATACCGGAGTTGATGAGCAGAAGGCTCTTGTCTCCGTCGGGCACGAGAGAGTAGCTCGGCAACCGCAGGTGCTCTTTACTTTCAAAGAACTGGAGGAAGCTTTCCCGCAGTTCGTTCAAACCAGTCCATTCCATAAATGGGTGTCTCCTTATAATTAAAAATACTAATACGGCTAAATATTATACGGTTGTTTGCCCTCAGTGTCAACGAAAGTCGTGCCTCCCCGACGATTTACTTTTGATGGAAAAACCAGTATACTTTGTTAGGTCTAAAAAAGAAAGGAACAGCCTTGCAACGCGTACGGTCAGAAACATAGTCGCCTCGCTCGCTTGGAGCGCTTCGCGACGCTCCTTGTTTCTTCCAGTTCGACAGCCTTGCTTCATCTGCCACAGGCAGCGCAAGTCTGCGAACCCTTCGCCGCGAGACGAAGCTTTTCCAGACAATTTCCCAAACCATATCAGAAGGAGGAATCCCGTTTGAGAACGCTCATTATTGGCGCGGGTGCGTCGGGCCTGGCGGCGGCGATCACGCTGAAGCGGTCCTGTCCCCGGATGGACGTCGTGCTGGTCGAGAAGCTGGCGGAGCCCGGGCGCAAGATCCTGGCCACCGGCAACGGCCGCTGCAACCTGTCGAACACGGACATCTCGGTCAGCTGTTACCACGGGGACTCTTCCCTCATCTATACCGTCCTGAACCGGTTCCAGACCGAAGACTGCCTCGACTTCTTCCACTCCCTGGGCCTCCTGACCCTCGAGGAGGAAGGCCGCCTCTATCCCCTTTCCATGAACGCCGCGACGGTGCGGAACGTTCTGCTCGAAGAGGTGGAGCGGCTCGGCATCAACGTCGAGTCCGACTTCGCGGTGGGGTCCATCGCCCCCGGGTTCACGGTCACGGACAAGTCCGGCGAGCGGACCCTGCACGGAGACTTCGTGCTCCTCTCCCTCGGCGGCAAGGCGGACGCGGCCCACGGGACGGACGGCGACGGCTACCCGCTCTTAAAACAGCTGGGCATCCGCTACGCGCCCATCTCCCCCGCTCTGACCGCGCTGAAGACCGACGGCCGCATCCGGCCCCTCAAAGGTCTGCGCTTTCGGGGCAGCGCCACGCTCCTCGACGGGAACGAACAACTCATCGGCAAGGAGGAGGGCGAACTGCAGTTCACCGACAGCGGCCTCTCCGGCATCCCGGCGTTCCAGCTGTCCGGCGACGCGGCCGTACTCACCAAAACACAGCGCCTCACGGCGCTCCTCGACTTCTGTCCGAACCTGCCGGACCTCGCCGTCCTCGACTACCTGCAGGACCGCATGATGCACGGCTCGCCGGACGAACCGGTCCTGCATCTGCTGACCGGCCTCCTTCAGGAGAAGCTCGCGCGCTTCCTGCTCGGAGAGCTCGGCATGGACGCGGACACGCCCGTACATCGCCTCGGCACCCAGGGCCTCGCCTCCCTTGCGGAGGGCATCAAGGGGTACCGGCTGACCGTGACGGGAACGAAGTCGTTCAAAGATGCGCAGGTCACCCGCGGCGGCGTACCGGCGGACGAACTCGTCGAAGGCACCTTCGAGAGCAGCAAAGTCCAAAACCTCTGGTTCGCGGGCGAACTGCTGAACGTCGACGGAGCCTGCGGCGGCTACAACCTGCATTTCGCGTGGGGCTCCGGCATCCTCGCAGCAAAGGAGATCGCACAGCGTGCTGAGAATATCTGAGATCAAACTCCCCCTCGACTACACCGAGGAGGACCTGAAATTAAAAGCGGCGAAGTTCATGAAAGTGCAGCCGTCGGACATCACCTCCCTCAAGGTGTTCCGCCGGTCCGTGGACTCCCGCAAGAAAGAGGACGTCCACTTCGTCTTCACCATCGACGTGGAGGTGAACGCCGACGAGAAGCGCATCCTGAAGCGCTCGGACAAGAAGAAAGTCCAGGAGTCGGTCTTCTACCACTACGTCCCCGTCGAGAACAAACGGCATTCCGACTTCCGGCCGGTCGTCGTGGGCTTCGGCCCCGCGGGCATGTTCTGCGCCCTGACCCTGGCGGAAGCGGGCCTGAGACCCATCGTCCTCGAGCGCGGCCACGACGCCGACACCCGCACGAAGGACGTGCAGGACTTCTGGCAGAACCGGACGCTCAACACCACGTCGAACATCCAGTTCGGCGAAGGCGGCGCCGGCACGTTCTCGGACGGCAAACTGACCACCGGCATCAAGGACCCCCGTCAGAACAAGATCATGACGGACTTCGTCCGCTTCGGCGCGCCGGAGGCCATCCTCTACACGAATTACCCCCACATCGGCACGGACAACCTTGTCGAAGTGGTCAAGAACATCCGGAAAGAGATCATCCGTCTCGGTGGTGATGTACGCTTCGGCTGCACCCTGACGGACCTCATCATCGCGAACAAGTACATCCACGGTGTCACGTACCAAGAAGAGTCCGGCGCCTCCGTCGACCTCGAGACCGACTGCGTGGTCCTGGCCCTCGGCCACTCCGCCCGGGACACCGTCACCATGCTCTACAACAAGGGTGTGCAGATGATGCAGAAACCTTTCTCGGTCGGTGCCCGCATCGAGCACCCCCGGGAGTTCATCGACCGGGCTCAGTACGGCGCAGCCGCCGGCCACCCGAACCTCGGCGCCGCCAACTACAAGATGGCCTGCCATCCGCCCCACGGTCGCGGCATGTACACGTTCTGCATGTGCCCCGGCGGCACCGTCGTCAACGCGGCCTCCGAAGAGGGCGGCATCGTGGTCAACGGCATGAGCGAGTACGCCCGGGACGGTGAGAACTCCAACTCCGCCCTCCTCGTCGGCATCGAGCCGGAGCACTTCCCGAACGAGCACCCGCTGTCCGGCTTCGACCTGCAGCGGCAGATGGAACAGAAGGCCTTCGAACTGGGCGGTAAGGACTACACTGCTCCGGCCCAGCTGGTCGAGGACTTCCTGAAAGACCGCAAGTCCGTGAGAATGGGCGGCGTCCACCCGAGCTGTCCCACCGGCGTCACGCCCTCGGACATCCGGGAAGTCCTGCCGAAGAGCGTCACCGACATCATGGCGGAAGCGCTCCTGATGATGGACAAGAAGCTCAAGGGCTTTGCCATGCCGGAAGCGGTCCTCACATTCCCCGAGACCCGCAGCTCCTCCCCCGTCCGGTTCCTCCGCGACGACTTCTATGAGTGCAGCATGAACGGCGACCCCCTCGGCGGCACCTACCCCTGCGGTGAGGGAGCCGGCTACGCCGGCGGCATCGTCTCCGCAGGCGTCGACGGCATCCGCGTGGCGGAAGCCATCCTGACCGACGAACACGCCGGCGCTTGACGAGACCCGGGTCAAAAACTCCATAAAACAACAAAAACCGGAAGTGGTTTCCCACTTCCGGTTTCTTTTTTGCTTTGCAGATCGCCCGGGCAGGCACTTACGCGTTCGCGTAGTCGCCACGGATGGTGCGGAGCAGGTCGAAGACCTCTTCCTTGGAGAAGATGACCGGAGTCGAATACGGGAAGTTCTCGACGACGATGGACTTGTAGATCTCTTCGAAGTCTTCGTCTTTGATCTCCGGGACTTTGGCGGTGGAGCCGGCGCCCTGGTACAGGTCCTGTGCCGGGATGAGGATCGGCAGGACGGCGATGGTACCGACAGAGACGGCCAGTTTCGCCAGTTTGGTCACGTTGGTGATTGCATTCTTTTTGAAGTCAAACATTTCATTTTCCTCCAGACTGTGGTGATGGATTTTTTCGAAAGTAGCGATTTATGCTACAGCTCCATTATTATACGTGTATAATAAACCATGTGTCAACGGGAACCTGTCTTTGTATAGAAAGCCGTTACATTTATATTTTTACATTCGTATAAAGAAAACATCTTTTTTTTGCAAATAAATTTGTTCGGTTGTATTGACTTAACGGCTAACATTTTTTATAATCTGTTCCGCTAGAACAATTGTGGTAATTTCAGTCCATTTTAGTAAGGAGGTTCTACCTATGGCGAAACGCGAAAATTCGCCAACTCTTTACATCTTCGTAAAAGAGTACATCATGAAGCTCATCATCTCCGGGAAGTATCCCGCACATTCCCAGCTCCCCACCGAGTACGAGCTCATGGAGACCCTGGACGTCGGTCGTGCCACCGTCCGGGCAGCTCTGGCGCAGCTGGAAAACGAAGGCACCATTTACAAGAGACAGGGTGTCGGCACCTTTGTCAGCGAACGCAGCAAGCACTACGGCCTCGAGCCCTTCCTCTCCCTCAACTTCATGCTGAAGCATGTGGGTATGAAGAACAACAACGAGGTCATCGAGAACGGCGACTTCACCATTCCGGAAGGCAGTGTGCTCGACCGATGGGAGCCCGGCAAAGTCGTCAAACACCTCGTCCGCATCCGCAAGTCCGACAACACGGTCCTCGGCTATGAGGACAACTACTACCTGCCGCAGATCTTCGAACTCCTCGACCAGAGCGAACTCGAAGGCTCCCTCGCCCACAACCTGCTGACCAACGTCGAAGACAACCCCATCAGCCGGTTCGACCAGAGTGTCGTCGTGCGCGATCCGTCCGACAAAGAGCAGGATATGTTCGGCATCGACGCCACGGAGAAGGTCGTCGAGCTGAAGCGCTGGATGTACTTCGAGGGCATCGACGAAGCCGCCAACTATGTCAGCTTCACCATCCCCTCCCACATCCTCGAGTTCCCGTTCCTCGGCTAAAACAGCAAAACAAAAATCGCCTCAGCGTACTGAGGCGATTTTTTATGCGTTTCTTTAGAAGTAGTTCATCGGGTTGCGGGCCGCCACCGAGCGGGAGGTGCCGTCGTTGACACGGACCTCGAAGTGCAGGTGGTTGCCGGTGGAATAACCGGTGCTGCCCATGTAGCCGATGGTCTGGCCCTGCTGCACGTAGGAGCCGGCGGAGACGATGGCGCGGGACATATGTCCGTAGTAGGTCAGAAGACCGTTACCGTGGTCGATGACCACGTAGTTTCCGTAGCCGCCGTTACAGCCGCAGTTGTAGTTCTTGCCGTAGTTGTGGGAGCAGGTGTTGCTCGCGATGGTGACACGGCCGGCAGCCGCAGCCACGATGGGAGCGTTCCCGCCACCGCCGGTGATGTCGATGCCGTAGTGGAACGTGCCCCAGCGGGAGCCGTAACCGGAGGACACGTAGGTCCCGGAGGCGGCGACCGGCCAGATGAACGTGCCGGAGTAGGCGCCGTTACCGGTGGATGCCGTGACCGCGAGGTTCGCGTTGACCTGGTTCATGTAGGCCTGCTGCTGTGCTCTCGCTTTGGCGATGTAGTTGTTCAGCTCTTCACTGTTCTCGTCAAGGCCGCTGATGTACGTCTGCAGGGTGTTGACCTTGGAGTCGAGGTCGCTCTTGGCGCTGACCACCTGGGACTTTGCCTCCTGCTGCATGGCCTTGGAGTTTTCGATCTGTTCTTTGTCGGAGACCAGTTTCTGTTCGCTCTGCTTGAGCGTGGCTTCCGTCTGCTCGAACACGGCGATCTCATCCTGAAGGGTCTTGATGATCTCATTGTCGTGCTTGCTGATGCGGGTCAGCATCTCGAGCCGGTTCAGGAAGTCCCGGAAGTTGTCTGCCTCCAGCAGGATCTCGAGGTTCGAGACGTTGCCGGTGACATACATCGCCCGGAGACGGTCGGCATAGAGGCTCTGGGTGGCGGCGATCTGTTCTTTCTGGACCGCCATGTCGGCCTCGGTCTGCGCGATCTTCTGCTGGGTGCTGGTCAGGTCCTTGTTCAGCGTGGAGATCTGGCTGTTCAGGACGTCGATCTTCGAGTTATAGGCATTGATCTGAGACTGCAGCAGGTCGACGCTTTCCTGGATGGTGTCTGCGTTCTGCTGTGCCTCTTTTTTCTTGGCTTCGTTCTCTTTGATCTTTTCCTGGCTCGCGGCGATCTTCTCGTCGAGGTCGGCGATCTTCTGGCTGACCGCGCTGTCGGCAGCGTATGCCTGGATGCCGGCAGGGGTCGGGATGGCGAGGAGCGCCATGACGGCGAAGGCCAGGAGGAGACTCATGAGACGATTCGTCTTAGTTGTCATCTAAAATCACACTCCCCTGTTCCTTCAGGTAGCGGGCCATGGAAACGATGGAACCGACGGCACCGGCGAGGATACCGACGAGGATGAAGGCGACGAGCATCCGTCCGGCATAGGCCGAGAACGGGATGGACTGGCTGCCCAGCATCTGGAAGACGTTTCCGATGTTCCGGAGAGCGAGCGAATAGAGCGCCCAGACAAGGCCTTCCGAAACGATGCCGGAGATGATACCGATGATGATACCTTCAATGATGAAGGGCCAGCGGATGAACCAGTTGGTGGCGCCGACGGCCTTCATGATGGAGATCTCCAGGCGGCGGTTATACATGGTGACTCGGACCGTGTTCGCGATGATGAACAGGGACACGGCGAGCAGCATGATGATGATACCGACGCTGATGATGGTGACGGCTCTGGAGAGCTGCCGGACCTGTTCCGCGAGGTCCGAGTTGCCGCGGACGCTGGCGACATGGTTGATGGACTTGAGGCTCTCCTGGACCGTGTCGTAGTGGTCAAGGGTCTTGAGGTAGACTTCGTAGGAGTCCGGAAGCGGGTTCTCCTCGAGGCCTTCCATGAGTTTGGCGTCATCTCCGAGGCTCTCCAGCTGAGACTGGTAGGCTTCTTCCTTGGAGACGAATTCGGCAGACTCGATGTCAGAGATCATTCGAATGTCCTGACCGACGGTATTGATGTCCTCTTCCGAGATGTTGTCGTCGAGGTACACCATGATGATGTTCTGTTCCTGGACGTCATCGAGGGCCATGTCGATGTTCGCATACAGCATGATGGCGACACCGATGAGGAGCAGACAGGACGTCAGAACGGCAACGGAGGCCACGGACATGAGCCGGTTGGACCAGACGTTGCGTACGCCTTCCTTCGTAAGGTATCCGACATTGAAGGAACGGCGGCGGGTCTTGGCAGCTTTCGTGGAGGCGGCCTTCTGTCTCTTTTCCGCTTTAGCCATTGCTGTCACCGCCTCTCTTTGCCTCGATGTCGAGTTCGATCTCCTTCAGAGTGGCCTCTGCGAAAGACAGGGTCGGCTCTTCCGCGGCCGGAGCAGTCTCGACCGGGACTTCGATCTCGACCGGTTCTTCGACGGCGGCGGGCGCCTGGGGCTCGATGACCTGGGTCACCGGAGCGTTCTGGAAGGAGACGTTGTGCAGAGTGATGGTCTTCATCTCCGTGACGTTCGGGACGGGCTGGTAGCCGGTCTTGCTGTCATAGTGGAGGACACCGCCGTTGGCCATGTCGGAGACGACTTCACCGTTGTCGATGACGACGATGCGGTGGTCGAACTGTTTGACCAGCTCGTGTTCATGGGTGACCATGATGATGGTGGTACCGTTCTCGTTGATGCGGTCAAGCAGTTCCACGATCTCGTAGGACATCTCCGGGTCCACGTTACCGGTGGGCTCGTCGGCGATGATGGTGTTGGCGTTGTTGACCAGCGCGCGGGCCAGAGCAACTCGCTGCTGCTCACCGCCGGAGATCTCGTTCGGCATGTTGTTTGCCTTGTCCTGCAGGCCGACCAGAGTCAGGACGTACGGGACACGTTTCTTGATCTCTTTCTCGCTGGCGCCGATGACGCGCATGGCGAAGGCCACGTTGTCATAGACGGACATTTTCGGGATGAGGCGGAAGTCCTGGAACACGATGCCCAGGGTCCGGCGGT
This sequence comes from uncultured Eubacteriales bacterium, assembly GCA_900317085.1. Classification (GTDB taxonomy): domain Bacteria; phylum Bacillota; class Clostridia; order Oscillospirales; family Acutalibacteraceae; genus RUG420. The sequence continues at coordinate 29,380 of ONFJ01000002.1, read as the reverse complement.
AGTACGGGATCTCCCGTGTGCTCATCTTGGTCAGGTCATAGTTGTTGATCATGATGCTGCCGCTGGTGGGGACCTCTTCCCGCATGATGGTTTTCAGGAAGGTACTTTTACCGGCACCGGACGCACCGACAATGAAGACGAACTCGCCGCGGTCGATCCGCAGGTTGACGTCTTTCAGAGCCACGGTTCCGTTGTCGTATACCTTGGATACATCTCTGAATTCGATCACGTTGGCATACTCCTTATGAATTGATATCTTAATAGGAAATTATATAAACAAAACTTAAAGGCTAGCTTAAACGGCGATTTACGGAGCCGCTCAAAAAAGCCCTGCTCTGAAGGAAAAACGAGCGGTTTCTCTCAGAGCAGGAAGCATTATAACACAATGTTACCCTTTTGTAACCTGTGTTCACAAAAGGTTTAGAATTTTGTCGGGTTCGAGTCGAGATATTTCTTGACCATCAGCGCTACTTTGAAGACGATGGCGTCATCGAACTCACGAAGGTCCAGACCGGTGATCTTCTTGATCTTCTCAAGACGATAGACCAGGGTGTTCCGGTGGACGAACAGTTTCCGGGACGTCTCGGAGACGTTCAGGTTGTTCTCGAAGAACCGCTGGATGGTGAACAGGGTCTCCTGGTCGAGGCTGTCGATGGAGCCGCGCTTGAAGATCTCAGACAGGAACATCTCGCAGAGCGTGGTCGGCAGCTGATAGATGAGTCGGGCGATGCCGAGGTTGTCGTAGCTGATGATGTCCTTCTCGGTGTCGAAGACTTTGCCGACTTCGAGGGCCACCTGGGCCTCCTTCAACGAGCGGGACAGGTCCTTGAGACCGACGACGGTGGTACCGATGCCGACCTGGGCACTGCTGTAGAACTCGGCGCTGAGGGCGTCGGCGATGGAGTGTGCCAGGTTCTCAAGGTCTTTCGGATCGACATCCGGGTTGACCTCTTTGACGAGGGCGATGTCGGTCTCGGAGATGTTGATGACGAAGTCCTTGTTGCGGTCCGGGAACAGGTTCTGGATGACGTCGAAGACGGTGGCATCCTCGGAACCGGTGATGCGGATGAGCAGGACGACGCGGGTGGCGTCGGAGTTGAACCGGAGCTCTCTCGCCTTGATGTAGATGTCACCGGGCAGGATGTTGTCCAGGATGACGTTCTTCACGAAGTTGCTGCGGTCGTATTTCTCGTCGTAGAACTGCTTGATGCTGCCGAAGGAAACGGACAGGATGCGGGCATACTTCTCGGCGAGTTCATCTTCCCCGTCGACAAAGATGGCGTACTCATGACGCATTCTGGAGTCGAAGGACAGGTAGGTCGTACCGTCGAGGATGATGGGATCGTTCGAATTGAAAATATCGGTAATCAGGGTCTGGTTCTGCTCCCCGATGCGCTCGAGTTCGCTGCAGGAGATGACGGTGCCGGACTCGTCGATGACACCGACGGTGCGGTCGATGGCGTCTCTCATCTGGTGAATGACACCCTGGAAAAGTCGATTGGACATAGGAAAAACCTCGAATATGTATTTTTATACCTTTTGTACAATTTCTGACGGCTTACGTTATCTATAATACACAATCGATTTTCAAATTACAACAATTTTGTTGGCGTTTTTATAAAAATACTCCAAAAAAATGAAATGCCGTTTGTGGAAAACCACAACGGCACCAAAATTGTACAGTTTCTAATTTTTCCGTTTTCGGAGTGCGTCAAGTTCTTCTTTGCGCAGTTCCCGACACTCCCCCGGCGCCAGTGACGGGTCGAGTGGTACATCGCCCATCGCGGTCCGCCGCAGAGCGACCACCTTGTTGCCCGCCGCCGCGAACATGCGTTTCACCTGGTGGTACTTCCCTTCGACGAGTTTCAGTTCCGCTTCGAACTCCGAGAGTGCCCGGACGTCTGCCGGCAGGCACACGGTCCCGTCCTTCAGTTCGATGCCACCCCGCACCTGCCGGAGACAGTCTCCCGTCACGGGCTCCGCCAGGGTGGCGATGTACGTCTTCTGCACATGGTGTTTCGGCGACAGGATGTCATGGGCGAAGGCTCCGTCGTCCGTCAGGAGCACGAAGCCGGTCGTGTCCGCGTCGAGCCGCCCCGCCGGAAACAGGCCGTCCCGGTACAGGTCCGGCGGCACGAGGTCGAGGACCGTCTTCTGCGTCCGGTCTTCCGTCGCGCTGATGTACCCCTCCGGCTTGTTCAGCATGAGGTACAGGTGTTCTTTGAATTCGAGAGGAGTGCCGGCGACCGTCACGGACTGGGCGTTCGGGTCTACGGAGAAGCCCGGGTCGCGGATGACCACATCGCCCACGGAAACCAGGCCGTCCTTGATGACCTGTCTCGCTTCCTTGCGGCTGAGGTCGGTCTGGGACCCCAGCAGTTTGTCAAGGCGCATGCGCTCCCCTCCCTTCTTCAAGAAAAAAGGAGCATTGCAAAACAATGCTCCTCTGCGTTCTTCGTGTTCTCAGCGTTTGTTCTTCTGCTGAGCAGCGGTGACCGCGTTCTGGTTGCTGCGGACATTGCGCTGGTTGCCGTTCTCGAGGCTGGACTGGTTGATGTTCGCCTGGAGCTGATGGACTTCGTTGAGGCTCTTGGCAACACGGTACTCGGTCTCGTTGACGAGGTTCGTGATGTAGGAACCGACGCTGGCCTTGAGGTCGACGGCCCACTTGTTGGCGGCTTCCATCTTGGTCTGGGCGGTGTAGTCCGCGTCCTGGATGGTGCGCTCGGCGTTGCGCTGAGCTTCGGCACCGATGGCGGCAGCCTTCTCGTTGGCTTCGGCGACCATGGCGTCGGCCTGTGCTTTGGCCTCGGCGAGCATGGCGTCGACTTTGGCCTGAGTCTCGGCGACGAGGGTGGTCGTGGACTCCTCGGTGTCGGCGGTCAGCTTGGCAGCGCCTGCCTTTGCCTCGGACAGATATTTCTCCGCTTCCGCGTTGAGCGTTTCAGCGGTAGTCTTTGCTTCTTTCACGATGTTCTCACGGGCAATGAGTCCGTCTGCCTGTGCGCGGGCCTCTTCGAGGATCTTCTGGGCACCGGCGTGAGCATCTTTGAGTTCCTTCTCGGAGCTCTTGCTGGCCTTTTCGGTCAGTTCCTTCACGCGCATTTCGGCGGCAGTCAGGTACTCGCGGCTTCTGGACTTGGCGTCCTCCACGATGCGGTCCGCTTCCTGATTGGCGCGGTTGATGATCTCACGACGCTCGGTCGCAAGAATTTTGGCCTGCTTGATCTCTTCCGGAATATCCAGGCGCATATCTTCGATGACGGTCTTGATGGCGTCCGCATCTACACTCGTTTTTCCGGAGAAAGCACTGCCTCTCCCACTTTCCAGGAGTTCTTCAATTTCGTCAAGGTAATCTTCAATCTGTGCCATGATGGTTATTCCTTCCTTAATCTTTTTATGATATCCTCACAGACCGCTTCCGGTACGAAGTCCGAAATGTCGCCGCCCAGCTGTCCGAGCTGTTTGACGAAGCTGGAGCTCAGGTACATGTTGTCTGCCGAACACGGGAGAAACACGGTCTCGAGGTCTTCATTGATGTGTCTGTTGGCGATGGACTGCTGGAACTCGTTCTCGAAGTCCGAGACGGCTCGCAGCCCTTTGACGATGATGTGGATGTCGTGGGCCGTCGCGTAGTCGGCGAGGAGCCCGCTGAAGGTGTCCACCTTCACATTGCTGAGGTGGTTCGTACTCTTCTTGAGGAGTTCGACACGCTCCTCTTCGGTGAAGGTCATGGAACCGACCTTCCGATAGTTGGTCATGGCGACCACGTAGACTTCATCGAACAGTTTGGATGCGCGCTCGATGACATCGATGTGCCCGTTGGTCACGGGGTCGAAACTGCCGGGGCAGATGGCAGTCCTCATGTTTCGTCCTCCTTCCTGCGGTAGAGCGTCAGCTGGATCTTTCCGTAGCGGTACGTCTTAGCCGCATAGAAGTCCCCGACGGTCTCGGGGAGTGATTCGTCCCGGGAGGTCTCACAGACGATGATGCCGTAGTCCGACATGTGCTCGACCAGTTCCGGCAGGACCGCGTCGATGAGCCCACGGCCGTAAGGCGGGTCGAGGAACGCGAGGTCGAAGGTGTCCCGGGTCTTTAAAAGGAAAGTGTTGGCCTCTTCCTGACGAACGGTGGCAAGAGGTGCCAGCTTCGTGTGCTCGAGGTTCTTTCGGACGACGGAGACGGACTTCGGACTGCGGTCCACGAACGTGGCGTGTTCCGCGCCGCGGCTCAGCGCTTCGATGCCGAGCTGGCCGGACCCGGCGAACAGGTCGAGGACCCGTCTGCCTTCGATGTCGAACTGGATGATGTTGAACAAAGACTCCTTGACCTTGTCGGTCGTGGGTCGGACGTCCAGCCCCTCCAGAGCGGTCAGCCGCATGCCGCGTGCCGTTCCCGAAATGACTCTCATGGGAAGACTCCTCCTATTAATGCAGTTTATTGTCTCATATCGGCACTTTATTTGTCAACTATAATAATCTAATTATAATGTAAGACCTTTTTGATGTTGACAGCGTCCGCATTCGAAATGCCGGGGACGGCCGCGAGGTCCGCGATGTCCGCCCGTTTGATGGCATCGAGGGTCTTGAATTCCTTCCAGAGGATCTCCGACTTCTTCGGTCCGATGCCGGGGATATCGGTGAGAACGCTCTTGCGGGCGCCCTTCGAATGCTTCTGGTGGTGGAAGCCGATGGCATACCGGTGGACTTCGTCCTGGATGCCCGTGACGAGGGCAAACACTTTTCGTGCCTGAGAGATGGAGATTTCTCCCCCGTCATGGGCGATGGCGCGGGTCCGGTGCTTCGAGTCCTTGACCATACCGAAGATGGGGATGTCGAGGTCGTACTTGCGCAGGATCTTCTGCGCGGAGTGCACCTGGCCGAGGCCGCCGTCCATCAGGATAAGGTCCGGGAGCCGTGCGAAGCCTTTGGCGTTCTCAAGGAGCTCTTCGAGGTCTTTGCCCTCGGCGTCGGCCTTCTCCTTCAGTTCCTCGAGGTCCTTGAAGTAGTGGGAGAACCGGCGGTCCAGCACTTCTTCCATGCTGCCGTAGTCGTCGCCGCCGACTGCTTCCTTGATGGTGAACTTGCGGTACGAATCTTTGTAGGGCACGCCGTTTTTGAAGACGACCATGCCGCCGACGGCATCCGCGCCCGCCGTATGGGAGATGTCGTAGGACTCGATGAACTCCGGCGGGCTCGAAAGGCCGAGCAGCTCGCCGAGCTCGATGACCGCGGTGTCCGCTTTGGAGCGCTTGTGGGTCTGGGCGAGCTTTTCGTAGGCGTTGTTCTTCGACATCTGGGAGAGCTCGAGCTGCCGGCCTTTCTGGGGGACGACGAGCCGGCACTTTTTGCCGGCCATCTCCGTCAGCCACTGCTCGATGAGCTCGTCGTCCGCCGCGGGGCCGTCCAGGATGATCTTGGACGGTACATCGCCGTGAACGGTATAGTAGCGCTTCAGCATTTCGGCGCGGGTGTTTTCGAGGGACTCGTCCAGTTCGGTGAAGTAGGTCTCACTGGAGGAGAGCCGTCCGTCGTTGATGCGAAGGACGTTGAAACAGATGCGGTCGTCCTCCCTCGCAAGGGAGAAGACGTCCTCGGTGTCGGAGCCGGTCAGGATGACCTTCTGCTTTTCCGACATGCGGCGGATGGCATTGATCCGGTCCCGCATCTCGGCGGCCCGTTCGAACTCGAGGTTCTCCGCGTAGTGTTCCATACGGACTTCGAGCAGTTCGACGTACTCCTTCGTGCCGCCGCGCTTCACTTCCCCTTTGAGGAATTCGATGGCTTCATCGACCGCCGCGTTGTAGTCCTCGAGGGAGATCTTCCCGCAGCAGGGCGCGCTGCACTGGCCGATGTAATACCGCAGGCAGGGCCGCACGTTCGGGCCGGTGCTAGGGAACGTCCGGTTGCAGTCCGGGAGTTTGAAGATCTTCAGTGCGGCATCCACCGACTCGCTGACGACGAACCCGGAGAGGTACGGTCCGATGTACTTCGCGTCCTCTTCCTGCTTCTGTTTGACATACTTGATGCGCCGCCACTCTTCGTTCGTGATCTTCACGTACCGGTAGCCCTTGTCGTCCTTCAGAAGGATGTTGTACTTCGGCATGTTCTGCTTGATGAGGCTGCACTCGAGGATGAGCGCCTCGAACTCGCTGCCGCAGAGGATGTAGTCGAAGTCCCGGACGTTTTCCACCATGCGGCGGACCTTCGTCGAGTGGTTGTTCTGAGAGCCGAAGTACTGGCTGACCCGGTTCTTCAGGACCTTCGCCTTGCCGATGTAGATGACTTCGCCCTTCCCGTTCTTCATGATGTAGACGCCGGGGACCAGGGGCAGCCGCATCGACTTGGCCCTGAGTTCTTTCATCTTCGGGTTCTCCATGTACTTCACCTCCCTTTTTCCTTATTATAACAGAACAAGCACACCGCCAAGGCAGTGTGCTCAGAATCTTTTCTATTTACGATCGATTATTCAGCGAAGCCGGACTCGACAAGAGCGACCAGAGCATCGACTGCTTCCTCTTCATCGGAGCCGCCGGCCATGATCTTGATGTCGGTGCCGCCCATGATGCCAAGGGACAGAACGCCGAGAAGGGACTTGGCGTTGACGCGTCTCTCGTCTTTCTCGACCCAGATGCTGGACTTGAACTCATTAGCCTTCTGGATGAAGAACGTTGCCGGACGGGCATGAAGGCCAACCTGATTCTGAACTTTTACGCTTTTGACATACATAGCAAATTCCCTCACAAATCGTTTAGAAAAGTTGTTTTACAAATTTCTTGAATATTATATGCAAGGAGGTACCCCTCGTCAATTAGAAAAGCGGACAAAGCGGGACTGTTTTTACATTTTCACTTTGTGAAGATTTCATAGTTTTTTACAGTCTCTTTTGTGCCATCACGACAGTTTCCGTTTTCTGTCGAACCTGTATGTTGTACCGTTCTTATCAAACGCTACAAAATGTAGTTTTTCTCCCTGTGGCGATGGACCGACTCCTGATCAAACTGACCGAAGCGAGTCGAGGATCTCCTGTTCTTCCTTCGTCAGACTGCCGGATGCCTCTGCGGCTTCCAGCATGTCCGGTCGGCGCTCGTACGTGCGGGCCACGGCCTGTTCGAGCCGCCACCGGTCCACCTTGCCGTGGTCTCCGGAGAACAGCACGTCCGGCACTTCCCTGCCCTGCCACTCGGCGGGACGGGTGTACTGGGGGTATTCGAGGAGGTGGCCGTAGTGGCTCTCCTCCGTGAAGGCGTCTTCGTTCGCGAGGACGCCGGGCAGCATTCTCGAAATGCTGTCTGCGAGGATGAGGGCGGGCAGTTCCCCGCCGGTGAGGACATAGTCCCCGATGGAGATCTCCTCATCGACGATCTCCTCGATGACCCGCTCGTCGACCCCTTCGTAGTGGCCGCACAGGAAGACGAGGTCATCCATCTCGGAGAGTTCCCGGACCCGTTCCTGGGTCAGGGTCTTCCCCTGGGGCGTCATATAGATGAGGTGGCACTTCCGTGCGCCGTCCTCGGTGACCGCTTTGTAACAGTCATAAATGGGGCCCGGCTGCATGACCATGCCGGTCCCGCCGCCGTAAGGGTAGTCGTCTACCCGGTTGTGTTTGTTACCGGCGTAGTCCCGGATGTTGACACAGCGGATGTCCACGTGTCCCGCCGCCCGGGCCCTGCCGATGATGCTCTCGGAGAGGAACGCTTCGCACATCTCCGGGAACAGAGTCATGATGTCGATCCTCATCGCACTTCCTCCGCGTCGTCAAAGATGCCGGGAATAGGCCGCACCAGAGCGACTTCCTTCTCGATGTCCACCGACACGACGATCCCCGGGATGTCCGGCATCAGGTACTCTTTGTCCCCTTTTCGGATCTCCCAGACATTGTTCGCGCCGCGGTTGAACACGTCGGTGAGTTTGCCGTAGACGATGGACTCATCGTCCGCGTTACGGACCTCACAGCCGATCATCTCGGCGATGAAGTGTTTCCCCTCGGGCAGTGTGTCGGCGATGGCGTCCCGCTCTACATAGAGGATGCGGTTCTTGAGCCGCGCAGCGGTGTCTACATCGCCCACGCCCGCCAGGGTCAGGAGCACGAGGTGCTTATGCGGTCTCCAGGAGACCACACGGTAAGGGTCTTTTCCGTCCTTTTTGAGGTAGACGGTCTCGACGACGTCGAAGAGTTCCGGAGTGTCGCACCAGGGTTCCACCCGCAGTTCGCCCCGCACGCCGTGGGTGTTCTGCACCTTTCCGAGTTCCAGGTATTGTAATTTCATCGGATGCTCCTTTCGGAAAAACAAAAGGGTACCTGCGGTGTGGCAGATACCCTGTTCGTTTGCAATCAGTCGATCTCGACAGCGATGCGGGCTTCAGCGCGGTTGGCTGCAGCTCTCATGACCGTGCGGATCGCCTTGGCGATGCGGCCCTGTTTGCCAATGACTCTGCCCATGTCGTCAGCGGCCACGTGGAGATGGTATACGATGACACCGTTCTCGTTCGGCTCGTCAACAGTGACAGTCACACTGGCCGGGTCCTCGACGAGACCCTGGGCAATGCTGGTCAGTAATTCCTGCATGTTGCGCCTCCGATTACTGGATCGCGCCGGACTTCTTCAGGAGAGCCCGAACAGTATCGGTCGGCTGAGCGCCATTCTTGAGCCACTGCTGAGCTTTTTCGTTGTCGATGCGGATGACAGACGGGCTCTTGGTGGGATCATAGAAACCGATTTCCTCGATGAAACGGCCGTCGCGCGGATATCTGGAATCTGCGACAACAACGCGGTAGGACGGCTGTCTCTTGGCGCCCATTCTTCTAAGTCTGATTTTAACTGCCATGGTTTTTTCCTCCAATGTTTTTCAGGTTACATACCGAGCTTGGTGATATCGAGGTCCTTGAGGCCATCCATATTTCCGTTTGCTGTCAGTCTCTGTAACTGTTTTCTGGCTTTTTTGCTGTTCATCTGTTTGAACATTTTCTGCATCTGCTTGTACTGGGCAAGCAGGCGATTGACGTCTTCGACCTTCTGGCCGGCACCTGCCGCGATGCGGCGCTTGCGCGATGCATCGAGGATCTCAGGCTTCTCCCGCTCCTTCGGCGTCATCGAGAGGATGAGGGCCTGGATGCGGTCGAACTGGTGTTCGTCGATGTCCACGTCTTTCAGCTGGCTGCCGACGCCGGGGAGCATCCCGAGGACGTCTTTCAGCGGGCCGAGCTTGCGGACCTTCTGCAGGTTGTCGAGCAGGTCGTTCATGTCGAATTTGTTCTTGCGGAACTTCTTCTCCATGCGTTCGGCTTCCTCGTCGGAATACTGCTGTTCCGCCCGTTCGATGAGCGACAGCATATCGCCCATGCCGAGGATGCGGGAAGCCATTCTGTCCGGGTGGAAGTACTCGAGGTCGTCGAGCTTCTCACCGGTACCGGAAAATTTGATGGGCTTGCCGGTAATGGCCCGTGCGGAAAGTGCGGCACCTCCGCGGGTGTCACCGTCCAGCTTGGTGAGGACGATGCCGTCGATGCCGACCTGGTCGTTGAACGAGGATGCCACGTTGACGGCGTCCTGACCGGTCATGGAGTCGACGACCAGCAGGATCTCGTGCGGGTGGACGGCAGACTTGATGTTCTGCAGTTCCTGCATGAGCTGTTCGTCTACATGGAGACGACCGGCGGTGTCGATAAAGACGTAGTCGTAACCCTGGTCTTTCGCCAGGCGGATACCGTTCTGTGCGATCTCGACCGGGTCGCCCTGTCCGGCTTCATATACCGGGACACCGGCGTTCTGGCCGACCACCTGCAACTGCTTGATGGCGGCGGGACGGTAGACGTCGCAGGCGACCAGCAGGGGCCGGTGGCCTTCGCCCTTCAGCTTCTTGGCGATCTTCGCACAGTGTGTGGTTTTACCGGAACCCTGGAGACCGACCATCATGATGACTGTCGGCGGGTGCTGCGCTTCCGCGAGGCGGGTCTGCGTGCCGCCCATGAGTTCCGTGAGTTCTTCGTTGACGATCTTGATGACCATCTGTGCAGGCGTCAGGCTGGACATGACCTGAGCGCCGATGGCCCGTTCCGTGACTTTCGCCGTGAAGTCCTTTGCGACTTTGTAGCTGACGTCCGCTTCGAGTAAGGCGAGGCGGACTTCGCGCATGGCTTCACGTACGTCTTGTTCATTCAGGGAACCTTTGCTTTTCAGACGCTTGAATGCACCTTCAAGTCTGTCTGACAGTCCTTCAAATGCCATGTGCTGTCTCCTTTATTCGCTGAGGGCGCCGGCGAGGAACCGGATCTTGACGCATGCCTCATTGATTTCCCGGGACAGGCCCGTTCTCATGTTGCATTCGTAGATGCTCTCCGCCGCTTCGTCGATCTCTCTGAGACCCTTCTGCACTTCAGCGAACCGTTTGGCGAGCCCGAGGCGCTCCTCCATCTGGTAGAGCTGACCTTCGGCACGCTTGATCGCGTCACGGACACCCTGTCGGGTGATCCCTTCGTTTTCGGCGATCTCCGCCAGCGACAGGTCATCTTCATAGTAGTACTCGAGGAAGCTTCTCTGACGCTCGGTCAGCATGCTGCCATAGAAGTCCAGAAGAAGATTGATCTGCTCGAAATTCTTCGTCACTGCCGTCGACCTCCGTTTCATTTCATTCCCGGCTCTTCGCCGGCTGTCTGTAAAGTCTTTTCTCTTTACAGCTCCACTATTATATAAGCCCACTCCCCTGAAGTCAAGGGGCGATTTACCCTTTTTTCTTCGAATCTCCGCCCATTCTCTGTTTAACATTCTGCTTCCAGGTTTCACAGGCACTCCCTTTGGCGATCCACCCCTCATCCGCAGCACCACCAACAAAACATCGGAGGCTTCGCCTCCTCCCCCTCGGGAACATCCGCGTTCCAGCAGAGCTGTCCGCGTATTTGAGGTGCCACAGTGCTCCGGGGAAGTAAAGAGTCAAGCCCGCTTCGCGGCTGCCAACCGCCCCATCTCTTACAACTTTTTATGCTTTTCCAGCTCTTGACTTCCCCTCCGCCCTGCGGCACGTGGCCAGCAACAGGCCAAAGAGGCACTGCGGCCCTTCGGCCTGCCAGGAGAATGGTTCAGCTGAGGCGAGGAGGCGCCGCAGGTTCTGGACTAAGGGGCATGTGCCCCGACTCCATGAACCTCCGACGAAGCCCAGCGTCACACAAACCGCCATATTTCGCTGAAATATAATACTGGCGGTCTTTCTAACAGAGCCTGAGAGCATCTCCTTTAAAGATTACCGCTATATTTTGCTGAGATAGAATACTGGCGGTCTTCCTGACTGAAGCAGAGAGAATCGCCTTTGAAAAACACCGCCATGTTTCGCTGAGATAGAATACTGGCGGTCTTCCTGGCCGAAGCAGAGAGAATCGCCTTTAAAAATCACCGCCATGTTTCACTGAGATAGAATACTGGCGGTCTTCCTGACTGAAGCAGAGAGAATCGCCTTTAAAAATCACCGCCATGTTTCGATGAGATAGAATACTGGCGGTCTTGCTGGTTGAAGCAGAGAGAATCGCCTTTAAAAATCACCGCCATGTTTCACTGAGATGAAATCCTGGCGGTCTTTCCGCTCGGAGCGTCATATTGCGGTTTTGTGAAAATGGCTCTTGACTCTCACGTTGCGTGAGGGTTTATGGTATAGTTGTCTCAGAGAAGGAGGTGGCCGGGATGAAGGCAATGACGGTGAAGCAGGTCAGTAAACTGACGGGCGTGAGCGTACGGACGCTGCAGTATTATGATGACATCGGGCTTTTGTCCCCCAGTGAGCGGACGGAGGCCGGGTATCGGCTGTATGAAGAGGCACAGCTCGCCACGTTGCAGGAGATCCTGCTGTTCCGGGAACTGGAGTTTCCGCTGAAAGACATCAAAGCCATCCTGGACAGCCCGGCGTATGACAAAGAGAGAGCCCTTCACCAGCAGATCGAACTTCTGACGTTGAAAAAGGAAAGACTCGAGGGACTCATCCGCCTGGCGGAAGAATTGAAGAACGAGCAGTCGAACGTTCAAAGAGGCACAGGCAACAAGTCCCAGGAGGGAAGCGCGGACCCGGCTGGAAATCCGGACGAGTCGGGCACAAGGATAGAAAGCCGCACGGAGAGGCGCAAAGAAAGGAGCCACACGATGGATTTCACTGCATTTGATAAGACGAAACTTGAGGAATATAAAAAGCGTGCCAGAGAACAATACTCTGACACGGATGCTTACAAAGAATATGAGGTGAAGAGCGCCGGACGGACTTCGGAAGACGAGCAGGTCTTCGCGAAAGAATTCATGGCAATCTTCGCAAAGTTCGGCGCCCTTTTAGAGGATGGCACCGACAGTAATACTGCAGGTGATAACGCAGCAGCCTCGTCGTCGGAAGCCTCGTCGCCGGAAGCCTCGTCGCCGAAAGCCTCGTCGCCGAAAGCCTCGTCGCCGGAAGCCTCGTCGCCGAAGGCCTCATTGTCGAAAGCCTCGGCGCCGGAAGCCCAGGCGCTGGTGCAGGAGCTGCGGGACTACATCACAGAGCACTTCTACACCTGTACTCCGGAGATCCTGAGCGGACTCGGTAAGATGTATGCGGCGGACGGCGAGTTCAAGGAGAACATCGACCGCGCGGGAGGCACCGGCACAGCGGAGTTCGTCTCGCAGGCGATCGATATCTATTGCAGAAAATGATTTGTTCTCGGAGTTACTCCACGATGAGGTCCGCGTAGTCAAAGCGGATGACACGGGCAAGGTCCGCCGGCGCCAGCTGGATCTGGTAGCCGATCTTCCCGGCGGACACATAAAAGGTCGGGCAGTCTTTGGCCGACGCATGGATGGTCGTCCGGAAGAACTTCTTCATGCCGATCGGGGAACAGCCGCCGTGGACATAACCGGTGAGCGGCAGGAGTTCCTTCGCCTTGATCATGGCGATCGACTTCTCCCCGACGGCTTTGGCTGCCTTCTTGAGGTCCAGTTCTTCCGCGACCGGTATGACGAAGACATAGTTCTTCCCCGTCTTCCCGACCGTGACCAGAGTTTTGAATACACGCTCCGGCGGTTCGCCGAGCAGAGCGGCCACTTTCACGCCGTTCGTCTCCCCGGTCTCGACATAGCAGTGCGCTGTGTACGGGACCTTTTTCTGTTCCAGTGTCCGCATGACATTGGTTTTTTCTTCTGCCATTATCTCTCCTGCTCCTCTTCCCCGATCTCCCGCATCACGCGGCAGGGGTTGCCGACCGCGACGACGTTTGCGGGGATATCCTTCGTCACGACGCTGCCGGCGCCGATGACGGAGTTTTCACCGATGGTGACGCCGGGAAGAACGATGGCGCCGGCGCCGATCCATACGTTGTTCCCGATGTGGATGTCCTTGTTGAACTGCAGGCCCTTCGCCCGCAGGTCCGGGTCCACCGGATGCGCGGCGGTCGTCAGGGTCACGTTGGGCGCGATGAGCACCTTGTCGCCGATGTAGATGTGGCCGTCATCCACCGCGGTCAGGTTGAAGTTGATGAACACGTCGTTCCCGAGATGGAGGTGGGCGCCGCCCCAGTTGGCGCGGAACGGCAACTCAATGTAACAGTTCTCCCCGCACTCGGCGAATACCTCTTTCATGAAAGCCTGTTTGCCGTCGAAGTCCGTCGGGCGCAGCTGGTTGAAGTCCCAGTGCTTTTCCACGAAGGGCAGCTGGACCTTCAGGATATCTTGATCATTGCAGTCATAGAGAAGACCCTTCTCCATGCGTTCGAATTCGGTCATGGTCTCTCCCCTTATTTCTTCTTCACTTTCAGCGTCTTGAGATACGCTTTCTGTTCCTCGGTGATCCGGTAGCTCTCCACAGATTTCTGGATCGCCTTGTTGTGCGTCCAGGGGTCGAGTGCCCGGGCCTCGATCAGCGGCAGGACCGCGTCGTACTGTTTCGCGAGCGCCGTCGCGAAGTACCAGGCCCGCATCATATTGACGTAGTATTCGTCGACCTCGTCACCGTTTTGGAACTGTACAGCCGCCACCCGCTCCGGGTACTCCGGACGGAAGTCCTCGTCGAGAAACCACTGCATCAGCATGCCCATGCCGAAGCGCACCGTGTAGGCGTGGTCCGACGCCATCCAGCGGTCGGTCTCCGAAAGCAGTTCCTCTTTGTGCTTTCCGAACACCTTCGGGGACAGCTGGTCACAGGTCGCCCAGTTGTCGACATACGGCAGGAACGCGTTCACTTGGGCGATGCACGTTCCGTAGTCCTTCTCCAGGCTGATGAGGAACGCGTGGAGCTGGTCCTCGTCGAAATAGGCATGCGGCAACTCGCCGAGAAACGCGTCTGCCAGTTCGGTTTCCTGCTTCCGCAGGTCTTTCGCCAGCTTGCGCAGAGCCGGGGTGCGCACCCCGACGACGCGCTCTTCCGGCACGGACGGGATCACTTTCATCTGAAAGTCCCGGTACCCGGTGTCCTGCATCGCGAACAGGCGCTTTTGAAGTTCGGTCATAACGTGTCCCTCCCCATGCTCAGCCACGGTGTTCTTCGAGTGTTTTGGCGATGAGTTCCTTCAGCTTCGGATTGATGTATTTGGTCCCCTGCGCCGTCCCGATCCCGGTGGTTTTGATGACGGACCAGGGCAGGAGGCTTCGGTCGTATTCTTCGAGTTTGCGGATCTTCATCATGTTGCAGGTCTTGCCCTTGTGGTTCGTGTAAGTGCCGCAGAAGGTCTCGGTCACGACACATTTGTAGAGGATGGCGGACGCCGGCGCGCCGACGTACATGTACGCGATGTCGCCGGGCTCGAATTTGCCGCCCTGTTTCCAGTAGATTTCGTCCTGATGAGAGAACGCGTCCTCGATGTCATAGTACTTCGGGTTGGCCGGCACGAACCACTCGAGGGGCTCGCCGGGCACCCGGCGGGACGAGGGCCCGGAAGACTTCGCCTTCCGGATGGACAGGGTCCGGCTCTCCTCGAGAAGTTCCATGATGTAGTCGTCCGAGACCGAGCCGTCGAGCGCCACCGTGATCCAGTGTTTCCGGTTCATGTGGTAGCAGGGATAAAAACCGTCCGCCTGTTCGAGGACCGGGATCTTCACGGGGTCCAGCTTGACGTTCAGCACTTCGATCTCATCTTCCGGGTGTGCGTCGTTGTCCTGGGGCGTGCTCCCCTTCGCCTTCTTCTCCGGCGGCAGTTTCTCGCCGCGGTCTTTCGCCAGTTTCTCGGCGCTCAGCCGTTCGAGGCGCGCCCTCGAGACCGCCATGACGATGCCATACCACTTCTGGGTCGGTCCATCGCGGAAGACCCCGACATCCGGGTACTTCGGGAAGGTGTGCTCCACCCCGTCTCCGTAGGTTTTTCGGACCCGGCGCGCAATGCGGTTCGACTGGTCGAAGAGGAACGGCAGCGGCCGGAAGCACCGGTCGGCGATCGGCGTCAGGATGGCGGCGTAGTCCTCCCGCACCTGGCCCACGAACGCGCCGATGGCGGTGGGGCTGCGCAGGGGCATGTACTCCTCTCCGAGGTCTGTGTCGATGACCCTGCCGGTGACGAACACGTCCGGTTCCCCGTCCGTGTGTTCCTCCGGTTCGGCCACCGTCACTTCGACCCGGAAGGCGCCGTCCTGGAAGTCGGTGATGTATGTATAGACGTCCCCGTCCCGGGTAAAGCCGAAGGGCTCCAGGTTCTCGTAGACGGGTTCCATTCTGCGGAAAAAGTCGGACTCGATGCTCACGGTGCAAACTCCTTTTCTTACAGTACCTGTATTATAGCATTGCGCAACGTTTTCGTGTACAATACTTTTAGTAATGTTCAGGAGGGAACGACCATGAAACAGATACCGTCGATGGACCAGTGGCTGAAGGAGGCCAAAGCGGATGAGACCGCCGCGAAGTGCGGCATGTATCTCGTCCACAACGGAGTCGTCCGGGAGGACGCGAAAGCGAAAGTCCGGGGAGGCGACGAAAGCGCTCCCCAGGTCACCGGCATGACCTTCTCCTATGACAAGGAAAAGGTGGACGCCGCCATCGAAGAGACGTACAACATGCCCGGCATCTACTATATCCGCACCTGGCTCGCCGAAGGGGAGCTTGAGGTCGGGGACGACATCATGTACGTCCTCATCGGCGGAGACATCCGGCCCCACGTCGTCGACGCGCTGCAGTCCCTCGTCGGGACCATCAAGAACACCTGCGTCGTCGAGCAGGAGCACCACTGAATGGAGGCCGCGAAGCAGGTCCACAACATCCCTCCCCTCTACGATGAGAACTCCCGCATTTTAGTGCTGGGGAGTTTCCCGTCCATCGCCTCCCGGGAAGCCGCGTTCTTCTACGGCCACCCGCAGAACCGGTACTGGAAGGTGATGCCCACGCTCCTCGGCGAGCCTCTCCCCGAGACCGTCGAAGAAAAAGCCGCCATGATGCACAGGCACCATATCGCCATGTGGGACACCATCGGCAGCTGCACCATCACCGGGTCCTCGGACAGTTCCATCACGGACGTCGTGCCGAACGACCTCTCGGTCATCCTGGAGACCGCGCGCATCGAGGCCATCTTCACGAACGGCGCGAAGTCCACGGACCTCTACAAAAAGTACATCTACCCCGTCACCGGCATCCCCTCCATCAAGGTGCCCTCCACGAGCCCGGCCAACGCCGCGTTCTCCCTGGAGCGTCTTTGTAAGGACTGGGGCGATGCACTGGCACCGTACTTACCACTTCTGGAAATACTGGAAACGGAGGACAGACAATGAAATACCGTCTGAACACCACCAATTACTGGGACTTCAACACCGTCGAAGTCAATAAACTCCCGGGCAGGAGCTACTTCATCCCCTACCCGGACCGCAAGAAAGCCGACGCGGTCTCTCCGAAGGAGAAACGCTACGCGTCGGAGAAAGTCCTGTGCCTGAACGGCGACTGGGACTTCAAGTTCTACCCGAGACCGGCGGAACTCCCGATCGAGTTCGACACCGATGCCGTGTCCTTCGACACCATCGACGTCCCCTCCTGCTGGCAGTTCCGGGGCTATGACCGGCCGTTCTACGTGAACATCCGGTACCAGTTCCCCTTCGACCCGCCCCACATCCCGAAGACCGAAAAGGTCGGGAAGCTCTTCTACATCCTGGGCGCGGACAAGGGCATCGGTCCGCGGACCGTGGACCCCGGTGAGGAGTACAACTTTGTGGGCGTGTATCGCCGCAGCATCACCATCGAGGACCCGGACAAGAACTATGTCATCTCGTTCCTCGGTGTCGCGAGCTGCCTGGACCTCTACCTGAACGGCAAGTTCGTCGGATACTCCGAAGGCGCGCACAACACCGCCGAGTTCGACCTCTCCGACAAACTGGTGAAGGGCGAGAACGAGCTGCTGGCCGTCGTCCACCGCTGGTGCACCGGCACGTACCTTGAGGACCAGGACATGTTCCGCAACAACGGCATCTTCCGCGATGTACTGCTCCGCATCGATGAGCCCACGGACATCAAGGACATCGACGCCGTCACGAAGAAGACCGGGGACAAGTACTCCCTGACCCTCTCCGCCACCACCCGCGGGGACACCGACGTCACGTTCTCCCTCGAAGGCCACGGCCTCAAGGAGACAAAGACTGTGAGCGTCGTCGGCAGGACAGCGACCGCCACCTTCGAAGACCTCGACGTCACCGAATGGAACGCCGAAGACCCGACCCTTTACGACATTTACTATGAGACGGAGACGGCCTGCGTCAAGGAGCGCATCGGGTTCAAGACCGTCGAGATCAAAAAAGACCTCTTCCTCGTCAACGGGAAGAAGATCAAGTTCAAGGGCGTCAACCACCACGACACGTCCTGCACGAACGGCTACACGATGACCCCGGACGACATCGAGCGCGATCTGCTCCTCTGCAAGGAGTTCAACATCGACACGGTCCGCACGTCCCACTACCCCTCTGACCCGCTGCTCCTCGAACTCGCGGATGAGCTGGGCATCTACATCGTCGACGAGAACGACCTCGAGACCCACGCCACCTCGGTCATGCAGCTGAGCAAACCCGGCGACTACAACGCCATCTCCCACGACCCGCAGTGGCTGCCCCGGTACATGGAGCGCATCAAGCGCCTGTATGAGCGGGACAAGGTCCACGCGAACACGTCCATCGTCATGTGGTCCCTCGGCAACGAGGCCGGCGGCTACCATAACACGGACGCGATGTACGACTACTTGAAGTCCGTCTCCACCCTGCCGGTCCACTACGAGAGCGCCGTCCACTGCGCGCGGATTGCCTACGACGTCGGCTCCGACATGTACCCACCGGTCAGCAAACTGCATGACATCGGCGAGCACCGGTGCAAACAGGCCCCGATGAACGACCGCCCCTACTTCATGTGCGAGTACGCCCACGCCATGGGCGTCGGCCCCGGCAACACAGAGGCCTACTGGCAGGAGATCTATCACTACGACAACCTCATCGGCGGCTGTGTCTGGGAAATGGTGGACCATGCGGTCCTCCACGAAGACGGCTCCTACACCTACGGCGGCGACCACGGCGAGTACGTGAACGACGGCAACTTCTGTGTCGACGGCATGTTCTACCCGGACCGCACGCCCTCCGCCGGTGCGAAGATCATCAAGTTCATCTACCGCCCCATCCGGCTCCGCCACCTCTTTGGCGATGTATTCGAACTGTTCAACACGACCGCCTTCTCGGACGGCGATCGTTACCAGATGATCGTCACCTGGAACGACGGCACCACCGTCGACGTCCCCGTCACCGCGGGTCCGCTCCAGAAGGTCCGCGTCACGGTGCCGCTGGGCGCCGAGGTGAACGGCACACAGATTGCCGACGTCGTGGTCAAGGACAAGAAGGCGGATGCCGTCGTCTCCGAAGGTTCCATCATCCTGAAACAGGCGGGCATCCCCGCTCCGACCGCCACGAACTTCCCGGCGGAAGCCTCCGTCGAGAACGGCCGCTTCACCCTGAAGCTCCCGAATGGCAAGACCCTGACGACCGCGGACGAAGGCACCCTCCTCTACCGCGCCGGCACGGACAACGACTCCATCTTCGGCATCTACAGCAACATGCCGCCGTATTACGGTCAGAAGGAGGCCCTGAAGTCCTGCGAGAAGACCGCCTCAGGATACAAGGTGGTTTCTGAGGTGAAGAACCGCATCGCCAAGTACCTCGTGGAAGACCTGTACGAAGGCACTGCGGAGGGCATCCTCGTCACGAGCCGCATCCACAAGACGGTCGGCGTCGGCACACTCCCCCGCTTCGCAAAGTCCTTCCGTCTCGACGAGAGCTTCGACGACGTCACGTACACGGCTCGCACCGGTGAGAGCTACGCGGACATGAAGGAGCAGTTCCCGGTCCGCACGGTCTCCTGCAAGGTGGCCGACATGACCGAGCCGAACATCCGGCCCCAGGAGAGCGGCAACCGCTGCGACTGCACCTGCGCCGCCGTTTCCGACGGCAGCACCACGGTCACCTTCGAAGCGGTGGAGAAACCCTTCGAGCTGAACATCAAGCCCTACACAGACGAAGCGCTGAAGCACATGAGGCACCGGGAGGACGAGGTCCGCACCGGCACTTACGTCACCATCAACGCGTTCCAGATGGGCATCGGCACCGGCGCCTGCGGCCCCGGGATCGCCCCCGAGTTCAAGTACTCTTCAGACAAGGCGTATGAGCTGAAGTTCCTCATCAAGTGCTGACGACGCCAGACCAAAAGCCAATACAACAAAAAACTTCCTGTCCACCCGGACAGGAAGTTTTTTGCTCAAATTCAGTTGGCCACTCTCAGGTGGTAAGTGTAGCCTTCCGGCTGGCAGGTGCGGAAGGTGTAGCCGTTCTGCAGACACCATTTGATGATGCGGTCCATGGCGTTCACCGTATAGGGTTTGACGTCGTGGCACAGAACGAGGGACTGGTCGTGGTACTTGACACCACTCGTAATGTTGTTGAAGACGCCATCCGAAGTACGGGTCTTGCCCGCGTCGTCCGCGTCGACGTTCCAGTCGTAGAAGGTAAGGCCTCTCGGTCCCGCCTGTTTCGAGATCGTGCTCATGACACCGCGGCAGTACCGGCGGCTGACCGTGTTGGAAGTACCGCCCGGGAACCGTACCATGGCGGAGCGGTGACCGGTCTGCTTCTCGACGACCTCCTGCATGCGCTCGTGGTCGGTCCAGAACGCCTCGGGGCTGCGGTAGATGGTGCCGTAGTTGTGGGTATATGTGTGGACCGCGACGGCGTGGCCCGCGTTGTATTCTTTCTTGATGTCGTACTGGTAGCTCGGGTAGCAGTTCGTGACGAAGAACGTCGCCTTGACACCGTACTTGTCGAGCACACCCAGCAGCTGGTCGGTGTAAGCCGCGGGACCGTCGTCGAAGGTCAGGTAGATGACCTTACCGTTGTTCTGGACTTTGCCGTTGACGATCTTGTACTCGATGCCGCCCTTTTCGTAGGTGCCGTTCTTTTTAAAGTCGACCTTGCCGTTCTTGATGTACCAGTTGCCGAGGCCGTTGGACGCGAGACCCGTGTAGCTCTCGTCGACACAGCCCTGCTTGACGTACCACCAGCCCTTTTTGTTCTGGAAGACGCCGTTGGCACTCCAGTCGACCTGGCCGTTGCGGATGCGCCACCAGCCGTACTTGTTGTGTTCGAGGCCGTCGTGTTCCCAGTCGACCTTGCCGTCCTTGACGTAGAACCAGCCGTACTCGTTGGAGCAGACTCCGGTCGCGTTGAAATCGACAACGCCTTTTTTGATACGCCACCAGCCGTACTTGTTGTGGGCAATGCCCGTGTACGACTTCTCGACTTTGCCGTCTTTCACACAGACCCAGACGCCCTTGGAGTTTTTCTTGACGACTCGTTCACTGCTGGCGGCAAATGCGGACAGAGAATACATCGCCGCAAAGACACAGACCAGCAGCAGCGCTGCGGTGAGCCGTTTGGCGATGGACCTGACTATTCTCATATTGTTTTGCATCTCCTCATATTCTCCAAAAAATTTCCAACGCTTATTGTAACCCTATTGTTTAACAAAAAACAACACTTGTAAGCAATTCTTTGCAAAAAAGCCGACTCAGACGAGCCACCTTTTGATGGTTTCGATCTCTTTGCGGTACCCCGGGAGCTCGTTCGGCGTCTCCAGGATGAAGGGCAGACCCTGCAGTTTCGGGTGCGTGACGACCGCTTTCAGGCGTTCCTCCCCGATGAAGCCCTGTCCGAGTTTCTCGTGGCGGTCCTTGTGGGCCCCGCAGGGGTTTTTCGAGTCGTTAAGGTGGATGGCCTTCAGGCGATGTAACCCGAGTACTTTGTCAAACTCGTCGAGGACTGCGTCCAGGTCCGAGAGGTCGTACCCCGCGTCCCACACGTGGCAGGTGTCGAGACATACGCCCATGCGGTCCTGCAGGTCCGGCTTCACGAGGTCCAGGATGTCCCGCAGTTCTTCGAACGTGCGGCCCACTTCGCTGCCTTTGCCTGCCATCGTTTCCAGCAGGATGGTGGTCGTCTGGCCCGGGTCCATGAGGCGGTTCAGCGCGTCGGCAATACGCGGGATGGCGACCTCCGCGCCCTGTCCCACATGGCTGCCCGGGTGGAAGTTCATGTACTGCCCCGGCAGGTAGTCTTCGAGGTTCTGGAGGTCTCCGCGGAAGACGTCTTCGGCATGTTCCACCACGTACTCCTTCACGGCGCACAGGTTCATGGTGTACGGGGCGTGGGCGACGATGGTCCCGAACCCGTGCTCTTCGATGATGGCCCGCAGGGCTGCGGCGTCCTCCGGCACGACCGGTTTCGCGGCGCCTCCTCGGGGACTTCGCAGGAAGAACGCAAACGTATCCCCTCCGAGTTCGAGTGTGGTCTTCCCCATGGCCTCCCAGCCTTTGGCCACGGACACATGGGCTCCGATGTGGATCATGGACTTCTCCTTACTTCAGGTTGACGATCGTGACGCCGTCCTCCCCTTCACCGTAGGCGCCGAGGCGGTGGGACTTCACGCGTTTGTTGTTATCGAGGTAGCGTTTGACCGCTTTGCGCAGGACGCCGGTGCCCTTGCCGTGGATGACGGTGAAGGAGTCGACGCCGTAGCGGATCTGCAGGTCGAGGAACCGGTCGAGGGTCATGATGGCCTCTTCCTGGGTCATGCCCCGCAGGTCGACCGACGTCTCCACTTTGGCGTTGGCTTTCCGTTCGAAGGAACTCGAGCCGCCGCCACCGCGGGCGACGTTCCGGCGGCGCTCCTGCTTGCGCTCCGCATTCTGGGCTTTCTGCGCCCGCTTCTGGTCGTCGAGGCGGATGCGCCCGATGTCCACGCGGGTCTTCAGGATGCCGGCGGTCACTTCGACCTGTCCCCGCTTGTCCGGCAGGGCCGAGACCATGGCGGGACCGAGGTCCTTGACGAGGACGCTGTCCCCGATCTTCAGCGGGCGGGGCAGTTCGTAGTCATCGTCTTCCTCTTCGGCGGCGATGGGCCGTGTGATGTCATAGAGCGCGTCTTCATGTTTGCGGATGGTCCGCTTCGCGTCGGCCGAGACCTGGGCCAGGTCCGCGGCGCGCTTGCGCTCTTTCTTCAGCTTTTCGAGGTCGTCCATGAAGAACGCCGCTTCTCTGCGAGCCTTGTCGAGGATCTTCTCGGCCTCGGCTCTCGCTTTCTCCAGTTCGGCGTCGCGCATGGCCTCGACAGAGTTCTTGACTTCCTCCGCCTTGTCTCTGGCCTCGCGGGCTTCCCGGGTCATGCGGTCCGCCTCTTCCCGCTCCTCGTCGAGGGCGGCGCGGCTCTGTTCGAGGGTCTCGACGACCCGTTCGAACCGGGTGTTCTCTTCGGACACCAGTTCCTTGGCCCGGTCGACGACATCCGAAGACAGGCCCAGACGCTCCGAGATGGCAAACGCGTTGGACCGGCCCGGCGCTCCGATGAGCAGCTTGTACGTCGGCGACAGGGTGTTGATATCGAATTCGCAGGAGGCGTTTTCCACACGGTTCGTCTCCAGCGCGTAGGCTTTCAGTTCGGCGTAATGGGTGGTGGCGGCGATCTTCGCGCCCTGCAGGTGCAGCCGTTCCAGGACCGCCATGGCCAGAGCCGCGCCCTCAACAGGGTCGGTGCCGGCGCCCAGCTCGTCGATGAGGACGAGGGACTTCTCGTTGGCGTTCTTCAGGATGTCCACGATGTTCGTCATGTGGGACGAGAACGTGGACAGGGACTGCTCGATGGACTGTTCATCGCCGATGTCCGCGTAGACCGACTCGAAGATGCACATCTTGCTGCGGTCCGCCACCGGGAGCATCATGCCCGAGGCCGCCATAAGCGACATGAGGCCGAGCGTTTTTATGGACACGGTCTTACCGCCGGTGTTCGGGCCGGTGATGACCAGTGTGTCGAAGTCGTCGCCGAGGCGGATGTTGGTCTTGACGACCTTTCGCGGGTCGATCAGCGGGTGCCGGGCTTCCCGGAGGTCGATGATGCCTGTATCGTTCAGGAGCGGAGCGGCGGCCTTCATGGAGTAGGCCATCTGAGCCTTGGCGAAGACCAGGTCCAGGTAGATGCCGCTTTCGTAGCTCTGTTTCGTTTCGTTGTAGACGGCGCCCGCCTGGTCCGACAGGTCCGCGAGGATCTTCTCGATCTCCTCCCGCTCTTTGCCGAGCAGGACACGGATCTCGTTGTTCGCCTCGACGACGGACATGGGCTCGATGAATACGGTGGCACCGGAGTCCGACGTGTCCTGGACGATGCCTGCGACGTCGCCTTTGTGTTCGCGCTTGACGGGCACCACGTACCGGCCGTTGCGCATGGTGACGATGGCGTCCTGCAGGATGGTCGAGTAGTGGGAAGAATGGATGATCCGGTCGAGCTGGTCGCGGATCTTCATCTCCTGCTGGCGCAGTTTGCGTCGGATGTCCTTCAGTTCCGCCGACGCATTGTCCGCCATGCGGTCCTCCGACAGGATGGACGTGAAGATGCGCTCCTCGAGGTACTTCTGCGGGGTCATCGTGTAGAAGTACGCGGACAGCGACGTGTCCACGCCCTCGCAGGAGGAGTACCAGTCCGACAGGCCACGGATGGCGCGGAGGGTCGAGCCCACAGACAGCAGTTCGCCCATGGACAGGACACCGCCCGTTGCGGCGATGTACATCTTGTTGTTCACATTCACGAGCCCGCCAAAGGAGGGGCCGCCGTACTTCGCGAGCAGCATGTGCGCGTCCAGCGTCTCCTGCAGCAGCCGTTCCGCCGCCTTCAGCGAGGTCTCCGGCTGCAGTTCCGCCGCCAGTTCTTTGGCGTCGGCAGACTGCACGAAGGTCTCGAGGATGGCAAGGACCTTATCGTAGTCAAGTGCGAGGTAATGTTTGTTGGTGATCATCGATTTCTTCCTTTATGAGTTCGAGCCGGATCGCTTTCCCTTCGCTTTCACCCCCGAAGCCCACAGCCCTGCGCTTGGAGAACTGGGCGCCCGCCGGATGAAAGCTGACGGAAAAGGATCCGTCTCTCTATTTATCTTGGCAAACTTTTATAAAAATCTAACGTCTTGAAGTTTCTTCCTGTCTGCTGCAATGTGAACTGTTCCGCCGCCTGGGAGAGTTCTAAAAGCGCTTCGTCGGAGAGCGAGAAGTTGAAGACCTTCTTCTCTTCGCTGTAGCAGATGAAGCGCATGGCGGTCACTGCCGACAGGGACAGTTGCATGCCGTCCGCCGGGCCGCCGCAGTTCGAGCAGAACAGGAGACCGGAGGCGGGGTTGAAGAACATGGGGTCGGACTCGTAGGTGCCGCAGTTCTCGCAGGCCACGAGATTCGGCATGTAGCCGGAATTCGAGAGCGCCCGCAGTTCCGCGACCGCCTTCACCTGCACCGGCGGACGTTTCTTCTCCGCCATCAGGTAGAGGGAGTTGAGGAGCAGTTTCAGGAGGTCCTCGGACTCATGGTTCTCCGGCGCCAGCTCGCCGAACAGTTCCGCGAGGTAGAAGCCGATCGCCATGGCGTCGATGTCCTCATTCAGCTTGAAGAACGACGCCTTCGGAGTCGCGCTCGTCACGGAGTAGGAGTTCTTCCCCTTGTAAAAGACGAAGTCGTTGTAGGAAAGGAGCTGGGTCGTCGCGAGCATGTTGCTCTTCACGGCCGTCGAGCGCCGGACGAAGGCACGGATGAGCCCGTACTTCGACGTCAGAACGGTGATCAGCGTGTCGCTCTCCCCGATCTTCTGGGTCTTGATGACCAGACCGTCGGTCTCGATGTTCAAAGCGCCTCACCTCCTTTTACTAACTCTTAATTATATAGAAAAAGCCTGCGGATGACAAACGGTCTCCGCAGGCGTCCCTATTCAGTTTAGTCGAGCCCGAAGTTGTGGATGAGCCCTTCCCGGTCTCTCCAGCCTTCCTTGACCTTGACCCAGCACTGCAGGTTGATGTGGCAGTCGAAGAACTTCTCCATGTCCTCGCGGGCGTAGGTGGAGATCTTCTTGAGCATGGCGCCCTTCTTTCCGATGACGATGCCCTTGTGGCTCTCCTTCTCGCAATAGATGGTGGCGTCGATGTCCACGATGCCGCTGCCGTCCTCCCGCTCGTGCATCTGCTCGATGCTGACCGCGATGCCGTGGGGCACTTCCCGGTCGAGGAGCCGGAGCATCTTTTCACGGATGATCTCCGCAGCGATGACCCGTTCGGGCTGGTCCGTCAGAGCGTCGTCCGGGAAGAAGTGCGGGGACTCCTGGGCAAGGTTCGAGAGCTCGGCGATGACCTCGTCGACCCCTTCCCCTTTCACAGCGGACGTGGGGACGATAGCTTCGAAGTCGTGCAGCTGCATGAGTTCCGCGATGCGGACCGCGAGCTGTTCCTTCTCGGCGACCGTGTCGATCTTGTTGATGACCAGCACGCAGGGGATCTGTTCCCGTTTGATTTTCTTCAAAAGTTCCGCTTCCGCCGGGCGCAGGACTTCGTCATCCTCTTTTTCCGGTTCCACGACCAGGAGGGCAGCGTCGATCCCGTCGATGCCGTCGATGACCGCCTTCACCATCTTCTCGCCGAGTTTGTTCTTCGGGCGGTGGTAGCCGGGGGTATCGGTGAACACGAGCTGGGTCTCATCCTCCGTGAGGACGCCCATGATGCGGGTGCGGGTGGTCTGGGGTTTGGCGGACACGATGGCCACCTTCTGCCCGAGCATTTTGTTCAGGAGCGAGGACTTGCCCACGTTGGGGCAGCCGACGATCGCGACGAACGCAGTTTTTGTCTCCATGTATGTTTTGGCGATTTACGCCTCATCCTCCATATAATAGTTGCCGTCCCGGCGCAGGCCGAGCTCCGTGAGAGCCTTCTCTTCCTTCTCTCTCATGCGGACCATCTCGAGGCCGCCGTTCTCATGGTCGTACCCGAGCAGGTGGAGCATGGAGTGGACGGTGAGGTAGCCGACTTCGCGGTCGAGGGAGTGGCCGTAGCGCTCGGCCTGCTCCATCGCTTTCTCGAGGGACAGGACGATGTCGCCCAGCTGGGCTTCTCCGGTGGACAGGTTCATATCGTAAACACCGTCAACGCCGAGGGGGAACGACAGGACGTCGGTCTCCTTGTCGATGTTGCGGTAGGTCTTGTTGAGTTCACGGATCTGCTCGTTGTTGACGATCTTGACGGAAACTTCCGCGTCTTCCTTGAATTCTTCCATGACGAGCACTGCGGTGCAGCAGCGGCGGATGAGCAGACGAAGGCCCTTCGGGACCTTGACGGTTTTCTGATCGTTGGTGATGACGACTTTGACTTTCTTTGCCACGGGACATTCCTCCTTATTTCTTGTGGCTCTTCTTCGCGGCGTCCTTTTCCTGCCGCTCGGCATACCGGTCGTATGCCTTGACGATCTCCTGGACGAGATGGTGACGGACAACGTCCTTCTCATTGAAGTAGACGGTGGTGATGCCGTCGATGCCCTTCAAGATGCGGGTGACTTCCTTGAGTCCCGACTTCTTGCCGCCCGGCAGGTCGATCTGCGTAACGTCGCCGGTGACGACGGCCTTCGAGTTCGAACCGAGACGGGTGAGGAACATCTTCATCTGTTCGGAGGTGGTGTTCTGGGCTTCATCGAGGATGATGAAGCTGTCATCTAAAGTTCTGCCGCGCATGTAAGCGAGCGGTGCCACTTCGATGCTGCCGCGCTCCAGCTGTTTCTGGAAACTCTCGGCGCCGAGCATATCGAAGAGGGCATCGTAGAGGGGTCGCAGGTAGGGGTCGACCTTCTGCTGGAGGTCTCCGGGAAGGAACCCGAGGCTCTCCCCCGCTTCCACGGCGGGTCTTGTCAGTATGATGCGGTTGACTTCTTTGGCTTTGAAGGCCTTCACGGCCATGGCGACAGCCAGGTACGTTTTACCGGTACCGGCGGGGCCGATGCCAAAGACGACGGTGTTGTCCCGGATGGCTTCCACGTAGGCTTCCTGGCCGAGGGTCTTCGCCTTGACGGGCTTGCCGCGGGAGGTGATGCAGATGGCGTCGGCCATCAGCTTCGACAGCTTGCGGTCCGCGCCTTCGTTCACCATGGAAATGACGTAATGGATGTTCTGCTCGTTCAGCTGTTCGCCCTTCTTCAAAAGGACCAGCATCCCCTGTACGGCACGGGCTGCCGCTTCGACCTTCGCTTCATCGTCACCGGTCAGCTTGAGCTCACCGCCGCGATTCACCGCAGTCACATGATATTCGTCCTCCAGGATCCGGATGTTGCTGTCAAAACTGCCGAACAGTCCGGAGATGAGGTCGACTTCTTCGAACGGGATGCGTCTCTCTGCCATACGAGAACTCCTTTCGTCATTTTGCAACCATTATAGAGCAATATACACAAAAAAGAAATGCACAGTTTAGACAATGTTCCCAGTTTTTTTGCCCGCATTCTATGTACAACTTTTATTGGTAACTGTATAAAAAGAAGGCCCCCGAACGGGGGCCTTCCGGCTTGTTCAAGCGTATTCTGCTTTACTCTGCATCGCCCAGACCGGACTCGACGAGTTCGACAGCCTTGGCAAGAGCGGCTTCTTCATCGGGGCCTTCGCATTTGATCTCCAGTTCAGCACCGAACTTGATGCAGGCGGCCATGATGTTCATGATGGATTTACCGTTGACATCTTTGCCGTTGAAGCCGAAGGTGACGGTGCTCTGGAACGCGCTCATCTCTTTGATGAAGTAGTTCGCGGGGCGCATATGGAAGCCTTCTTTGTTGACGACTTTAACAGTCTGAGATACCATGATAGCATTTCTCCTTTATAGTGAAATTAATTGATGATGGAATGAGCGTTTACGCCTTCTTGGCTTTGGCAGCTTTCTTGGCTGCCTTTTCCGCGTCGATCTCTTCCTTGGAGACGATGTCCTTCTTGAGGAGGCCGAGCATCGCCATACCGGCAAGAGCACCGGCTGCCAGGGCGATCAGGTAGAAGTACCATCTGCCGACCGTGGCGAAGACGAAGATACCGCCGTGAGGAGCCATGAGCGTGCACTTGAAGAGCGCGGAGAGAGCACCGGCGACACCGGAGCCGACCATCATGGCAGGAATGACGTGTGCGGGGTCAGAAGCTGCGAACGGGATGGCACCTTCGGTGATGAAGGAGAGACCCATGACATAGTTGGTCGCAGCGGTGGAGCGTTCCTGAGCCGTGAACTTCTGCGGGAAGAACTGGCAGGCCATGGCGATGGCGATCGGGGGAACCATGCCGCCGATCATGACGCAGGCCATCATCAGGTAACCGGCATCTGTGCCGAGAGACAGCATGCCGACACCGAAGAGGTAAGCAGCCTTGTTGATCGGGCCGCCCATATCGGTGGCCATCATGAGGCCGAGCAGGAGACCGAGAAGAACGATGAGGTTCTTGGCGTACAGGAAGTTCAGGAAGGTGGAGATGCCGTTGTTGATGGCGATCATGACCGGGTCGACCGTACACATGACGGCGGCGATGATCGCGCATCCGAGCAGCGGATAGATCAGCATCGGGCGGATACCATCCAGGGACGGCGGGAACTTGGAGGTGAGTTTCTTCAGCCAGTTGACGATGAAACCGGCAAGGAAACCGGCGAGCAGAGCGCCAAGGAAACCGGCGGAGACGTCCTGGCCGCCGGGAGCAGCCCAGGTGGCGCCGATCTTGGCGAGGTAACCGCCGACGAAACCGACGGCAAGGCCGGGACGGTCCGCGATGGACATGGCGATGAAGCCGGCAAGGACGGGAAGCATGAAGCCGAAGGCCGCGCCGCCGATGGAGTTGAACCAGGCGGAGAGGGCGGTCATGCCGCCGAAGTCGGAGCCGTAAGGCAGGCCGTTGTGCGCACAGTAAATGGTGTCGAACAGGAAGGACAGAGCGATGAGGATACCGCCGCCAACGACGAAGGGAAGCATGTGGGAAACACCGTTCATGAGGTGTTTGTAGACCTTTCTCCAGGTGCTCTCGTCATCGGACGCAGCCTCTTCCGTTGCAGCACCGGCTTCTGCTTTGTAGACAGGAGCCGCACCGCTGGTGGCC
>ONFJ01000037.1 GCA_900317085.1 uncultured Eubacteriales bacterium | reverse complement strand
AAAAAGAAGTTGAAAAGGTAAGTTTTCCGCAATACAATTCAAAAAAAGAAGAAGGGCCGAGCCAAGATGGTGACTACACCATTTTGACACGGCCCCTTTCGTATGTATATCAAAGGCCTTTGGCCTGTGGGACGATTTACCGGGCGACGAGTCCGGTGCCGTCGTAGTCGATCGTGATGACCGTGCCGGGGACCGGGTCCTCGGCAATGATCTTGCGGGCGACCAGGGTCTCGATGTTCGACTGGATGAACCTTTTGAGCGGGCGGGCGCCGTACTGCGGGTCGAAGGCCGTGTCGATCATGTAGTCCTTGGCGGCATCGGTCAGCGTCAGGTCGAGCTGGCGGGCCTCCATGCGTTTTCGGAGGTCCTTGACCAGCAGGTCGACGATGCCGTAGATGTTCGCCTTGGTCAGCGGCTTGTAGTAGATGATCTCGTCGAGACGGTTCAGGAACTCGGGGCGGAAGGACCGCTTCAGGAGCTGGTCCACCATGCCGCGGGCTTCTTCGGAAATCTCACCGTTATCGGTGATGCCCTCGAGAATGATGTCCGAACCGAGGTTCGACGTCAGGATGATGATGGTGTTCTTGAAGTCCACCGTACGGCCCTGGGAGTCCGTGATCCGGCCGTCGTCGAGGACCTGGAGCAGGACGTTGAAGACGTCCGGGTGGGCCTTCTCGACTTCGTCGAAGAGGACGACCGCATAGGGTTTCCGGCGAACGGCTTCGGTCAGCTGACC
Source organism: uncultured Eubacteriales bacterium (assembly GCA_900317085.1). Taxonomy (GTDB): domain Bacteria; phylum Bacillota; class Clostridia; order Oscillospirales; family Acutalibacteraceae; genus RUG420. Next base: position 13,954 of record ONFJ01000037.1, on the reverse strand, counting down.
GCCTTCGTCGTAGCCGACGTATCCGGGAGGCGCTCCGATAAGACGGGAGACGCTGTACTTCTCCATGTACTCGGACATGTCGATCCGGACCATGGCCTTCTCGTCGTCGAACAGCGCTTCGGCCAGTGCCTTCGCGAGTTCGGTCTTACCGACACCGGTCGGGCCGAGGAACATGAACGAGCCGATGGGACGGTTCGGGTCCTGGATGCCCGCGCGGGAACGCAGGATGGCGTCCGCCACTTTCTGGACCGCTTCATCCTGGCCGATGACTCTCTTGTGCAGGATGTCGTCGAGGTGCAGGAGCTTGTTCCGTTCGGACTCGACGAGCTTGGAAACCGGGATGCCGGTCCAGCGGGAGACGATCTTCGCGATCTCTTCTTCGGTGACTCTGTCACGGAGCAGTTTGTTCGTGCTGTGCTCCGCTTCTTCGGCGGCCTTCTCGCAGGCTTCCTTCTCCTCCATGAGCTGGGGCAGGCGACCGTACTTGAGTTCGGCGGCCTTGTTGAGGTCATAGGAGTTTTCCGCCTGTTCGATCTGCGCCTTGACCTGTTCGATCTCCTCGCGGATCTTCTGGACTTTGCCGATGGAGTCTCGTTCGTTCTCCCACCGGGTGCTCATCTCGTTGAACTTGTCGCGGAGTTCCGCGAGTTCTTTCTGGATCTCTTCGAGGTGGGCCTTCGAGAGGTTGTCCTCTTCGTTCTTCAGCGCGGCCTCTTCGATCTCGAGCTGCATGATGTCATGGCGGACATCGTCCATCTCGGTGGGCATGGAGTTCATCTCGGTCTTGATGAGAGCACAGGCTTCATCGACGAGGTCGATGGCCTTGTCCGGCAGGAACCGGTCCGAGATGTACCGATTGGACAGCGTGGCTGCGGCGATGAGCGCACCGTCCTGGATCTTGACGCCGTGATAAACCTCATACCTCTGTTTTAAACCACGCAGGATGGCGATGGTGTCTTCGACGGTCGGTTCATCGACCATGACGGGCTGGAACCGGCGTTCAAGGGCCGCGTCCTTCTCGATGTACTGACGGTACTCGTTGAGGGTCGTGGCGCCGATGCAGTGCAGTTCGCCTCTCGCCAGCATGGGTTTCAGCAGGTTGCCGGCGTCCATCGCGCCGTCGGATTTACCGGCACCGACGATGGTGTGGAGTTCATCGATGAAGAGGATGATCTCACCGTCGGACTTCTTGACTTCATTCAGAACGGCTTTCAGACGTTCCTCGAACTCGCCACGGAACTTCGCGCCGGCGATCAGGGAGCCCATGTCCAGCGAGAACAGGGTCTTGTCCTTGAGGTTGTCCGGCACATCGCCCTTGACGATCCGCTGTGCGAGGCCTTCGGCGATGGCCGTCTTACCGACGCCGGGCTCACCGATGAGGCACGGGTTGTTCTTGGTTTTCCGGCTCAGGATGCGGACGACGTTTCGGATCTCGTCGTCACGGCCGATGACCGGGTCCAGTTTCTGGTTGCGGGCCATCTCGGTCAGGTCCGAGCCATACTTCTTCAGGACGTCATAGGTCTCTTCCGGGTTATCCGACGTGACCTTCTGGTTGCCGCGGACGTCCTTCAGGACCTCCATGAATTTCTGGTAGGTGACGCCGCTCGCCTGCAGGATCTGTTTCAGCTTGCCGGTGGCTTTGTCGATGATGCCGAGCATGAGGTGCTCGACGGAAATGTACTCGTCCTGCATCTTTGTGGCGATGGACTCCGCCTCGTTCATGGCGGCTTCCAGTTCCTGGGTGCTGTAGATGCGGTCGGCCGTCACGCCGGAGACCTTCGGAAGGGCCTCTACGAGGTCCTGTACGGAGTTTTTCAGCGTGGACGCACTGACACCGCAGCGTTCGACGCAGCCGGGAATGAGGCCGTCCTCCTGCTGCAGGAGGGCAAGCAGAATGTGCTCCGGCAGGAGCTGCTGGTTGCCGTAGGTCGCCGCGAGCTGCTGCGCGCTCTGGACGGCGGCAATGCTTTTCTGTGTATATTTCTGGAAGTTCATAACTGTACCTCCCCTTGTAAGTATTTGCTGTAGATGTTCTCCAGTTCCGCCATGACACCGTCACGGGTCACGTCGTCCTGCTGGAGGCAGTCGAAGTAAGCCTTCAGCCCTCTGTCGAAGGTCGTGATGTACTGGGAAAGCACATCGCCCACCGTGAGGCCGCTGACTTCTTCGTGGTTCTCGTCCCGGAAGGACAACCGCAGTTTCCGCGAAATGCGGCCCTGCTCGTCGACGGAGCTCTCCACGTCCCGGTGGTTCCGCTCGACTTCCGTCCACAGTTCGTAAAACTGCTTCATGGCTTCGATGAGGTTCCGGTTCTGGGTGCGGATGGAGACTCTGAGTTCTCCGAACACTCCGTCCTCCGGCTGGCGGTACAGCTCGACGCTGTACCGTGCCGTCGGATTATATTTATAACGGATGGCGGAACGCAGGTTGAACATGGTGTCCGACGGCAGGCTCAAGAGCTGGAACGCCGGGTGTTCCGCTTCCGTGGAAAGCAGGAGTTTTTCCATGCGGTCAAAGACTTCCCGCATGCGCTGTTCGGGAGTCGTGAATTGCAGGTACTCCGCCAGGATGCTGTTGATGAGCCCCGAGCGGTTCGTCCCGTTCTGGTACGCTAAACGGTCGACTTCGGCGATGATCTCATCGCTGAGCGCCAGCGAGTAAACACTTTTTCCCACAGGGTACTCCCCTCCTTTTTTGTAATGCTTCTGTTTTCGCCTCCATTATAGTCCGTTCTGAGAACTTGTCAAGCGTTTTATTAAATCTTTTTGCAAATTATTTTGCGGCACAAAAAAAGAAGCAGAGATGATCGCTCATTTCTGCTTCTTAGTAATTGTATTCGGTTGGCGATGTACGGACCGTTCCTCTTACTTCACTTCCGGCTTCATCGTCGGGAACAGAAGAACGTCTCTGATGGACTCATTGCCGGTCAGGAGCATGACCAGACGGTCGATGCCGATGCCGCAGCCGCCTGTGGGCGGCATACCGTACTCGAGGGCACGAATGAAGTCCTCGTCCATGAGTTCCGCTTCGTCGTCGCCGGCCTCGCGCAGCTCGATCTGATGCTTGAAGCGTTCGACCTGGTCGAGCGGGTCGTTCAGCTCGGAATAGGCGTTGGCGAACTCGGCGCCGCAGATGAAGAGCTCAAAACGCTCGGTGAGGTAGGGCTTCGAGGGTTTCCGCTTCGTGAGGACCGAGACCTCGACGGGGTAGTCGATGATGAAGGTCGGCTTCTGGAGGTTCTCCTCGACGAACGCGTCGTAGAACGCGACGAGGATCTCGCCCCAGGAGTCTTTGCCCTTCTCGACTTCGACGTGTTTCTCCTTCGCGACTTCGAGGGCTTTCTCGCGGTCGCAGGCGAACTCTTCAAAGTCGATGCCGGTATACTTCTTGACGGCGTCCGCCATGGTCAGGCGCTCGAAGGGTTCGGCGAGGTCCATCTCGACGCCCTTGTAGGTTAGCTTCGTGGTACCGTTGGCGGCGAGGGCCGCGTTCCGGAAGATCGCTTCCGTCCGGTCCATCATGCCGTTGTAGTCGGTGTATGCCTCATAGAATTCGATGGTGGTGAATTCCGGGTTGTGCTTCGCGTCCATGCCTTCGTTGCGGAAGATACGGCCGATCTCATAGACCCGCTCCATGCCGCCGACGATGAGTCTCTTCAGAGGCAGCTCGGTGGCGATGCGCATGTACATGTCGATGTCGAGCGCATTGTGGTGGGTGATGAACGGACGGGCAGCCGCGCCGCCGGCGATGGTGTTGAGGACCGGAGTCTCGACTTCGATGTAACCCGCGTCATCCATCGTCTTGCGGACGCTGGTGATGATCTTGGAACGTTTGATAAACGTGTCCTTGACGTCGGGGTTGACGATGAGGTCGACGTAGCGCTGACGATACCGGGTGTCCGCGTCCTTCAGGCCGTGGAACTTCTCCGGCAAGGGCAGCAGGCTCTTGGAAAGAAGTTTCGCGTGGGTCGCGTGGACGGAGATCTCGCCGGTCTTGGTCTTGAAGACTTTACCGGTGACTTCGAGGATGTCGCCGATGTCCCATGCCTTCTTGAAGGCCTGATAGTCGTCGACGCCGAGGTCGTCACGGGAGACGTAGATCTGGATGTTGCCCTCGCGGTCCTGGATCTGGGCGAAGGAGGCCTTGCCCATGATGCGGCGGGCGATCATGCGGCCGCAGATGGAGACTTCCTTGTCCTCGAATGCGTCGTAATTGTTCTTGATTTCCATGCTCTTCGCCGTCTGCTCGGCGGTCATGACCTGGAAGGGGTCGTTGCCCGCCTCCTGCATGGCATGGAGCTTATCGATGCGGATCTGGCGCAGACTGTTGGTGTCCTGCTCCGGAGCCGTGTTCTGCTTCTTCTGGTTGGTTTCAGCCATTGTGGTCTATCGCTCCTTAGTTCTTCTTTGCAACTTCGAGGATCTCGAAGCTGACTTTGCCCTTCGGGGCCTCGACTTCGATGACATCGCCCACGTGTTTGCCGATGAGCTCCTTGCCGACCGGGGACTCGTCGGAGATCTTGCCGGCGAGGGGATCGGACTGCGTGAAGCCGACGAGACGATAGGTGACTTCGTCGCCGGTCTCGACGTTCTTGATCTTCACGATGGAGGAACGGCCAACGGTGCCCTCTTCATCGTTCTCGTCGTCGATGATGACGGCGTTGCGGATGAGGTGCTCGAGCTCGTTGATGCGGGACTCCATTTTGCCCTGTTCGGACTTGGCTTCGTCGTACTCAGCGTTTTCCGAAAGGTCACCGAAGGAGAGAGCGACTTTGATCTTCTCCGCCATTTCGGCACGGCCGACGGTTTTCAGCTGGTCGAGTTCGTCCTGCAGTTCTTTCAGGGCCTCGTGTGTCATCTGGTATTCGTTCATGGGTAGTTACTTCCTTCCAAAAGATTTCTATAAAAAGTTAGTCTTTTTCGATGTTTTTGAGCGCTTCCCGCTCCGCCTTCGAAACGGAGACTCTGCCGCCGTCCCGGATGGTCTTGACCTGTCTTCTCGAGAAGGTCGCGGGGATGGCGTCGGGGCTCTTGTCGAGGCAGACTTTGATCTGCCCGGAGATGAGGTTCGTGTCGACGACCGTTCCTCTGCCCTCTTTCGTGTCAACGACCGCGCCGACTTTCGGCGTGATCCTGATGAGGTGTTCGTAGGACTCCTGCTCGTACTTGAGACAGCACATGAGGCGGCCGCAGGTACCGGAGATCTTCGTCGGGTTCAGGGACAGACCCTGTTCCTTCGCCATCTTGATGGAGACGGGCTGGAAGTCGCAGAGGTGGCTCGAGCAGCACAGCGGTCTGCCGCAGATGCCGAGGCCTCCGACCATTTTCGCTTCATCACGCACACCGACCTGTCTCAGTTCGATGCGGGTCTTGAAGACGGCGGCCAGGTCCTTGACCAGGTCGCGGAAATCGACCCGTCCGTCGGCGGTGAAGTAAAAGAGGATCTTTTTGTTATCGAAGGTGTATTCCACGTCGATGAGCTTCATGTCGAGCTCATGCTTGCGGATCTTCTCTTCGCAGATCTTGAATGCTTTTTTCTCGCGCGCGGCGTTGTCCTCTACTCGCTTCAGGTCTGCGTCGGTCGCAGCCCGGACGATGGGTTTCAGAGGAGCGACAAGCTTGTCTTCCGCCACTTCGTGGTTCGTGTCGATGACCGTTCCGCACTCGAGGCCCCTCGCCGTCTCGACGATGACCGAGGTCCCTTTCTGGAACTTCTGACCGACCGGGTCGAAGGTGTAGACCTTTCCGACCTCCTTGAACCGGACGCCAATTACTTCTGTCATAGTTTCCCTCTGTGTTTCTTACATTCCCGCTGCCAGCCGGGAGACCAGCCGCGAGAGAGTCAGGTTTTTGTTGGCGTGGAGCGCCAGGGCCGATGTGATGTCCTCGACGGCCTCCACCATGGTGAGGAGCTGGGCGTTCGAATACCGGGATGCCAGTGTTCCGGCGCTCTTCCCCGCTCCGCTGATCATCTGCTCTCCGCCGCTGCCGGCCACCAGAGCGTCCCGCAGGACGAGGCCGAGCTGTTCCAGCACCAGGGGCAGGAGCTCATATTTCTTTTCAAAGGCGGACGTGGCGGCGAGGAGAGCGGTCTCGCTTCCGGAGGCCAGCGCTTTCGCGAGTTCCTCCGCAAGGCCTTTCGCCTCTTCCAGCTGTCCGTCGCTCTGGTCTGCTCCGACGACGGGGGTCAGGCTGTAGACCGCGGTCCGGGACAGGACCGTCGGCAGCAGCGACGCTTTCGTCGTGCACAGGAGCAGGAACGTGGCGTAGCTCGGGGGTTCCTCCAGGATCTTCAGGAGCGCGTTCTGCGCGTAGTCCTGCATGGTGTCCGCCGGGTCGATGATGTAGACCTTGCGATCTGCCTCGTTCGGCAGAACGTAGGCGTTGTCCCGCATGTTCCGGACCGTTTCGACCGAGATGGTCTTCCGTCCGTTCTCAGGGCCCACGAACAGGATGTCCGGGTGGTTCCCGCCGTCCGCTTTCCGGCACGCGTCACAGGTGTTGCAGGGGCGATTCACGCCGCTTTTACACACCAGCGCCTTCGCGAGGTCCTTAGCCAACACCATCCGCTCTTCCGCGGTGCCGCTCTCGAGGACACAGGCGTGGGGCAGGCGGTCCTGCGCCACCAGGCCGAGAAGCTTTTCTCTCATGTCTTATTCCTCTTCCGAAATGACGAAGTGTTCGCCGTCACGGTCGGAGACCGGTTTCCAGAAGGACTCTGCCTTCCCAGGGTTCGGAGCGTCCACGTCGACTTCGGCGACGCCGGCTCCGGTATCTTCAAAGGGGTCTGCCAGGGTGCCGTCCTCGTTGGTGGCTGCTTCCGCAGCGGCGAGGTAGGCTCTCTCCTGAGCGGCCTCTGCTTTGAGTCTTGCTTTTTCCCGGGCTCTCTCTTCCCGGCTCAGTTTCTCGGCTTTCTTTTTGTTCCCCCGGCCGAGTTTCGTGTTTTCGAAGCCCTCCGGCAGTTCCGGTGCTTCTTCCTCTTTGAACTCGTCGCGGGAGTTCAGGCCGACGGTCTTCGGCATGGCGTTGAAGAGCGCGCAGGTGGCGAAGATGGCGAAGGCCAGGTCGACGAACTGCATGGGACGGCTCTCCGGGATGAGGTGGCCCTGTCCGGTGATGAGAAGGATGAAGGGGGCCAGCGCACAGACATAACCGAGGAAGGCCGCGGTGATGCCGCCGAAGAAGAAGAGCCACATGCTGGAGTCGGGGTTGACTCCGGAGGCGATCCGCGCGAAGGCGAACCAGAAGATCATCGCGAAGACGACGAGGAGAATCTCCAGGAGGAGCTGGGAGACGTTCTTGTAGCTGATGGGTTCCACGAAGTGGACCAGCAGGCGGAAGACACCCCAGACGACCGGGCTCAGCGCCAGGACTTTATGGCTTTCATAGAGCGTGGTGCCGGTCAGTTTCGAGATGCCGAAGAAGATGAGCGAGACGACGCTCAGCACCGCGAAGAGCACCTGGCCGAACCGGGCAAGGGTGCCGCTCGAGATGAGCTGATACGTGAGGCTCAGATCCTCGGTCTCGGACAGGCCCGCGTAAGTGGCGATGGCCGTTCTCACGTTGACGAAGGCATCCCACGCGAAACCCAGCGCCATGAGCAGGCCGGACACGCCGAGGGGGATGTCCCTCTGCTTCGAGAACTCCGGTTTCGGCATGATGCCGGAGAACAGGCTGATGAAAAAGGCGAAGACTGCCACCGCAATGACGAGGGCGTACAAAACGGGGACTGTTACATCGCGCACCGTCCAGAACCCGGTCTCCGGGTCCATGCAGTTGAGGAACTGGAAGGTGCGGAGCGGTACCGCGAACAGAGTGAACACGGCCGCCAGGATGATGGCACCATTGGGGGACAGCGAAGCTGCTTTCAACTTATTCATAACGTACTCTCCTGGATGACTGTAAAGACGCACTGCGTCCAGTTTATAAAAATTATCCGTAATATTATATTACATCTTATAGGAACCGTCAATAAAAGAACAGGCCTTCCGAAAGCGGAAAGCCTGCTCGTAGTCCCATATAGGAAATGTACGTGGTTACTGCTCTTCGACCGCGTAGACGCTGACCTTTTTGCGGTCTTTGCCCATGCGCTCGAACCTGACGGTACCGTCGATCAGAGCGAAGAGAGTGTCGTCAGAACCTTTACCGACGTTGTTGCCGGGATGGATGTGGGTACCACGCTGTCTGACAAGGATGTTACCTGCCAGGACGAACTGACCGTCGGCGCGTTTTACGCCAAGTCTTTTGGATTCGGAATCGCGACCATTTCGGGTCGAACCCATACCTTTCTTATGTGCCATTCTGGATTACACCTCTCTTTATGCTTTGATGTCGGTGATGGAAACCTTGGTGTAAGGCTGTCTGTGACCCATCTTCCGTTTTTCGTTCTTCTTGGGTTTGTAGGTGAAGACAGTGACTTTCTTGGCCTTGCCGTTCTTGATGACTTTGGCTTCGACGGAAGCGCCGTCAACATAGGGAGAACCGACTTTGATGCCGTCGTCTCCGCCAACTGCGAGGACCTTGTCGAAGGTGACAGTGTCGTCTGCTTCCACATTGAGCTTCTCGATGAAGAGCTCCTGGCCGGCTTCGACTTTGTACTGTTTTCCGCCGGTTTCAATGACTGCGTACATTGTGTGATCATCCTTTGTTATAGACTCGCTACGACGGGCGGCTCATGCGCTTGCGAAGGCGATATACAGACCTTCACCCGTAATATGCGGCTTATGAATTATAACTGAAAAGAAACGTCCCGTCAACAAAAACCTTGACGGGACGCGAAATTTTTTCGGTTATCTTCTGCCGAGCTCTCTTCTCTTGTACTTTTTGGCCTCTTTGGAATGGAACGCTCTCCAGGTCTTCATGCTGAAAATGCAGAAGCAGAGGAGGAAGAGGCGTTTTCTGCGTTTTTTCTTTTTGGCCGCTTCGAGGTCCTTGCGATAGCGCTCGACGCTCTCTTCGAATCTCGCTTTGACCAGCTTTTTCTGTTCCTTGTCGAGGCCTTTGTAAGTGGGCTCGTTCTTCTTGATATATTTCTTGACTTTTTTCTTGATTTTTGCCATCGAAGGACACTCCTTTTCGTCATTTCACTTCCGAACTATCTCTTATTATATCGAGAGATCGGCGTGTTATCAAGCATCAGATGGTTTCATCCGGCCCGTGCACGACGGACAGGGCGCTGTATTCTTCGAGCATCTGGTGTTTCAACTGCTCGTTGGCGTCCTCCACGGTGATCTCCCGGTAGAGGTCGAGTTCCTCAAAGAGTTCATCACCGTTCATGTACGCGCCCACCAGGCCGTTGGCGAGGCCGTCGATGTCGTTGTAGCTCATGACCGTCTTGCCGTAGTTCATCTTGCGCAGGCGGTCGAACTGGACGGGGTCCACGCCGGTCTCCCGCAGCTTGCGGACTTCCGCTTTGATGGCCTCCGCCACCTGTTCCGGGTCTCTGGAACGGCCTTCGAAGATGACCGTCGCGTAACCGGGGCCCGTGAAGTACTCGTAGCCGAAGCCCGTGTCGATGAGACCTTCTCGGAGGAGCCGCTCGTAGAGTTCACTGGTCTCCCCTGCCACGACGTCCATGAGGAGGTCCGTAAGGATGCGTTCCTTCATGCTGCGGATGGAGGTCTCGTGGGTCTCCTTGAACCCCAGCGCGAAGGTGGGGATGGTGACGGCGAATTCCTGGGCGATGGACGGCTGCACGATGTCCGCGGGCTCGCCCTTGTCAGGGCGCTCCACGAGGACTTCCGGCGTCTGTATCAGGCAGCGGTCGCAGATGGCGAGGACGTCGTCCACGGTGACGTTGCCGGCACAGGCCAGCACCATGTTGTTCAGGTTGTAGAAACTCTCGTAGCACTCGTAGAGGAGGTCCGCCGAAATGTGGGAGATGGACTCCTCCGTCCCGGCGATGTCCACCTTCACGGGGTGTTTGTGGTAGAGGGACTTCAGCAGGTTGAACAGGACCTGCCAGCCCGGCTCGTCGAGGTACATGCGGATCTCCTGCCCGATGATGCCCTGCTCCTTCTCCACCGTCTCCTGGGTGAAGTAGGGGTGTTGGACGAAGTCGAGGAGGATCTCGAGGTTCTTCTCAAAGTTGGACGAGCAGGAAAAGAGGTAGCAGGTGCGGTCGAAGGTCGTGTAGGCGTTGGCGCTGGCGCCGGTCTCCGCGAACCGTTCGAAGGCATCCAGTTCTTCACTTTCGAAGAGTTTGTGTTCGAGGAAGTGGGCCGTGCCCCAGGGCAGGACCTTCTCCTCCCCGCCTTTGACCTTCAGGGCGTCGTCGATGGAGCCGTAATTGGTCCCAATGACCGCGTAGGAGGTCGAGTAACCGGCTTTCGGGTAGACGAGGACCGTGAGGCCCGTCTCGTGGCGGACTTCGTAGTACGCGTCGCCCAGCAGGTCGTTTCTGTGTTCGATGATATTTGCCACGTCAGTCCACCTCCCCGTCGTCGCCGGTGCCGGTGCCCTTCAGGAGGAACACCGTGTCGAGCGTTACGTTGTTCGCCATCTCGATGACCTGTTCGACCGTGACCTGTTTCATCTCGGCCACCAGGTCCTCCGGCGTCTGGAGCTCGTCGTCCGTGACCTGACTGAAGAGCCAGCCGTCCAGTTCCTCCGGGGTATCGAAGACGGACAGGAAGAAGTCTTCCATGGAGCGGTGAGACTTCTCGAGGTCTTCGGCGGTGACGCCGCCGGCCTTCATCTCCTCGAGCTGTTTCAGGATCTCCTCCTCGGCCTTTTCGGCGTTTTCGGTCTCCACGCCGCTCTGGACCGTCAGGATGCCCTTGGCGGCCGTGAGGCGGGCGGCACAGTAATAGCAAAGGCTCTGCTTCTCCCGGACGTTCATGAAGAGACGGGAGTAGGTCCCGCCGCCGAAGAGGTCCGTGAAGGTGCGCATGGCCGCGTAATTCTCAAAGGGTTCGTGCATGCCGCAGCGGAAGCCCATGACCAGTTTGCTCTGGGCGATGTCCTGTTCCTCGACGCCTCGCTTGACGGCTTCTGCCGAGGGGATGACGACGGTCTTCCCCCGTACGACGTTCCGGTCTTCGACATGGTCGAAGTACTCCCGGAAGAGGGCCGTGATGGGCTCGACCTCTAAATCGCCCACCACCTGCAGCTGGACGAATGCGGTTTTCAGCAGGTCCTGCCAGGAGGTGCAGAGCTGTTCCGGGGTGAGGGCGCGGATGTCCTCTTCCCGGCCGAGGATGGGCAGCGAGTAGGCTTCGTCGGCGCACATGAGCTCGATCATCTGTTTCTGGGCCCAGGAGCGCTTGCTGCTCTTCAGGGCTTCGATGCGGTCGAGGCGGATGCGTTTCTCCCGCTCCACTTCGGCGGCGAGGAATGCCCCGTCCTCCACGTTCGGCTCAAAGAGGGCCTTGCACAGGAGTCTCGCGCATTCGAGGGAGATGCTCTCACCGTCGAGGGCGAAGCGGTCGCCGATCATGGTCATGGAGATGCGCAGCACGAGGTTCTCACCGTGTTTCGACACAGAGGGAGAGAGCTCGGCGCCGTAGAGTTCGGCGAGTTTCCGGTTCAGGGACAGGAGGTCCGGGTAGGCGCGGCAGGAGGCGCAGAGGAGCGCCGGCAGCAGAGACTTTTTCGCCACATTGCCCGCGAGCGGGACCACGAGGTTCACGGACAGGATGCCCGTTTTGAACCGGTCGGTATGGTAGGAGCAGACCCGGAAGCCCGGCTCCACAGTCGTTACGACGAAGGTGTTGTCCAACGAGGTTCCTTCTTTCTACTTGACACTATTTTTTGTATTTTACCATAACGCGGACCTGTGGTAAAATCATTCTACCCGAACCCACTGGAGGCAATACTATGAACTATATTCCCGTTGGTCAGCGCGACGACACCTATGACCTGTTCGCGCTGGTCAAACGCATCGAAGTGAAGACGTCTTCCAAGGGCCAGAAGTACATGGACCTCACCCTCGGCGACAAGGACGGCGACATCGACGCCAAGTACTGGGACTACCAGGAAGGTGTCACGCCCATGTTCGAGGTCAACTCCATCGTCAAGGTCCGCGGACAGCTGCAGGAGTTCCGGGGTGCGCCCCAGTTCCGTGTCAGCCACATCCGCGCGACGGTCCCGTCGGACAACGTGAGGCCGCAGGACTACATCGCCATGGCAGAGTTCCAGCCGGAGGCGATGTACCGCGCCATCCTCGCACTGACCGACAATTTCAAAGACCGCGACCTTGCGGACCTTCTGAAGGCCGTCTTCGAGAAATACAAGAAAGAACTGCTCCTCTACCCCGCTGCCGTACGGCTGCACCACGCGATGCAGGGCGGTCTCCTGTACCATACCCTGTCCATTTTGCGGCTGTGCCAGCAGGTGGCAAAGCTCTACCCCACGGTCGATGAGGACCTGCTCATCACCGGCGCGGCGCTCCACGACATCGGCAAGATCGTCGAGATGGACGCCAACGAGCTGGGCCTCGCGAGCCAGTACACCACCGAGGGCAACCTCCTCGGCCACCTCGTCGTCGGCGCCATGATGGTGCGCGATGTAGCGAAAGAACTCGGCACCCCGGAAGAGAAGACCGTGCTCGTCGAGCACATGCTCATCTCCCACCACGGCAAGCCGGAGTTCGGCGCTGCCGTGCCCCCGAAATTCCTGGAGGCCATCATCCTCTCGAAGCTCGACGAACTGGACGCCACCATCTACGAGGTCTGCGACACTTACACGAACGTCGGAGCCGGCGAGTTTTCCTCCCGTCTCTGGAACTTTGACAACATCGCGCTTTACAACCCCGGCCGGGTCGAGCACCCGGAACCCGTTGCGAAGCTGTTCGACACGGAGGACTGAGCCATGGACAAAGAGACCGGCCTTCCGGAAGGCGCCAGCACCTATTCCGCCGGCACGAACACCGACCCCTGGACCGAAGTCCGCATCGAGGTCCCCGCGGAGCGCATCGACGCGGCGGGCGACATCGCCCACATGACGGTGCCCTACGGCATCTACCTCGAGGACTACCGGTTTCTGGAGGAGGAGATCGACGAGATCGCCCACATCGACCTCATCGACGAAGCCCTGAAAGACAAGGACCGCACCAAGGGTGTCGTCCACATCTACCTCGAACCCGGCGAGAACCCGGCCGAAGCCGTCGCGTTCCTGCAGGAACAGTACGCGCAGGCGGGCATCCCCTCGGAGCTCACCGTCATCCCCTGCCGCAATGAAGACTGGCAGGACAACTGGAAGAAGTTTTTCAAGCCGACGGAGGTCGGTCAGAAATTACTGATCCAGCCTGTATGGGAGGTCGAAGGTTCAACATCAGTTGAACCCACGTCGGACGTTGAACCGCAGGACGTTCCAAGTACAGATCGAAAAATCCTCTACCTTGAACCCGGCCTCGCCTTCGGCACCGGCACCCACGAGACGACCCGTCTCTGCCTGCAGACCCTCGAGGAGACCATCCGGGGCGGCGAGACCGTCCTGGACCTCGGCTGCGGCAGCGGCATCCTGTCCATCGCGGCCCTGCTGTTCGGCGCGTCGAGAGCCGAGGGCGTCGACATCGACGAACTCGCCGTCAAGACGGCCGTCGAGAACGGCAGACGCAACGGCTTCGAGGGACCCGTCCTTACCTACCACTGCGGAGACATGGCGAAGCAGGTCTCCGGCACCTTCGACATCGTGGTCGCGAACATCGTCGCGGACATCATCGTCCTTTTCTGTGAGACGGCCCGGAACTTCATGAAGGAAGGTTCCGTGTTCATCGTCTCCGGCATTCTCAACACCAGAGAGCAGGACGTCCTGGACGCGTTTGCCGCGAACGGGTTCGAAGTCGTCTCCCGCAAAGCGGACGGCGAGTGGCTGTGTTTCACCGTGCGGTGAATCGCCCAAACGAAGACAAAAAAGAAGGGGCTGTGTCAAAACGGTAAAATAACCGTTCTGGCACAGCCCTTCTTCTTTTTATTCATCTTTTTGCGGAAAACTTAATTCACGGCGCGCTTTTT
>ONFJ01000005.1 GCA_900317085.1 uncultured Eubacteriales bacterium | reverse complement strand
AAGGCAATCACAACAATCAACATATGCCTTTGATTTTTCTGCCCAGCGAGAAAGCCGGAAGGGGTAGGGGTCCGGGGACAGGGGAAGGTGGCTTTCTCCCACGCTCTTCGGCTTCCCCTTCCCCGGGAAATCAGCTCAACAAATTCGGATTCTACGATGAAAGCCAAAAAGAACCCTTCCAATATCAGGAAGGGTTCTTTTGCTTAGAATGATCAGTTCTTCCGGCGGAAGAGGATGGCGAGGGCCAGGCTCGCGATGAAGGTGACGACCGTGAGGATGGCGCCGGCTTTGAGACCGGGGACCTCGTAGGTCATCTTCACTTTGTTCTCGCCTTTCTGGGTCAGCGGGATGAGGTAGAAGCAGTCGGCGAAGGCGTTGTCTGTGAGCTTCTCGGGCTCGACTTCCACGCCGTTGACTTTCACGGTCCAGCCGCGGTCGACGGGTACGGAGAGGTACAGGCTCTCACTGCCGGTCTCCGCCATGACGTTGGCGGACACGTAGCCCGGGTGGATGGTGTACGTGCCGGTCTCGCCTGCCGGAGCCTTCGCGTTCAGCTCCGCGGAGACCGCGGCCAGCGCGTCGAGGTCGAGGCTGTAGCAGTACGCCTCTTCGATCTTGTTCTCGCCGGAGATGTACTTGTAGTGGACGGTCGACTCACCGGAGGTCACGGACTTCTGCGGCAGCATGACGGCCTGCGGGGTCAGCCAGTAGGCGTACTCGGTCAGGAACTTGTCATTGCAGTAGAGCTTGCCGTGGGCCCAGCCTCTGGTGTGGACGGAGAAGTACGTGATCGTGTTCTCCGGCTGCTGCGGGATCTTGTACGTGTAGCGGTCCAGGGTCCGCTCGCGGATGGTCCTGATGTCGACCTTCTTATAGAGTTCCACCTTGCGTCTGAGCAGCTGCGAGTACAGCGCGTTCTGGTACGCGAAGGGGTCGTGTTCATACTTCTTGTAGTCCACCGCTTTGCCCGCGTTCACGACGAGGGCCGGAGCCACGGCATAAGGGTTGCGCCAGATGCCCTCACCGAGGTCGTCCGCCTTCGCAAGGCCGGGGACTTCGGGTTCGCCGAGGACGTATTTGACGGAGAGCAGAGAGTCTGCCGCCAGCAGGCGGGTCGTGGTCACGGGGACCGTCGGGTCGGAGGCATAGCCGAGGTGGCACATGAGCTCCGCTTGGTTGTTCGAGTAGGTGGACGAGTAATGGGCAATGCCGTTGTAGGCATAGGAATAGGCATCGTCGAAGTAGGCCGTGAGGTTCTCATCGGTCCGCTGCCGGTAGTCGGTCTGGGCGATGCGATAGAAGCTGTCGTCAGCCGCTTTCACGGACTCGACCTTCTGTGTCCGGTTCGCGTGGTAGTCCTGATACCGCCCGACTTTGGAGAAGCCGACGCTGCGGTAGATGAGGAACCCGCTGGCCGCCAGTTCGAAGCAGACGGCGACGGACAGGCCGACGGAGAGCCAGCACTTCGCCTTCTCTCCGGAGAACGCCGGGTCGGCGCCCTCTTCCATGGGCAGGAGTTTCGTCAGCGCCCAGGCGAAGGCCAGCAGGAACAGCGCGGTGCCGAAGATGTAGCTGACCGTGCCGTAGCCCGAGACGAACTCGACGAGGAGCAGCGTGCCGACCGCCGCGAAGGCTGCCTTCCAGATGCGGGCCGGGGTCTCAGACTCCACTTCGGAGAAATACCGGGCCGCGAGGAACAGCAGGTACGCGATGACGATGTACCCGTACCGGTACCAGTACGAGGTGATGTTTCGAAACCCGTTGGCGATGAACGCCAGAGGCTCCCAGTACGCGAGCAGCAGGAAGACCGCGAGCAGCACGCCGCTGCGGACCTTCTCTTTCAATGCGAACTGTTTATGGGAGAAGTACAGGATGAGCGCGAGGGTCGCGAGGCTGCCGCAGAAGACGGACATGCCGCCGTCGAAGCTCTCGGTGCCGAGGGAGAACCCGGCGAGCGAGGTCAGCGGGTTGCCGGAGAAGCTGAACGTCATGTGGACGTCGGTGCGGCCCTTGCCGCCGAGCAGCGTGTAGACGGTCGGCAGGAACAGGACCGCGCTGAGGCAGACGGCCGCGACACCGTGGCCGAGGGCAGAGCCGAAGCGCCCCCACTTTTGTCTGGCGGTCAGAGGTCCGGTCGGTACATCGCCAAGCTCCCAGAAGAAGAACAGGATGGCGGCGATGCAGTCAAAGTATCCCGCATACCAGTTGAACAGGATGGCGGCGCCGGTGGCGAAGAAGAACAGGAAGCTTTTCCCGTTGCGCACGAGGCGATGCACCCCGAGCAGCACCAGCGGCAGCATATAGACACCGTCAAGCCAGATGATGTTCATGGTCTGGGCGATATTGTACTGGGACAGTGCGAAGGAGACGGAGAGGAGCAGCGTGAACAGCGGGCTCAGTTTCGGGAAGCGTTCCCGGAGGAAGAGGGTCATCGTGAAGCCGCAGAGGGACAGTTTCAGGAGGACCATCAGGCTGAAGAGCGCGTGGTTCATGGAGGCCGGCACCGCGAGGATCAGGAAGTTGAAGGGCGATGCCAGGTAATAAGCGGCGAGGGCCACCCCGCTGCCACCGAGGAAGTTCGTGAAGCTGTAGAGCAGCGTGTCCTTCCCGTGGAACAGGTTTCGATAGTAGTTGAAGAATTCGATGTACTGGATGTTGGCGTCCTGCTCCGCAAGGCTCTTCCCGCCGAAGGGCGTGACGCCGTTCAGTGCAAAGAGGATGAGCAGCAGCGCGGCCGGCACCAGGAATGCCAGACAGGCAAGCAGCCATTTGTTTTCTAGTTTCTTCAAACCGGGGGTCCCCTCTCTTCTCCGCGTTGACGCGATGTGCGTTCTAAAACAATTTATTTTAACACATTTTAGACAGAAAGAGAACTCCGATCCCCTGTGCTTTGGATACTCACAGGAGACCGGAGTCGGGTTGTATTGAGAAAATCGAGGGATACCTTGTTCAGGCGTCGAGCTCGTCGGCCAGTTCGTCGAGGATCTTTTCAATGAAGACCAGGGACTCTTCCTTGGATGCGCCGGCGATGAGCATGCCCTTCAGCATGTTCTTGAACTCCGGAAGCGCAGTCTCATTGAGGTACGCAACCAGCTGTTCGGTGGCGTCTTCCCGAAGGAAGCTTCCGCGACCGGGGACCGAGGTGGTCATACCGCGGTGTTCGAGTTCGGTGTAGGCTTTCTGGATGGTGTTGGGGTTGACCCCCAGTTCTGCCGCGAGACCGCGGACAGAGGGCATGGGGTCTCCGGGTTTCATCTCGCCGGAGAGCAGCATCCGCTCGGTCTGTTCGACGATCTGTTCATAGACTGGGATGCGGGACATATTGTCTATGGTGAACATGTGATCAACTCCTGATTGGTTTTAGTGTTCTACGTCAGTTAGCACACATAGATAATACCATGCATGATGTATCCACGTCAACCATTTTTAAATGCAGAAGAAGTTACTTAGTGAAGACCATACCGTCCGCGATGTGCTCTGCTTGGTCGTCCCAGGTCATCTTGTTGCCGTTGAAGCGGAACGCGCCCTTGCCGCCGGTGTAGACGGTCTCGACGGATTCCTGTTCGCCGTCGTCATTGAACTTGTAGTCCTTCCGGACGCCGTCGCTGTAGTAGACATAGAAGCCTTTGCTGTCTTCATCGAAGTTGCCGCTCATCGTCCACTCGCTGTGCTCCCAGGCGCTGCTGGCCCAGTAGATGTGGATCTCGACGGTGTTGTTGGCAACACCCTTGACATCGACCGTGCAGCGGTCGCTGCCGTAACGGCCCTGGAAACGCTGGACCGGGCTGCCGGTAGCTTCGGTCGTCTTCTGAGTCGCTTTCTCAGTGGTTTTCTGGGTAGCCTTCTTCGTGGACTTCTGAGTTGCTTTCTTTGTGGCCTTCTTGGTGGCTTTCTCGGTGGCCTTCTGGGTAGCCTTCTGAGTTGCGGACTGGTTCTGCTGAGCCTCCGTCGCCTCTTCGGCCTGCTGTGTGACGACCGTCGGGGCAGCGGTGGTGACCGTGACGGTCTCGTCCGTCTTCTTGTTGCAGCCGACCAGAGCAAGGGTCATGGCGAGCATGAGTACGATTCCGATAAATGCAGTGAGTGAACGTTTCATAATTCTGTCCTCCGTAGAAAAAGAATATCCATGTGCGCGTACTGTGTTCCTTAGCACACTTAGACTGTACCATATGCCCTAGGACATGTCAACCCTTTTCAAAAAGATTTTTCAAAAAAATTTCCGGGCCCCGTTCGGAGCCCGGAAAAGAATCGGAATGGATGATCTGTTTTAATAGGTAAAGGTCATGCCGTCGGCAACATGCTCCTGACTGTCAGACCAGGTCAGGGCGCCGTCGTGGAAGGTGAATGTGCCTCTGCCGCCGGTGTACTCGACGGTGCTCACGGCGACCGTTCCGTCTTCGTTGAAGACGGTGGTCCTCTTGACACCATTGGCGTAGCGGACAGACTTACTGCCTTCGTCGAAGGTGCCACTCATGGTCCACTCGGACACTTCCGCAGCGCTGGAGGCCCAGGTGACATGGAAGTGAGCGTCTTTCTTACCCTGGCAGTCGACATCGATGGTGCAACGGCCAGAGCCGTAGCGGCCAATGAAGTTCATGACCGGGTTCTGACCGTCTTCTTCCGTGGGAGCGGCCTTGGTCGTCTCAGCCTTCTTCGTCGACTTCGTGGTCTCGGCCTTCTTCGTCGACTTCGTGGTCTCGGCCTTCTTGGTGGTCGTTCTCGTCGTAGACTTCGCTGTCACGGTCTCGATCTTGAGGCTGTCATTCTTGATGAATGCCTGGGTGTTGCTGCCCGGAGACAGTTTGTAGTCGGTCCAGTAGAGCGTCTTGTCGGCGAGCTTGAGTTTCAGGATGCCGGAACCGTTCGTGTACTTCACATCGTCCTTGAACTTCCCGTTATCATCGAACGTGCGGACCAGGTAACGGCAGTTGTCATAGAACAGGGAGCCGTCCTTCTGATAGTGGGCGCGCATGGTGTAAAGGTCTTTCTGCGGAAGAGCTTCTCTCCAGGTGATGGTGACGTCGAACCAGCCCTTTTCCACGGTGGGCTCCACAACGATGACGAGGCGCTCAGAGGTCTTCTCCGCCCAGGTGCCTTCATACAGAGTCGGTCCGGGGATGGTGGAACCTTCGACTTTCGTGAACTCGACCGGAGTTGCCGTCTCAAATTCGTTGTAGAGTGCGTCGAGGGCCGCGCCTTCGGTCTGGCGATCGACGATGCGCATGGCGTTGCGGTACTCTTCGATGGTGACTTTGGTCATCGAGGTCTTGTTGCCGAAGTACAGGTTGTTATCTTTGACGGAGAGCGGATAAGCCGTGCCGCCGCCGATGACATCACCGTACTCGACGATGTTGCCGTTCTTGTCATAGCCGTAGACCGTCGCCTCGCTGGCAAGGGTCTTGCCGCCGTCCTGGAAGACTGCGTCGGTGACGAGGAGAGCATCGTGGTCTTTGTCCATGGCCGCAAAGGCATAGTAGCCGCCTTCCGGCAGGGACTTGATGAAAGACTCGTAGTTCTTCATGTTGAGCTCATACGGGGAGTCGACCGTCTGCTGGGTGACTTCCGTCGTCTCTTCCGGAGTTGCTGCTTTTTTGTTGCAGCCGGTCAGAGACAGGACCATAGCGACCATCAGAAGGAGGCCGATGAGGCTCATTGCTTTCCGTTTCATTTGGGTTCCCTCCATTTGCAAAGTATTTGTTGTACGAGAGTATAGTACACTTTTATATTATCACGAACCCATCATAAAGAGAATCATGAAAATATGTTATTTACATAAAATAGACCCCGGCAGAGCCGGGTTTTTTTACTGTAGAAAAAGTTTTTATTTCATCTTAAAGAACTTGGCAGAATACGGGGTCATCGGAAGTTCGAAATATCCCCTCTTCTTTTTGAGGACCGTCTTCCCCTCGTAGTGCTCGGTACCGCTGTAGATGTCCCGGTCGGACGCAAGCAGCAGTTCCAATTCCAGATTGTAGTCGAGACGCAGCTCGAAGTCCTGGGGTTTCTCCGAGAAGTTGAAGATGCAGAGGACATCCTCTTCCCCGCCGTGGCGGATGAAGGCATAGATGCGCTTCTCCTCCTGATGGCAGTCGACCCAGTCGAAGCCCATCGTGTTGTAGTCGAGGGCCCAGAAGGCCGGGTTCTCGAGGTACAGGTGCGAGAGGTCTTTCATGAAGACCTGGAAGGAGTCGTGGAGCGGATACTTCAGCATGAACCAGTCCTGCTCCTCATCCTCGTCCCATTCGCGGATCTGTGCGAACTCGTTGCCCATGAAGTTGAGTTTCTTGCCGGGGTGCGCGTACATGTACATGTAGAACGCGCGGGCCTGCTGGAACTTGCCTTCGTAGAGGCCGGACATCTTCTGAAGGATGGTCGCCTTGCCGTGGACCACTTCGTCGTGGGAGAGCGGCAGGATGAAGTTCTCGTCGTAGAAGTACATCATCGAGAACGTCAGCTTGTGGTAGTTCTCCGTCCGCTGGTCCGCAGTCTTCTTCATGTAGTCGAGGCTGTCGTTCATCCAGCCCATGTCCCACTTGTAGTCAAAGCCGAGGCCGCCGTCGTAGACGGGCTTCGTGACACCGGGGTACTGGGTGGAATCTTCGGCCGCGAGGATGGCGGTCGGGTGCAGCTTCTTGAGGCCGCCGTTCATGTTGCGGATGAAGTGGACGGCATTCTCGTTGGTGCCCCGGTCCTTGTTGCCCTGCCAGTAGATGAGGTTCGACAAGGCGTCGATGCGAAGGCCGTCGAAGTGGAACTCCTTCAGCCAGTAGTTCGCGTTGGACTGGAGGAAACTCTGGACCTCGCCCTTGCAGTGGTTGAAGTTGTGGCTCCCCCACTCGCTGTAACCCATGTCGGGGTGCGGGTACTCGTAGAGCGCCGTGCCGTCATACTTCTCGAGGGCGTAGTCGTCCACCGCGAAGTGGACGGGCACGAAGTCGAGGATGACGCCGATCTCGTTCTTGTGGCAGTTCTCGATGAGCTGCTTCAGCTGGTCCATGGTGCCGTAGCGGGAGGTCGGGGCGTAGAAGCCCGTGTTCTGGTACCCCCAGGAGTTGTCCGAGGGGTGCTCCGCCAGCGGCAGGAACTCGATGTAGTTGTAGCCGTGTTCCTTGACATAGGGAATCAGCAGATCGCCCAATTCCACATAGTTGTACCAGCCGTTTTCCGGGTCGTCCGGGTTCTTGTGCCAGGACCCGGCGTGGACCTCGTAGATGTTGAGGGGCTCGTTGCGCCGGTCGGTGCGGGAGAGCATCCAGTCCCAGTCGTCGAACTCAAACTTCCGAAGCTCCCGGATGATGGACGCGCTCTTCGGGCGCAGTTCCATGCCGAAGCCGTAGGGGTCGCAGTGGTCGAGGGAGCGGCCGTTCTGGTCGTAGATGCGGTACTTGTACATCTGCCCCGGCTGCGCGGCGGGAATGCAGCATTCCCAGGTGCTGCCGTCGTAGGAGCGGTGCATGGGCGTCTCGGTCCAGTCGTTGAACTCGCCGATGACCGCCACGTGGTTGGCTGCGGGCGCGTAGGTCCGGAACCAGGTGTTCTGATCCGTCACATGGGCTCCGAAGAATTCATAGGCATCGAAGCAGTTGCCTTTGTAAAAGTTGTAGAAATCCATAAACGGATCACCTGCCTGAAAGAGTATTTGTTGTTACAGTTTCTCGACGTTGGCCTTCGTGAAGTCGTAGACTTTGACGTTCACTTCGCCGCCGGCTCTCAGCTTCTTGACAGCTGCCTTGTAGTCGGCCGCGCTGATCTCGCTGGGTGCGTCGATGTACGGTCCGTTCGTCATGTACTTGAGGTACGGGGTCGTGGCGACATCGTAGCCGAGGATGGAGTTCTTGTTCTTGACGCCGTACTGTGCCGCGATGGCATCGGAGGTGAAGCCGAACTTGTTCTCCACGATCTCAAAGACACCGCTCTTGTAGAACTTCACGTCCTTGAACTCGTCGATGACCATGGTGGTCCGGACGTTCTTGAGGGTGCTGTCATAGACGATGTAGGAGTTGCCGTAGAACTCCTCGCCCTTCGTGCTCTCGGCATAGAGGAACACTTCGTCCTTGCCGTCGTTGTTGAGGTCCGCGACCGCGAACTTCTTGTACTCGACGTCGATGCCGTTGGAGTCGACCTTCACGGGGTGGCCGTTCCTGGTCTTGCTGGCGCCGGACTGGAGCTTCTGCAGGAAGGCCTTGGCGTTGCCTTCGGACGCGGAGGAGGACTTCTTCGTCGTCTCTTTCGTGGTCTCCTTGTCGGAGGTCTTCTTGCTCTCCGTCGTCTTGTCCGCGGACTCGGTCTTGTTCTGCTTCGCCGCTTTGGTCGTGGTGTAGCCCACGGACTCCTTCGCTTCGAACTTCGACTCGGACTTGCGGTCCGCGAAGGGCCATGCCGTGGTCGGTTCGATGGACGAGTCGCTGGCGAGGTTGTCTTCCTCTGCTTCCGCAACAGCGGTGACGCCTTCCGAGGCGTTCGGAGAGGTGGTGAGGTATGCCTGCCCTTCTGTGGCGATGGGCGTCGCAGCCGTCTGACGGTCGCTGAAGAAGCGGTATCCGAAGACAGCACCGACGGCCACTGCCAGGAACAGCAGGACCATCAGAATGATCTTGAGTGCTTTGTTCATGTTTGTCCCTCCTATTTACATGCCGAACAGTGTGATCTGGCTGGACTCCGGCAGCCCGTCGAGGGCGCCGAGGTCGCGGAGTGCGGTGAGAACTGCGGAGGAGACGCCGGCGCGGATGCCGAGGTCCTCCTGGGACAGGTAGTCGCCCTGTCCGTCGTCCTTGGCCGCTTCCAGAGCCTGTGCGGCGGAAACGCCAAGTCCCTTGATGGAAGAGAACGCGAGGCGGATCTTGCCATCTTCGATGGAGTAGACCGTCGCCTTGGATTTGTAGAGGTCGATGGGCAGGAACTCGATGCCCCGGGCGAGCATTTCCAGCACGACCTGCAGGCCGGTGTATTCGCTCTTCTCCGTGGCGGAGGCGTCCCGTCCCTTGATCTCGATCTCCTTCATGCGGCCTTTGACATAGCCCTTGCCGGAGAGGATGGCGACGGCGTCGAGGTCTTCGCCCCGGACCGTGAGGTAGGTGGCGTAGTACTCGACCGGGTGGTAGATCTTGTACCAGGCGAGCCGCAGGGCAGCGCTGACATAGGCCGCCGCGTGGGCTTTCGGGAACATGTACTTGATCTTGTAGCAGGAGTCGATGTACCACTGAGGCACGTCGTGCTCCCGCATGGCGGCGACATGCTCCTCGGTGAGGAGTTTGGTCGCTTTGCCCTTACGGACGATCTCCATGATCTTGAAGGCCATGTCCGGCTCGAGGCCGTAGTGCATGAGGCCGACCATGATGTTGTCACGGGTCCCGATGACTTCGGAAATGGTACAGATGCCCTGGTGGATGAGTTCCTGCGCGTTGCCCAGCCAGACGTCCGTGCCGTGGGACAGACCGGAGATCTGCAGAAGGTCCGAGAAGTTTTTCGGTTTACACTCGACCAGCATGCCCTTGACGAAGTCGGTGCCCATCTCCGGGATGGACAGAGTGCCGATTGGGAAGTTGATATCCTCCTCTGTGACACCGAGGGGCTCGGGGCTCAGGAAGAGCTCGTAGATCTTCGGGTCGCAGATGTCGACGTCCATGACGGGGATGCCGGTCATGTCTTCAAGATACTTGTACATGGTCGGGACATCGTGTCCGAGGTTGTCGAGTTTCAGGATGGTGTCGTGCAGGAAGTGGAAGTCGAAGTGGGTGGTCATCATGCCCTTGCCCGGGTCGTCCGAGGGGTACTGGACCGCCGTGAAGTCGGTGACATCGTAGTCGTTCGGGACGACGACCATACCGCCGGGGTGCTGACCGGTCGTGCGCTTGACGCCGGCGACACCTCTCGCGAGACGGGAGACTTCCGCGTCTTTTGCGTTGATGCCCCGCTCTTCGAGGTACTTCTTGACGTAGCCGAACGCGGTCTTGTCCGCGACGGTGGCGACGGTACCGGCTTTGAAGACGTGGTCCTCACCGAACAGCTCGATCGTGTACAGGTGGGCTTTCGTCTGGTATTCGCCGGAGAAGTTGAGGTCGATATCGGGCGATTTATCGCCTTTGAATCCGAGGAACGTCTCGAAGGGGATGTCGTGGCCGTCCCGCCACATGGGCGTCCCGCACTCGGGGCAGTTCTTCGGAGGAAGGTCGTAACCGGAACCCACTTCACCGTGCAGGAAGAACTCCGTATGCTTGCAGGCGGGGTTCGTGCAGCGGTAGTGGGGCGCCAGCGGGTTGACCTCCGAAATGCCCGAGGCGTGGGCAACGAAGGAGGAACCGACGGACCCTCGGGAACCGACGTGGTAGCCGTGGTCTTCCGAGTCCTTGACCAGTTTCTGGGCAATCATGTAAAGGACCGCGAAACCGTTCGAGATGATGGAGGTGAGCTCCTTGTCGAGACGTTTCGCGACGTATTCGGGAACGGGTTCGCCGTAGAGCTCCTTCGCCTTGTCCCAGCAGAGCTGCTGCAGTTCTTCCTCTGCCCCGTCGATGCTGGGCGGGAAGCTGCCGGCCGGGACCGGGCGGATGCGCTCGACCATGTCGGCGATCTTGTTCGGGTTGTCGATGACGACTTCCTCGGCGCGGTCACCGAGGTATTCGAACTCGGCGAGCATCTCCTCCGTCGTGCGCAGGAACAGGCCGGGCTGGTTGTCGGCGTCCTGGAAGCCCTGGCCCGCCATGATGATGGCGCGGAACTGGGCGCATTCCGGGTCGATGAAGTGGACGTCGCAGGTGGCGACCGTCGGCTTGCCGGCGGCGTCGCCCAGGGCGAGGATGCGGCGGTTGATGTTCCAGAGGTCTTCCTCGGACTGGAACCGCGGCGGCATCATCTTCATTTCCTTCGTGGCCTTGTCCTTCCGGTAATAAGGCCGCAACAGGAACGCGTTATTGGTGTTGGGCTGGATCTCCATGTAGTCATAGAAATCGACGATCTCCTGGATACGCTCTTCGGGCTCCTCATTGAGGAGTGCCATGTAGAGCTCACCGGCCTGACAGGCGGTGCCGAGGATGAGGCCCTCCCGGTGCGCGGCAAGGTCCGACTTCAGGATGGTCGGCTTGCGGTAGAAGTGCTCGGTATGGGAGCGGGACACAAGTCCGTAGAGGTTCTTGAGGCCCACGTTGTTTTTGACGAGGATGATCTGGTGATAGGTGCGCTGCTTCTTGTCGCGGATCGCCTGGACGATGTCCGGCCACTCGGTGGGGACACCGGGGCGCATGTCGTCGTAGACATAGGACTCGACGCCGTAGATGACCTTGATGCCGGTCTTTTCGGACGCGGCGAAGGCGGCGGGATAGCCCTGCAGGACACCGTGGTCCGTGATGGCGACGGCCGGCATGCCCCATTTGGCCGCCCGGCTCACCAGCTCACCGGCGTCCGTCATGGCGTCCATCATGGACATGTTGCTGTGGAGGTGGAGCTCGACACGTTTGCGGGGCGCGTTGTCCATCCGTTCGATCTTGCGGACGGACGCCATCGCCTTGACGTCGAGCAGATAGTCATGTTTGTAGGTGTCGAAGATGATGTTGCCTCTGGCCATGACGGTCATGCCGTTTTTGAGGTTCTCGGCCAGGGCATTTCCCGCCTCTCCCCGCGCGAAGATCTTGCAGGGGTAGGAGTCGGTGTAGTCGGTCATCGCGAAGTTGAAGATCTTGCTGCGGCCGTCTCTCGTGTCGATGACATCGACATCGAAGACTTCGCCCCATATGACGACCTGTCCGTCGTCGACCTTCAGTTCCTTGATGGGCTTCGGCATGTAGCGGATCTCTTTGCCGTAGATCATCTTCGCGGTCTCGAGATAGAGCGGGATGCCGTCCACGACTTTGTGGGGCTGCTCCTCGAACTTCTCTTCCGCTTTGGCTCTCGCTTCGTTGCGGGCCTCGGCTTCCGCCTGTTTCTGCATGTCCGCATAGGCGGTATCGTCGGCATCCATGTTCACGACGCCGGCGAATTCGACCTTGAACCGGTTCTCGTACGCCTCGGACAGGATGGTCTCGAGGGTGACGTCGGCGCAGATGCCTTTGAGCAGGTCGGCGCCTCCGTGGGTCAGGTTCAGGGTGAGTTTATGGCCGTCCAGTTCCCAGGTACAGTCGTTCAGGAACCCGTTGGACGCGGGACAGCGGCGCTTCAGTTCCTTCAGGAGGTCGGGCATGAGGGACAGGTCGACGGTCTTCGCCTCTTCCTGCTCGTCCTCGTTCTCCGACTCGTCCTTCGGGTACTCAAACACAGCTTTGACATCATTCAGTTGGAGGGTAGCTTGTAAAACGTCTTCGAAGGCATGGACCGTGATGTCCGGCAGGGGTTCCTCGGACTTCAGACGCAGAAGCATGGACCGGTCGGTCCGGCTCACGGACAGGTCCGTGATGATGCTCTCGAACAGTGCGTCCGGGAAGCGGCCGTCATCCGGCAGCATGAACACTTCGGCAACGCGTTTTTCCTGTGGCAAAATGGGGTATCCTCTCTAATTACAGTTTCTCGATTTCTTCCATGAGTGCGTCGATGAGTTCCTCTTCGGGCACTTTCTTGATGACCTCGCCCTTCGCGAAGATGAGGCCGACTCCGTTGCCGCCGGCGATGCCGATGTCGGCATTCTTGGCTTCTCCGGGTCCGTTGACCGGGCAGCCCATGACCGCGACGTGGATGGACTTGTGGACGTCCTTCAGCCGCTCCTCGACTTCCTTGGCGATGCCGATGAGGTCGATCTGCGTGCGTCCGCAGGTGGGACAGGCGACGAGCTGAGGTGCGTCGGGCAGCAGGTCGAGGGCACGCAGGATGTCGTTCGCGGCGTCGATCTCCTTGACCGGGTCATCGGTCAGGGAGACACGCATGGTGTCGCCGATGCCGTCGGCCAGCAGAGCGCCAATGCCGATGGAGGACTTGACGCGGCCCATCCGCTCCGTGCCGGCCTCGGTGACGCCGAGGTGCAGCGGGTAGTCGCACTGGGCGGCCACGATGCGGTACGCGGCGATCATCGTCCGGATGTCGGAGGACTTGATGGAGATGACGATGTCGTGGAAGTCGACATCCTCCAGGTATTTGACGCCCCGCATGGCGCTCTCCGCCATGGCTTCGGGGGTGACGCCGCCGTACTTCTCGAGCAGGTCGAGTTCGACGGAGCCGGAGTTGACGCCGACCCGGATGGGGACCTTATGAGCCTTACAGGCGTCGGCCACGAGCCGGACTTTGTCTTCCCCACCGATGTAGCGGGGGTTGATACGGATCTTGTCGATGCCCGCCTCGATGGAGGCGAGGGCGAGTTTATAGTTCATCTGGATGTCCGCGATGATGGGCACCCGGATGTTCTCTTTCAGTGCTTTGACGGTCTCGATGTCTTCCATGCTCGTGACCGAAAGGCGGATGAGCTGGCAGCCCGCGGCCGACAGTTCTCTCGCCTGGAGGATGTTCGCTTCAATGTCGCCCTGGGGCGCATTGAGCATGGACTGGATGACGATGGGTGCGTCTCCGCCGAGGGGTACATCGCCCACGAATACCTGTCTGGTTTTTCTGCGTTCCATGGAACGGCCTCCTTATTGGAATAATTTGAAGACGTCACTGAACGTGACCATGATCATCAGGCCGAACAGCATGGCCATTCCGACCGTGTTGACCGCCGCCTGGAACTCTTTCGAGATGGGCCGGCGGAAGATGCCCTCCAGCATGATGAAGACGAAGCGGCCTCCGTCCAGTGCCGGGAAGGGGATGAGGTTGAAGGCGCCGACGTTGATGGCGATCAGCGCAAGGATGAGTAACAGGCGTGACAGGTTGCCGCTTTTCGCCGCGTCCGACGTGGTGTCGGCCACCGCCTGGACCGTACCGACCGGGCCCGCCATGTCGCTCATGGAGAAGTTGCCGGTGGCGAGGTCCCACAGGGAGACCCAGACGATGCGGACGATGGAGAGCGAGTCGAGCACCGAGTACTTGACGAGGTTCTTGAAGCCGGGCTCCACGCCGACGATGGCGAAGTCGTACTTGACGACCTGGGTGCCCTCGACTTCCGCCGTCTCAAAGGCCACGTGCTTCAGGGGGACCTTCTTCCCGTCCCGCTCCACGACGAAGTCCATGACCCCGTCCTTGTCCTTGGACATGTAGAAACTGAGGTCATACTCCGTGTAGATGACGTGGTTGTTGACGGAGAGGATGCGGTCGCCCTCCCGGAGCCCCTGGGCCTCGCTGGCGGCGTTCTCCCGGAACTGGGAGATGGCCGGGGTGCCGATGAGGTCCGAGGTGCCGAGCATGGCGGCGATGATGAGGAGACCCGTGATGAGGTTCACGGTGGCGCCCGCCAGGATGATGATGGCGCGCTGCCAGGGCGGCTTACTGTTGAAGGCGCCCTCGACCTCACTGTCTCCGTCCTCCCCTTCCATGGCGACATAGCCGCCGATGGGCAGGGCGCGGACCGAGTACTGGGTCTCCGCTTTCTGTTTTTTCCAGAGGACCGGACCCATGCCGAGGGAGAACTCGTTGACGCGGACCTTGAACAGCTTCGCGGTCAGGAAGTGGCCCCCTTCGTGGGTGGCGATCAGCAGTCCGAAGAACAGGATGGCGGCCAGGATAGGCCACGCCTTTCCCCAGACGAGAGCTAAAGTGGAAATAGCGTTCACGCTCCTACATGCTGCATGACATAGTCTCGTGCCATGCGGTCCGCTGCCAGAACGTCTGACAGCACGAAATCTTCTTTGTTTTCACAGGCCTCCATGGCCTCGCCCACCAGTTCCCCGATCTCGAGGAATTTGATCCTGCCCTGGCGGAACAGGTAGTTCGCCTGTTCATTGGCGGAGTTGGCAGCGGTCGGGTACAGGCCGCCCCGGCGGATGGCTTCCCGGCAGATGGCGAGACAGTCGAAGGTCTCCATGTCGGGGTCCGCGAAGGTCAGTGTGCCCAGTTCCGCGAGGTCCAGTTCCTTCGTCGGGGACGGGAGCCGGTCGGGGTACGTGAGGGCATACTGGATGGGGATGCGCATATCGGCGAGCCCCAGCTGGGCGATGACCGCGTTGTCGTCATACTGGACCGCGGAGTGGATGATGCTCTCGCGATGGACGACGACTTTGATCTTGTCTTCCGAGACACCGAAGAGCCAGCAGGCTTCGATGACTTCGAGTCCCTTGTTCATCATGGTAGCGGAATCGATGGTGATTTTCGCTCCCATGGACCAGTTCGGATGGTTCAGTGCCTGTTCGACGGTGACGTCCTTCAGGTTCTCTCTCGACCGGCCGAAGAAGGGACCGCCGGAGGCCGTGAGAAGGATGCGTTTGAGCCGCCGCTCGGGCGGTGCGCCCTCGAGGCACTGGAAGATGGCGGAGTGCTCACTGTCGACGGGCAGGATCTTCACGCCGTGTTCCTTCGCCGCCGCAGTGACCAGCTGGCCGCCGGTGACGAGGGTCTCCTTGTTGGCAAGGGCGATGGTCTTCCCCGCTTCGATGGCATCCATGGTGGGCAGGAGCCCGGCGATGCCGACGATGGAGTTGAGGACCGTGTCAGAGTTCGGGTCGGTGGCACATTCACAGATCCCGCCGATGCCGGACAATACTTTCGTGTTCGTGTCGGCGATGCGGACCCGGAGGTCGGCAGCCGCCGCTTCGTCGAGAAGAGCGACCTTGTCCGGGTGGAACTCCCGGACCTGCTCTTCCATGGTCTCCACACTGGTGCTGGCGGTCAGGGCGCGGACACGGATGCCGTGCTTGCGGGCGACGTCCAGGCTCTGGGTGCCGATGGAACCGGTGGAACCGAGGATGGTGAGGTCTTTCGTCATACGGCGCCCACCACCATTCCGTAGATCGTAATGAGGACGAACATGGTGGGAGAAGCCAGGAGCACGCTGTCGAAGCGGTCCATGATGCCACCGTGTCCGGGGATGAGGTTCGAGTAGTCTTTCACACCGTAGTAGCGCTTGATGAGCGACGCCATCAGATCGCCAAACATGGAGGTGATGGAGATGAAGACCACGGTGATGCAGTAGAACCAGACCGGCATGAAGAAGGACTCTTTGACGATGACCTTTTCAAACAGGAGCAGGCAGATGAGCATGAAGACGAGGACGCAGACGACACCGCCGACGGCGCCTTCCACGGATTTCTTCGGACTCAGGTTCGGAGCCATCTTGTGCTTGCCGAATTTGACACCGACGAAGTAGGCAAAGACGTCGGTAAAAAGGGCGGTGGCCACCGTGATCCAGAGGAGGAGACGGCAGTCCGCCTTGCTGATGAAGGCCGGGTACTTGAGGTACATGTCCGAGATGAGGCCGATGGTGGCGAACGCCGCCGGGATGATCATGGAGGCGTAGACCGTGACGGCCAGTTCCGGGAACGTGATGGTGGTCTTCGAGAAGTTCGCGACCGTCAGCACGACGAGAAGGATGACATAGCAGACGACGATGACTTCCAAAATCTGCACACTCGGGATGTAGACCAGTCCCATCGGGATGAGCCCCGCGAAGACGATGGCGATGACCCGGAGCACCATGTTCTTGACGCCCGCGACGTTGATGATCTCATAGCAGGCCGCAGCCGCCAGAGCGGAAAAGAGAAGGTCGATGACCGGTGTGAACATCAGGCAGTACGCTCCGACGAGCAGGATGCCGATGACGGTACCGGATATGACACGTGTTTTCATAGATAGGTTCCTCGCTTTGCTTAATGATCCTGCTCGGAAAGGCCACCGAAGCGACGGTCTCTCTTCGCATAGTCCATGATGGCCCGGTCGAGGTCATCCGGAGTGAAGTCCGGCCAGGCGATGTCGTCGAACCAGAATTCGGAGTAGGCGGACTGCCAGGTCAGGAAGTTGGACAGGCGGAGTTCGCCGGAGGGTCGGATGATGAGGTCCGGGTCCGGCAGGCCCGCCGTGTACATACCGGCGGAGATGTCGTCTTCGGTGATGTCCTTCGGGTCCAGTTCGCCCTTTTTGACCTTTTCGGCGATCTGCTGCACGGAGTGCACGATCTCCTGGCGGCCGCCGTAGTTGAGCGCCATGTTGACGACCATGGCGTCCTTGTTGTTCATGGCGAGGCAGGCGCTCTTCGCGAGCAGCTGCAGGCTCAGAGGCAGGCCCGATACATCGCCGATGACACGGAGGTAGAAGCCCCGCTTCTCCCGCTCGTACTTGGTCTCATCCGCTTCGGTGAGGTACTCGTGGAAGATCTGCATGAGGGCTTTGATCTCATCTTTGGGGCGTTTCCAGTTCTCGGTGGAAAACGCGTAGAACGTCATGGCTTCGAGGCCGATATCGTGGCCGTAATCCATGATCTGTTTGAAGACTTTCGCGCCCTGTACGTGGCCTTCGGTGCGAGGCAGTCCCCGCTCTCTGGCCCACCGGCCGTTGCCGTCCATGATGATGCCGATGTGCTTCGGCATGAATTCCTTTGGAGGAAGATTTGACATGGTTCACACTCCCCTAAAACGCAAGTAACGGCGCAGAACGAGAGAAGGACCCCCGTGCGCCATTACCCCTCATATTGGATTGTCAGCGTCAGACGCTCATGATCTCCTTGGTCTTGTTGTCGGAGATCTCGTCGATCTTCTTGCAGATCTTCTCGGTGAGCTTCTGGAGTTTCTCTTCTTCATCGCGAAGGTCGTCTTCGGTGAGCTCGTTGGCCTTCTTGGCCTTCTTCAGAACGTCCATCTCATCGCGACGGATGTTGCGGACGGCGACTTTGGCCTCTTCTCCGCGCTTGGCGATGCCCTTGGCCAGTTCCTTTCTGCGCTCCTCGGTGAGCTGCGGGAAGGTCAGGCGGATGACGTTTCCGTCATTCTGCGGGTTGATGCCGATGTCGGAAGCCTGGATGGCCTTCATGATCGGGTTCAGGAGCCCCTTGTCCCAGGGCTGGATGACCAGGATGCGGGCCTCTGCGACAGAGACGGAACCGACCTGGTTGATCGGGGTCGGGGTGCCATAGTAGTCCACCATGACTTTGTCGAGGACGTTGGGGTTGGCACGGCCGGCGCGGATCTCGGAATAATCGGTGACCAGACGGTCGACTGCTTTCTGCATTCTGCTCTCAGCGGTTTTCTGTTCTGCCATAATTGATTCCTCCTGTATTTGAAACGTAATTTTTTGCTTATTCAGAGAGACAGAGCGTCCCGACGTTCTCGCCGCTGACGGCACGAACGATGTTCTCGGAGTCTGTCAGGTCGAAGACCAGGATGTTGATGCCGTTGTCCCGGCACAGAGACGCGGCGGACGCGTCCATGACCTGGAGCCCGCGGCTCAGGAGTTCGGACTGGGTGAGTTCGTCGAACTTCACCGCGTCGTCGAACTTGTTCGGGTCTTTGTCGTAGACACCGTCGACGTTGGTGGCTTTGAAGATGACTTCCGCCTTTATCTGCGCGGCGCGGAGCGCTGCTGCGGAGTCTGTCGAGAAGAACGGGTTGCCGGTACCGCCGCCGAAGATGGTGACGATGCCCTTGTCGAGGTCCGCTCTGACCTTGTCCGCGGTGAAGATCTCCGCGATGGGTTCCATGGCGACGGCCGAGTAGACCTTTGCCTCGACCCCTTTGGCGATGAGCGTGTCGGCGACTGCAATGGAGTTCATGACCGTGCCCAGCATGCCGATGGAGTCAGCTCTGCAACGGTCCATGGAGCCGCTCGAACGGCCTCTCCAGAAATTGCCTCCTCCGATGACGATGCCGACGGAGACGCCCATGTCGACCACTTTGGCGATGGAGTCGCAGATGGTCTCGATGACGTCAAAGTCGAAGCCGTGGCCCTGCTCGCCCGCGAGGACCTCGCCACTGAGTTTCAAAAGGATCCGGTTGAATTTCGGTGTCATAACATTGCCTTCCTGTCTTGAAATTGCATTTATTATTATAACTTAAAAGGGGAACTGCGTAAAGCTATTTCCGACGGGTCGCCGGGGCCGGCGCCTTGACGGTCTTCAGGACCTCGAGCAGGATCTGCTCGGGGGACCGTTTGCGGATCTTCGCCCGGGGCGTCAGGATGAGACGATGGGCACAGACGTCGGTGTAAAGGCTCTGGATGTCCTCCGGCACGACGTAGTTGCGGCCCCGCATGTAGGCGGACGCCTTGGCCATCTGGACGAGGGCCAGGACGGCACGGGGGCTGACGCCCTGCTCCACCTCTTCGAGGTGGCGGGTGCGGTCGCAGAGTTCCGCCGCGTAGCGGATGAGGGCCTCATCGATGTACACCGCGGTGACCTGAGAGCGCATGAAGCGGATGTCCTCCGCGGTGGCCACAGCCCGGACGTGTTCGAGGGGGTCGTCGCCCTGGCGCAGCTGGACGATCTCGACGGTGTTCTCGATGGTCGGATAGCCCATCGACAGACGGACCATGAACCGGTCGAGCTGGGAGTCCGGCAGCGGATGCGTACCGGCACTGCCGAGGGGGTTCTGGGTCGCCATGCAGACGAAGGGATCCGGCAGCTGGTAGGTGACGCCGTCAGCGGTGGCGTGCATCTCTTCCATGACCTCCAGCAGCGCAGCCTGGGTCTTGGCCGAGGTACGGTTGATCTCGTCCGCGAGCAGGATGTTCGAGAAGACCGGGCCGGGCTGGAAGTCGAACTTGCCGGTCGCCTTGTTGTAGACCGAGAAGCCGATGATGTCACTGGCCATGGTGTCCGGTGTGAACTGGATGCGTTTCTCGGAGAGGTTCATCGCCCGGGAGAAGGCCAGCGCCAGCGTCGTCTTACCGACACCGGGAACGTCCTCGAGAAGCACGTGTCCGCCGGCGAGGATGGCCATCAGCGTCTTCGTGATGACCTCGTCTTTACCGACGATGACTTTCTTGATCTCGTTCAGGATCTGGATGCTTTTGTTTTCCATGGGGAACCTCCATTGTATTCTTCGTTTCTTCACGCAGCTGTTTGCGGGCCGCGCGCAGCAGTTTGATGTCGGATGTCAGTGCGAGGACCGTGTCGCAGACCGTCTCCCGCTCCGCCCGGGAAAGGCCTTCCGCGGAGAACGTCTCCTTGTTGAAGAGGTCGATGGCGGCGAGGTACGTGTCCTTCTCCTCGCCCAGCAGCCGGGCGACCGCTCTCGGTTTTCCTTCGTCGGGCTTCAGGCCCTGGCGGCGGAAGACCCGCATGAGGTAGCGGTACGCGGCTTCGGTGGCCTCCGGCGAGTCGGCCCGTTCGATCTTCTTGCGGATAGACCGGTCATAGACCATCGGGATGAGCAGGAAGAGCAGGAGCAGCGGGACCAGCAGGATGAGCCAGCTCCAGTTGTGCTTCCTGTTCTCGTCCTGTTCTTCGGACTGTGGTTCGTCCTGTCCGCCGCCGTCTTCCGAGTCGCTGTTGTCGGAGTCATCCGGCTCCGTCACTTCTTCGGGCTGGACGTTCTGGTGCTGCGGTGAGGTGGCGGTATTGTCGGTGCTCTCCTGGGTCTCGAAGAACCCGGGCGTGACCTCCACCGGCACCCAGCCGACGCCGTCCATGTAGAGTTCGACCCAGGCGTGGGCCGCGGAGTCCGGGACGTTCAGAGTGACTTCCGTCTCCGGTTCCACGGACTTCGCGAGTTCTTCGGTCACATAGTAGCCTTCGGCGTACCGGGCCGGGATGCCCGCCTCCCGCAGGAGCAGGACGCCGAGGGACGCGAAGTGGGAGCAGTAGCCGGTGCGGGTGTCGAGGAACTTCAGAAGCGGGTCCTCTCCCCGGGCCGGAGCCTCCACGTCCGTCGAGTAGGTGTAGTTCTGCGCGAAGTACGTGCGGATACGGTATACCGCGTCGGACGCCTTCGTGGTCTTACCGACAACGGCCCCGCCGAGCTGCGCGATGACGTCCCGGTACTCCTCCGGAATGTCCCGTTCGTTCTCGTTCACGAAGGCCCGGTAGACCTTTTCGACGGGGACGAACGCGTCTTCATAGAGGGAGTTGTACGGCGCGTCTTCGCCGATGACCGCCTTCGCGCTGACGTTGCCGTAGTCCTTCGTGAGGGGGTGGTACACGGTCAGTTCGTAGCTCCGTTTGCCCTTGAGGCCCTCGGTCATCAGGCCGTCCTGGGAGAGGTCCGCGTGGTGCAGGCCCTTCGACTCGGCACTGACTTCATACGGCGCGTACATGCGGTCGCTGTAGGCGAGTTCGTTGTGGATGGTGATCGGGAACCGGGGCAGAGACATCGTGTCCCGCTCCCCGTTTTCATACTGGGTGGTCTGGACCTGCCACTTGAGGTCCAGGAGCTGGCCGAGGGAGATGGCCGGCGAGAAGTAGTTGCTGCGGATCCAGGGACTCGTCAGCGAGTAGTCCTTGAAGTAGGCGTCACTGTCGAGGGGGAGCCACTGGCCGTCCTTCAGTACATCGCCCGAAAAACCGCGCAGGTACATGGAAAACGCGTTCGGGGTCTCGATGCTGAGGACCGTCTTTTCCGTGTACTCGAGGGCGTCCGCCTTGTTCAGGTCTCCGCCGGGCATGCCGTCGACCGACTCGTCGGGGGCGTACCGGAACGTGGTCACCCGCTGGGCGATCTGCTGGCGAAGTTCTTCAATGGCGTCCGAGCGTTCGAACCCGGAGAGCAGCAGCGCGAGGAGCACGAGGAAGACGAGCAGCGCGCCGGAGACCTCTCCGTTGAGCCAGGTCAGGCGCCGGGCCGTGCCCTTGCTGCGGGTCTGGAGCAGGATGAGGTAGAAGGTGGCCGCCACCGCGTAGAAGATGAAGGCCGGCATGGAGGGCTTCAGTCCGGAGACGAACCCGAGGAACGCCGGCAGGACCGCGGTCAGGATGGCGAGCCAGCGGACCTTGCGGCAGATGGCGTAGGCGAAGAGGCCGGCCAGGAAGAAGCCGAGGAGCAGGATGACGAGCTGGCCCGGCGTGGTCGGGACGTCCGTCTCCGGGTACCCGCTCTCGGTTGGGAAAATGGCCATCTCATGGACCTGGTTCACGGCTTTCGCGAGGTAGTTGAAGAGTTCCCGGAAGCCGTCGACGAAGTACCGGGCCCCGACAAGTTCCACCAGCAGCGGCAGGAACAGCGCGTAGACCGGGGTCAGCCGCCCGATGCTGTGGAGCCGGGAGACGAAGTACAGGAGGACCGGGAACAGAGCCAGTCCGATGATGGCGTACAGTTCGAGCTTGATGGACAGCATCGAAAGGAGCAGGAGCCAGAAGGCAATATGGACCAGCACCGCCGCGGCCACTTCGGCCACGACAGCGTTGAGGCTCGCCGGTCTCTGCCGGCCGGAGCGTTCGAGTCGCATAACGTGCTTCCTTTCGCGTGTGGATAGATCAGATGTTCAAAGTCATGGTGCCGACTTTCCCGATGCGGCCCGGCAACTTGTCCATCTGCAGGGCGGGGTCGGCGTTTTCAAGGCCGCGCTTTCCGACGGCGGCGATGCGGGTGCGGCAGCGGACCGCCAGTTCATCGGCCTCCGGGGTGCCGGCGTGGGTCGTCACGAAGAGCAGAGTCGTGTTCTTGCCGATCTGCTCGCCGCCCATGAGGAAACGCTTCGCGGAGGAGTCTTCCTCCCCGTGGGGCGCGGAGCAGACGAGCCGGAAGACGGCCGCGTCGAGGTCCTCGTAGGACGAGACGTTGAAGGTGCAATATTCATCGGTGCCGCCGTCGAACCAGGCGAACGTGTGCATGATGCCGGTGTCGAGGAGACCCCGGGAGAAGTTCGCGGCATAGCAGACGCAGGCCTCCAGGGCGGAGGGCGTCGCTGTCTCCAGTTCGACCAGCAGGACGACCGAGTAGTTGATGGGTTTGACGAAGCGGCGGATGACGAGGTCGTCGTTCTTCGCCGACAGTTTCCAGTGGACCGCGCGGACATCGTCGCCGGGGACGTAGGGACGCACATCGAAGGTCTCCGATACATCGCGACCGGGCTCCAGCATGGAGTATTTTTCCGACTCGCCTTCGGTCTCCCGGACCTCACTGACGTTGACTTCGGTCAGGATGTGGTCGGGCTCCACCAGGACGACACGGCGCAGGCGGTGGTCCGAGGGGAACTGCACGAGTCCGAAGAGATCTCTGGTCGAGAGGTTGTCGAGGGTGATGTACATCTGCCCTGTCTCCGCCTCTTCGACGAAGACCTGGACTTCATCGGTCCCCCGGCCGCTGACGGGACAGCGGATGCTCTCGGTGAGTTCCGTGTCGGTCAGGGTATTGTGGATGGTGAGTTCGCCGGAGGCCGCCGCCACCGGGAACAGGGAGCTGTTGTGGAAGACCGTTTTGATCTCCGCGGTGTCTCCCCTGCGCAGGCCCGCCGGCACCATGAGTTCCGCCGAGAGCCCGTTGCGGGAGAAAACGCTGAACAGGACGGAGACCGCCGGCAGGAAGATGCCGGTCAGGAGCAGGATGAGCGTGAACACGTTGTTGACATACAGTTCGAGCATCAGCAGCGCCAGCAGAATGACGGCCAGCAGGATGCGGTTTCGTCTCATGGTCTTCCCTCCCGTTCGTATAATTTATTATCTTTACCAGTATAACACAAAAGAAGACGCCCGGACCTCTCAAAGTGAAAGTTCCGGACGTTTCTTCTGCTTTTTTCAGTTTGCCGAAGGGCGTCAGCCGATGTAGGTGAAACCGGCCTCTTCGACGGCCTTCTTCAGTTTCTCCTCTTTGACGTCGCCGGTCAGCTGCAGGACGACGGTGCCCGCTTCATGGTCGGCGGTGGCGCTTTCCACTTTGCGGATCTTCTCGAGTTCCTTCTTGACGCTGGCTTCGCAGTGCTGGCACATCATGCCTTCGACTTTGATGGTTTTTTCCATGGTATTGGCTCCTTTGTTTTGGCGATTTGCCGTTGCTTTATCGTGTTTCGTGCTGTGGACATCGAACAGGTTGAGCCGCAACGCGTTCATACACACACAGAAGCTGGACAGGCTCATGGCGGCGGCCGCCACCATGGGGCTCAGTTCCCAGCCGACTCCGAACACCGCGTTGTACCAGCCCGCCGCGAGGGGGATGCACACGATGTTGTAGATGAAAGCCCAGAACAGGTTCTCCTTGATGTTCAGGAGGGTCTGACGGGACAGGCGGACCGCGGCGGGGACGTCCCGCAGCGTGCTGTTCATGAGGACGACGTCCGCGGCGTCGATGGCGACGTCCGTGCCGGCGCCGATGGCGATGCCCGTGTCGGCGGTGGTCAGGGCCGGGGCATCGTTGATGCCGTCGCCGACCATGGCGACCCGGCCGAATTCTTTCTGAAGCTCTTTGATGGCATCGGCCTTGCCCTCCGGCAGGACTCCCGCCACGACCCGGTCGACCCCGGCCTCTTTGCCGATGGCCTCCGCGGTCACTTCGTTGTCGCCGGTCAGCATGCAGACCGCGATGCCCATCTTCTGCAGCTGAGCGATGGCTTCGGGACTGTCTTCCTTCATGACGTCCGCCACGGCGATGAGGCCGAGCAGACGGTCGTTTTTGGCGAAATACAGCGGTGTTTTGCCCTCTTTCGAGAGGTGCTTCGCCACCGCGAGGATCTTCTCAGGGATGTCGCAGACACCGGCGATGAAGCCCTCGTTGCCGCCGTTCAGGACGGCGTCGCCCATACGGCCGGTGAGGCCGTTGCCGGGAAGGACTTCGAAGTCGGAGACGTCTTTCGCAACGGTCTCCTGCTCGACGCCGTAGGCCACGACGGCCTTCGACAGCGGGTGTTCACTCTTCTGTTCAAGCGAGTATGCGGCTTCCATCAGTTCGGCGATGTCGACGCCGGGGCCCGGCACCACGTCGGTGACGGTGGGTTCGCCCTTCGTGATGGTCCCGGTCTTGTCGAGGGCGATGGTGCGGACCTTGCCGGCCGCTTCCAGGCTCTCCGCGGTCTTGAACAGGATGCCGTTCTTCGCGCCCTTGCCGTTGCCCACCATGATGGCGACCGGGGTCGCGAGACCGAGGGCGCAGGGGCAGCTGATGACGAGGACCGCGATGGCCCGGGTCAGGGAGTGCTCGACGCCGGTGCCGGCGATCATCCAGGCGAAGAAGACCGCGAGGGCGATGACCATGACCATCGGCACGAAGATGCCGGCGATCTGGTCCGCGACCTTCGCGACCGGCGCCTTGGTGGCGGCGGCGTCCGATACCATCTTGATGATCTGGGACAGGGTCGTGTCGTTCCCGACTCTCGTCGCCCGGCACTGCAGGTAGCCGGACTGGTTGACGGTGGCGGCCGAAACGACGTCTCCCTCCGCCTTGTCGACGGGGATGCTCTCGCCGGTCAGGGCCGACTCGTTGACGGCGCTGGTCCCTTCGAGGACGACACCGTCCACCGGCACGTTCTCGCCGGGGCGCACGATGAATACATCGCCCACGCCCACATCTTCGATGCCGACTTCGACCTCTTCCCCGTCTCGCAGGAGCGTGGCCGTCTTCGGCGACAGTTTCATGAGGCTCTTCAGGGCATCGGTCGTGCGGCCCTTGGACTTCGCCTCCAGGGTCTTGCCGACGGTGATGAGGGCGAGGATCATGGCGGCGGACTCGAAGTAATAGCTGTCCATGTACTTCATGGAGGCTTCCGCGCCGAAGTCCGCCATGGTGGAGGCCGCCTTCATCAGCGCGTAGAGGCTGTAGAGGAAGGAGGCGGAGGAGCCGAGAGCGACCAGTGCGTCCATGTTCGGCGCCCGGTGCCAGAGGCTTGAAAAACCATTGATGAAGAACTTGCGGTTGATGAGCATGACGATGATCGCCAGCAGCATCTCGACGAGGCCTAAGTTCACGCAGTTCGCGAGCAGGTGCGGCACGGGCCAGCCCCACATCATGTGCCCCATCGAGAAGTACATGAGCACGAGGGTCAGGGCCACGGACCACGCGAGGCGCCGCAGGAGTTTCGGGGTCTCCGTGTCTTTCAGCATCTCCTCCGCGTTGGCAATGGCGCTGTTATGCGGTTTTTCGTCCGAGCTGCCTCCGAGGGGCTGTGCACCGTACCCCGCCGCCGACACTGCTTTCGCAATGGCAGAGGGACTTGCGTCGCCCTCCACCGACATCGAATTGGTCAGCAGAGAGACGGCGACCGAGTCGACACCGGGCACGCTCTGCACGGCCTTTTCGACCCTTGCCACACACGCGGCGCAGCTCATTCCGGTCACTTTATACTGTTCCATTGTGACTCTCTTTCCAGCCGGTCTCCCGGCGCTTATGTCAATAAAAAACCACCAGAGTTAGTAGATGGTAACATCTTATACCTCTGGTGGCATTTTTTCAACTGATGATCATCAAATGACAGGCGGTGCGAAGACCGTGGAGAACGTGGCGCGAATGGCATCCTTTCTGCACTTGGTCAGGCAGAAACCGCACTTGATACACTTATCCTCATGGATGGTGAACGGGTGTTTCACCTCGCCGGTGATGGCGTTTGCCGGGCAGTTCCTCGAGCAGAGCGAGCAGCCGATGCAGGCCTCTTCATCGATGTGGATGGAGAGGATCTTTCGCGCGTCGGCACCGGGGATGATGGCCGCCCCGGGGCAGATGTCCCGGCACTGGCCGCAGTCCACGCATTTTTCCTTCGGGATGCTGTAGGTATTGGTCGCCAGGTCATAGACCGGGACGTCGAACGGGCAGGCGAACGCACAGGCGCCGCAGCCGAAACAATATTCTTTTCGAATGACATGTGCCATTGACGATTCCTCCTTCCCTTAACCGCCGCCGGCGGGAGACATGACCCATACTTCGTCACCGTCTTTGAGGCGGGTCTTACCGCTGGAACAACGCTTGTTGTTCACAAAGATGGAGGCGTTATTGAAATGGATATTGGAGTCCGGGACTTTACTGAGATAGTTGAGGCTGGTAAACACATCGTTGACCGTCGTGGCCTCAGCAACGTATTCCTTGACCCCGGAGTCTACACGGTAGACGCCGAAGACTTTCACATTCACTTTTGCCATTAGAAGATACCTCCCGGGAACAGTTTTTCGGTCCCTTTCGGCACTTTGATACCGAGGGTCTTCAGTTTCAGACGGGTGGGCACGCCGTTGATCCAACCGCGGTTGGCGTTGAAAGCTCTCAGCATGGCCTTCAGAGGAACGACCTTGCCGGTACCGGGTTCCTGGGGCTCCGTCGTCAGACGTTTCGGCAGGGTGTCAGCGCCGGGCTTCTGGCCAAGGATGATGTTGGCGGCACGTTCGGTGTTCCAGCCCCGGTCGCCGGCGACGAGGAAGTCACCGAGCGTGCATTTCATGCCGGATGCCTTATGGATCGCGGAGGAATGCGGGATGAGGAACAGCTGCATCTGCAGCAGCGGATAGATGTAGTTGAGGGCGAACAGGACCGGTGCCAGGTACGGCATGATCCAGTTGACGACCTTGGTGATCGGATGGTTAGGGCGGTCGAACACGAAGGACGGGAAGACCGCGTAACTGGTGAACAGGCAGGAGCCCGCCGCGGAAATGGCTTCCATCAGGTTCTGGAACATGATGGCGAGCTGGCCTTTGCCGAGCGGTCTCAGACCGTTGACGTCGAGGCCGAGGCCTTCGGCGAAGACGAGGTAACCGGCGTTCAGGTGGCAGCCGCCACGATTGGAGACCGCGTAGCCGAGGCCCTGGCCGAACGTGGCACGGGGTTCGTAAGCAGACAGTTCCATGCCCTTGACGTTGATGGCAAACTCTTCGCCGCCGAACTTGTCGGCCATGCGTTTGGAGCCGTCAGCCAGTATATCGCCCTTGCCCTCGCGATGAGCGATGTCGTGGATCATCTGATCGATGTTGTCGATCTTGCCGAATTCGAGACCGCTGTCCCACATGCCTTTTTCATTGAGTTCCATGGCAAAGGCGATGGTACCGGCGGTGGAGATGGTGTCCATGCCCATCTCATCGATGAGGTAGTTCCAGCGGATGATGGCGTCGAGGTCGTCGTTCAGGAGGTTCGGGCCCATGAGGCCGAGGATCTCGAGTTCGGGGCCCTTGACGTCTTTGCCGTCGACTTCGCAGCGGCGGGTACACTGGATGACGCAGGTCGTGCAGCCGGAGTTCCGGAGCAGTCTGGTCTCAGCCAGCGTCTCACCGGAGACTTTGTCGAAGCCGTCGAACTGACCGCGGTTGAAGTTCTTGGTCGCGAGGATGTTCCGGGCCTGCATGGGCGTGACAAGGCCAGCCGTACCAAGCTGAGGTACCTGGCGGCCGGTCAGTGCGTGATTCCGGAGCGTTTTGCTCCATTTGCGGGTCAGTTTCCGGAACCCTTCTTCGTCGACGATGGTCGGATGTTTGAAGCCTTTGGCCGTGATCGCTTTGATCTTCTTGTCGCCGAAGACCGCGCCGACACCGCCGCGTCCGTGGGCACGCTCGCCGGACATGACGGCAGCGTAGAGAACCTTGTTCTCACCGGCGGGGCCGATGACCAGGTTCGCGCCGTGGCCCTTCGGAAGGGCTTCCTGCGTGGGCGTGACTTCGAGCCCCCAGAGTTCGGAGGCATCGTGGAAGAGGACTTCGTCTTCCGAGATCTCGATGTGGACCGGTGTCTCGGATTTACCGGTGATGATGCAGCCGTCATAGCCGCAGCGTTTCAGCATCAGACCGAAGTCGCCGCCGCTGTTGGAGGACGTGATGAGTCCCGTCAGCGGAGAAATGGTCGAGATATTGAAACGGGACGTACTGGGGGCACCGGTACCGGTCAGGGGGCCTGTCGTGATGACGATCCAGTTATCTTCATCGTAGGCAGTCATTCCGGGACGGATGTGACGGAGCAGGATATCGCCTGCCATGACCTTGCCGCCGACGGTGCGGTGGCGGTCTTCATCGGTCCAGGGGTACTCCGAGACAGCGTGGGTGCGCAGGTCGATCATTAAGACCTTCCCCATGTATGCGCCATATTCTGTCATTGTTTCATCTCCCTTGCTCTCTTTTTTTCAAATCATGTGATATGCCTTTTCCACCGGTCCCGGTCCACCACAACCGCTCCCGGCCAAAAAACATGCTTACTCATCTTGATTATAGACATATATGGACAAAAAAAGCAATTCTGTATATATACAGGATTGCTTTTTCAGACATTATGTTCTTAAAACTGAGTCACTCTTTGATCTCGCAGGCGTTCTGTTCCGCCAGTTCGGCCTTTAAGATCGTGGAGTGCTTCCCACAGACCGGACAGTTCTCGTCCTTCTCCGGCAGTTCGAGCCGCGCGAACTCCATGTCGTCCGCGTGGACCACCAGGAGCGTGTTGGTCAGAAGCGTTCCGGAGCCGGTCAGGTACTTCACGACCTCGGTCGCCTGCAGGCTCCCGATGAAGCCCGGTGTGACACCGACGACACCGGCTTCGGCACAGGTCGGCGAGACCTCTTTCGGGGGCGGGTCGCGGAAGAAGCAGCGGAAGCAGGCTGTGCCCGGCAGAACGGTCAGGACCTGGCCGGAGAAGCCGAGGATGCCGCCGTGGACGAAGGGCTTCTTCGCGAGGACACAGGCGTCGTTGATCATGTACTTCACAGCGAAGGTGTCGACGCAGTCGACGACCATGTCATAGGGGGCGATGATGTCCATGATGTTGTCGGGCGTCAGATAATAGTCATAGAGTTCGAAGGTGACATCGGGGTTCATCGCCGAAAGACGGCGCTTCGCGCACTCCACCTTCGGCTGGCCGATCTCGTCCGTCGTGTAGAGGATCTGCCGCTGCAGGTTCGAGAGAGAGACGACGTCTCCGTCGCAGATGCCGAGCGTGCCCACTCCGGCGGCCGCCAGGTAAGACAGGACCGGGCTGCCGAGGCCGCCGGCCCCGATGACCAGGACCTTCGACGAAAGCAGGGCCTTCTGCCCCTTCACGCCGATCTGTTTTAAGATGAGGTGTCTCGAATACCGCTCCAGCTGAGCGTCGGTCAGTGCCATTGTCATACCTCCTCGTCCTTCGATTCCACAAACATCTACTCTCAATATAGCGGGGGAAAACGAAAAAGTCCAGCACCTTCTGTGCTGGACTTCCTTTTAGTGGAGGCACCACCCGGATTTGAACCGGGGCATAAAGGTTTTGCAGACCTCTGCCTTACCACTTGGCTATGGTGCCATATAAAAAAATGGAGCGGATTACGGGGCTCGAACCCGCTACCTCCACCTTGGCAAGGTGGCGCTCTACCAGATGAGCTAAATCCGCATAAAATGGTGCCTTCGGACGGAATCGAACCATCGACACGAGGATTTTCAGTCCTCTGCTCTACCAACTGAGCTACAAAGGCACAATAATGGCGACCCGGAACGGACTCGAACCGTCGACCTCTAGCGTGACAGGCTAGCGTTCTAACCAGCTGAACTACCGGGCCATATTGTTGATGGTGGGAGTAACAGGGCTCGAACCTGTGACCCCTTGCTTGTAAGGCAAGTGCTCTCCCAGCTGAGCTATACTCCCAAAAAATTGGGCCTTCGAAACTCCGC
This sequence comes from uncultured Eubacteriales bacterium, assembly GCA_900317085.1. Classification (GTDB taxonomy): domain Bacteria; phylum Bacillota; class Clostridia; order Oscillospirales; family Acutalibacteraceae; genus RUG420. The sequence continues at coordinate 13,683 of ONFJ01000005.1, read as the reverse complement.
TGTGGTGCGTTCCCTGTTCCGACGACGCTTTATACTATAAAGCATTTGGCACCCAATGTCAACAACTTTTTTTGGAAAGTTTTCGCAGTTCCTCGGAAGTGAAATGATACTTTTTATCGCAGAACTGGCAGCCCACTTCCGTGGTCTCGTCCTTCGCCATGTCGAGGAGTTCTTCCGGTCCGAGAGAGATGAGCGCTTTCTCCACTCTGGCTCTCGAACAGTTGCACTCGTACCCGGTGTCGGCCTCCTCGAGGACCTCGAGTTCGAAGTTCGGCAGGGCTTTCTGCAGGATCTCCAGAGGGGTCAGTCCGTCGGTCAGCATGGTAGTGACGGCGGGCAGGCCTTTCAGGCCCTCCTCCACCTTCGTGATGGTCTCTTCCGTCGCAGTCGGCAGCAGCTGGATGATGAACCCGCCGGCCACGATGACCTCTTCGGTGTCCGGGGTGCAGAGCACGCCGAGGGACAGGACCGTCGGGGTCTGTTCGCTGATCGCGTAGTAACCGGTGACATCTTCCGCCACTTCGCCGGAGACCAGCGGCACCTGGCCCACATAGGGGTCTTTGAGGCCGAGGTCTTTGATGACCGACAGCGTGCCGTTGTGTCCGACCGCGCCGCCGACATCCAGCTTCCGCTCCGACTTGTTCGGGACACGGACGTCCGGGTTCATGACATAGCCCCGGGTGTTCCCCTTCGCGTCAGAGACCGCGATGACAGAACCGGCCGGGCCGTCCCCCGCCATGCGAAGCGTGACAGAATGATCGGCCCCCTTCAGGGTGATACCCATGAAAGAGGCTGCGGTAAGAAGACGACCGAGGGCCGCCGTACATACATTGGATGTCTGATGGATCCTGCGGGCTTCCCGTACCATGGCGGTCGTGTCAGCCGCCATGCAGGTCAGCTGTCCGGAAGGGTCGATGCAACGGACAAGATTACTCATAAAGGGGTTTATTCGCCTTTCTGTAAGCGTTCGAATACGATGTCATACCCGCCTTCGCCGTAGCTCAGGGAGCGGTTGACACGGGAAATGGTGGCTGTCGATGCGCCGGTGGCGGCAACGATGTCACTGTACACTCTCTTTTCGGTCAGCATTTTCGCGACGACGACCCGCTGGGAGATGGACTTGAGTTCGTTGACGGTACAGAGGTCCTCAAAGAACTTGTAGCACTCTTCCCGGGTCTCCAGTTTCAGGATCGAATCGAAAAGAAAATCCATGTTGGCGTCTTTCAATTTTTCCGTCATGGTTTCCGTCCTCCTGTGACGTTGTTTTGTAAATGTCATTCTAGCATTATTTTTTCACGTTGTAAAGTGCTAAACTACGAAACATACTTGACCGAGTCGGCGATGAACTGGCGGATGGTGTCCGCCCCTTCCCCGGTCTTGGCGGAAAACGGGATGATGGCGATGGCGCCGTACTGGGCGATCTCTGAGGAGCGCTCGGCGAGCGCCTCCTGGTACTGGGTCTTGTTGAGCTTGTCACTCTTCGTCAGGGCGACGATGAACGTGGTGTTGGTCTCCATAAGAAACTGCAGCATCTGCAGGTCGTCTTTGGAGGGTTTGTGCCGCATGTCGATGAGCTGGACGACCAGGGGGATGTTCCGGTCGGACGTGAAGTATCCGTTGATCATCTGTCCCCAGCGGTCTTTCTCGGCGTTGGACGCCTTCGCGTACCCGTAGCCCGGCAGGTCGACCAGTTTGATGCCGTCCCCTTTGTAAAAGTTGATGGTGATGGTCTTGCCCGGCTGCGAGCTGACGCGGGCCAGCTGTTTGCGGTTCAGTATTTTGTTGATGAGCGAGGACTTCCCCACATTGGAGCGGCCCGAGAAGCAGACTTCCGGAAGAGTACTCTTCGGAAGCTGCTTGAACGTGCCGTAGGAGGCCTCGTAGGTCACCTGGTCAAATCTCATAAAACGTTGCCGTCTTTCATGATCGCGCGGTTCCAGACCTGTCCGAGGCTGGAGACCGGAATGAATTCGATGTTCTTCTTCACGACGTCGTCGACGTCCTGGAGGTCCGGGACGTTGTCCTTCGGGATGATGACCGTCTTGATGCCGGCCTTGTAAGCCGCCATGGTCTTCTCCTTGAGGCCGCCGATGGGCATGACCCGTCCGGTCAGGGAGATCTCGCCGGTCATGGCTACATGGCCGTCGACCTTGGAGCCTGTGAGCGCGGACAGAAGGCTCGTCGCGATGGTGACGCCGGCAGAGGGACCGTCCTTCGGGACAGCGCCTTCCGGCACATGGATATGGATGTCCTTGCGTTCATAGAACTCGGGCTCGATCTTCAGCTTGTCCGCGTTCGTACGGATGTAGCTGACGGCAGCCCGTGCGGACTCCTTCATGACGTCGCCGAGGGAACCGGTCAGTTCGAGGCGGCCCTTGCCCTCCATGACTGCCGCTTCCACCTTCAGCATCTCGCCGCCGACGGAGGTCCAGGCAAGGCCGTTGGTGACACCGACCTCGTCCGCGAGTTCGGTGGACTCTTTGAAGTGCGGGACACCCAGCAGTTCGGTGAGGTCGCCCACCTTGACCGAGATCTTGTACTCGGGGTCGGTGACGATCTTCAGCGCGGTCTTGCGGCAGATCTCGTGGATCTTCCGCTCGAGGATACGGACACCGGCCTCTCTCGTGTAGTCGGAGATGATGTGGCGCAGTGCGGCATCGGTGATCTTCAGCTGGGACTTCTCGATCCCGTGGCGCTTCAGGGCCTTCGGGATGAGGTGTTTTTTCGCGATGTGGAACTTCTCTTCCGACGTGTAGCTGTAGAGGTCGATGACCTCCATACGGTCGAGGAGCGGTGCCGGGATGTTCGCCTTGTTGTTGGCGGTCGTCAAGAACAGGACCTTGGAGAGGTCGAAGGGCACTTCGACGAAGTGGTCGACGAAAGCTTTGTTCTGCTCGGCATCGAGGACTTCCAGCATGGCGGACGCGGGGTCGCCGCGCACGTCGGCGCCCATCTTGTCGATCTCGTCGAAGAGGATGAGCGGGTTGTTGGTTCCGGCGTCGGTCATGGCGGCCATCACACGGCCGGGCATGGCGCCGATGTAGGTCTTCCGGTGGCCGCGGATCTCCGCTTCGTCGCGGACGCCGCCGAGGGAGATGCGTTCATACTTCCGCCCGAGGGCTTTCGCCAGGGACTGGGCGATGGACGTCTTGCCCACTCCGGGAGGGCCTGCCAGGCATATGATCTGACCCGTGATGTCCGGAGCCAGTTTGCGGACTGCCAGCAGTTCGATGACACGGTCCTTGACGTCGTCGAGGCCGTAGTGGTCCTTGTCGAGGACTTTGCGGGCCTTCTCGATGTCGAGGTTGTCTTTGGAAGTCTCATCCCAGGGAAGGTCCAGGACCACGTCGAGGTAGTTGCGCACGACGGTGGCTTCGGAGCTGGGGTTGCCGCCCATCTTCTGCAGACGGCTAAGTTCCTTGAGGAGCTTCTCCCGGTACTTTTCTTCAATGTTTTTGATGCCGTTGATCTTCTTGCGGTACTCCTCGATCTCGTCGAGGCTGTCGCCGCCGTCGAGCTCTTCGGAGAGCACGCGCATCTGCTCGCGGAGGTAGTACTCGCGCTGGTTGTCGTCGACGTTCTGCTCCACTTTTCGGGAGATCTCAGACTCGAGTTTCAGCATGTCGATCTCGCGGGCAAGGATCTCACAGACGAGTTCGAGACGGCGCAGCGGGTGCAGGGTCTCGAGGATCTTCTGCTTCTCGACGAAGTCGAGTTTCACCACGGAGGCGATGTAGTCGGCGATGCCTCCGGGAGAGTCGTCATCGACGACCCGGAGCATGACGTCCGGCGCCACCTTCGGGGAGTAGTCGGCATATTCGTTGAAATAATCGCGGACCTTGCGCATGAGGGCGAGGGCATACTCCTCATCCTTCTTCGCGTAGCCCTTCTGGGGGATCTTCTGGACGTCGGCATAGAGGAACGAGCCGTCATAGCCGTTCTCCAGTTTCGCCCGCTCCTTGCCCTCGACGATGACCCGGAGGTTGTCGGAATCCGGCACCGCGATGACCTGGCGGATGTGGGCGATGACACCGGTCTTGTAAAGCTGTCCGAAGGCGGGGTTCTCCGTCTCGGGGGATTTCTGAGTCAGCAGGAAGATCTCCTGACCGTATTCCATCGCGGCGTGGATCGCGTTGATGGACTTCTGCCGTGCGATGTCGAAATGGAGCACCATTTCCGGAAACACGACGAGTCCGCGCAGAGCGACGACGGGGATGGCATAGACGTTGCGATCGGTATTATCCATACAGTGGTTCACCACCTGTTCGTAAATGATAAGTCAAAAAAAGCGGAACTGTTCCAGAGAAGGAGCAGTCCCGCGGGCAGTCTCTTAACTGACGTTTCCACGCCGGTTGCGTCTCTGCGGCGCAGAGGCCGGGGCAACCAGGAGCGGTGCCGGCTGTTCTCTCGCCTCGTTGCGAACGAGGAGCGGTTCCGACTTGCCGAGGACATAGTCTTCGGTGATGGTGATCTTCTCGATCCGGTAGTCGGAGGGGCTCTCATACATGAGAGGCTGCAGGACACGTTCCATGACGCCGCGCAGGCCGCGGGCGCCGGTCTTCTTTTCCAGGGTCTCTTTCGCGATGGCGCGCAGAGCATCGTCATCCAGTTCGAGTTCCACATTGTCCATGCGGAACAGTTCCTGATACTGCTTGACGAGGGAGTTTTTCGGCTCCTTCAGGATGCGGACGAGCGCGTCTTCGTCGAGGTCGTCGAGCGTCGTGAGGACCGGGATACGGCCGACCAGTTCGGGGATGAGACCATACTTGACGAGGTCCTGGGGAATGACGTTCTGCATGGCTTCCGTCAGTTCGAGTTCCTTCGTCGACTTGATCTCGGCGCCAAAGCCGAGGCCGCCGTTGCCGGAGCGCTTCTCCACGATCTTCTCGATGCCGTCGAAGGCACCGCCGCAGATGAAGAGGATGTTCGAGGTGTCGACCTGGATGAACTCCTGCTGGGGATGTTTCCGTCCGCCCTGGGGAGGAACGTTGGAAACGGTGCCCTCGAGGATCTTCAGCAGTGCCTGCTGAACACCTTCGCCGGAGACATCACGGGTGATGGACGGGTTTTCGGACTTCCGGGCGATCTTGTCGATCTCATCGATGTAGATGATGCCGGTCTCGGCGCGTTCGACGTCGAATTCGGCCGCCTGGATGAGCCGGAGGAGGATGTTCTCGACATCTTCACCGACGTAGCCCGCTTCCGTCAGGGTCGTGGCGTCGGCCACCGCAAAGGGGACGTCCAGTGTTCTCGCCAGGGTCTGGGCCAGCATCGTCTTACCGACACCGGTGGGACCGAGGAGCAGGACGTTGCTCTTCTGGAGTTCGACGTCCGTCTGGTCGCCGCAGAAGATGCGCTTGTAGTGGTTGTACACCGCGACCGACAGGGTGATCTTCGCGCGGTCCTGACCGATGACATACTCGTCCAGGGTCGCCTTGATCTCCTGCGGTTTCGGCAGGGGTTTGGCGTTTTTCTGGGCCCGCTGCCGTCTCTGGGCGGCGCGCAGTTCCAGATCATCGTTGACGAGTTCCGCACAGAGCTCTACGCACTCGTCGCAGATGAAGGTATCGTTCATACCGGAAATGAGCTTGTCTACCTGGTCCTGCGTTTTCCCGCAGAAGCTGCAGCGAAGTCTCATCTGGTCGTTTCTGGCCAATGTAGGTTCCCTCCGTTTAGTCTCTCTTGTCGAGGACTTTGTCGATGAGGCCGTATTCGAGGGCCTCCTGCGCCGTCATGAAGTTGTCGCGCTCGGTGTCCTGGGCGATGACTTCGATCGGCTTGCCGGTGTTCTCGGCGAGGATGCGGTTGAGACGTTCTCTCGTGCGCAGGATGTTCTCCGCGACGATCTGGATCTCGGTCGCCTGTCCTCTGGCGCCTCCGGAGGGCTGGTGGATCATGATCTCGGCGTTCGGAAGCGCATAGCGCTTGCCTTTGGCACCTGCCGCGAGCAGGAACGCGCCCATGCTGGCACCGAGGCCCATGCAGATGGTCGAGACATCGCACTTGATGTACTGCATGGTGTCGTAGATCGCCATACCGGCTGTGACGGAACCGCCGGGGCTGTTGATGTAAAGGTGGATATCTTTTTCAGCGTCCTGACCTTCCAGGAACAGGAGCTGGGCGACGACCAGGCTGGCAGTCGCGTCGTTGACCTCGTCGGAGAGGACGATGATACGGTCGTCGAGGAGTCTCGAGAAGATGTCGTACTGACGCTCTCCACGGCTGGTCTGTTCAATGACATAAGGTACTAAGGGCATTTCAAAACCTCCCTGGTTGCGGAAAGCGACGAGGTTTCCCCCGCCGCCTGTCCAAGTCTTTCATTTTGTTTTATGAAAAGAGTACAGTCATCTGTTATGATGCGTTTTTATTCTGCTTTCTCGTCGTCTGCTTTCTTGGTGGTCTTCTTCGCAGTCGTCTTCTTGGCAGTGGTCTTCTTCGCAGCCGGTTTCTTCTCACCGTCGTCGGCCTTTTTCGTGGTCGTCTTCTTCGCGGTGGTCTTCTTGGCTGCCGGTTTCTTCTCGCCGTCGTCCTCCTTCTTCGCGGTGGTCTTCTTCGCGGTCGTCTTCTTGGCGGTGGTCTTCTTCGCAGTGGTCTTCTTGGCCGGTTTCTTCTCCTCAGCCTTCTCCTCTGCCTCTTCGACCTTCTCCGCTACGGACTCGGCGATGAATTCGTTCGCGTCGACTTCGGTGATGGTGGCCGTCTCCTTGACGATGTCAAGAGCCTTGGTCGTGGAGACGTCTTTCTTGATATCCTCAGCCGGCAGGATGCTCTTGATGGTCTCGACATCCATGTCATACTGCTCGGCAAGCTTGTTGTACTGTGCGTCGACATCTTCGTCGGTGACGTCGAACTTCTCGAGCTCGGCGATCTTCTCAAGGGCAAGGCGGACCTTGACCTGGTTCTCGGCGCGCTCACGGAAGCTGTCGCGAAGGGCTTCTTCGGTCATGCCGGTGTAGGCCAGGTAAGTCTGAAGGTCGAGGCCCTGAGACTGGATCTGATAACCGAAGTCCTGAACAGCGTTGTCGACTTCATGCTCGAACATGACTTCCGGGATCTCCGCTTTGAGGAGGTCGGCGAGTTTCTCGAAGATCTGGGAATCGACTTCGGCGTTGGCCGCGTCTTCCTTGGTCTTGGCGAGGTCCTCTTTGATGTGCTCTTTGTACTCATCGAGGGTGTCATATTCGGAAACGTCCATGGCGAAGTCATCGTTCAGTTCCGGAAGCTGCTTCTCCTTGATGGCGTTCAGTTTGACTTTGAAGACAGCGTCTTTCGCTGCCAGCTCTTCGACATAGTCCTCCGGGAACTTGACGTTGACATCGAATTCCTCGCCGACTTTGTGGCCGACGATCTGGTCTTCGAAGCCCGGGATGAACTGGCCGGAGCCGAGGGTCAGCTCGTAGCCTTCGCCCTTGCCGCCTTCGAACGCGACATCGTCGACGAAGCCTTCGAAGTCGATGACGGTGAGGTCGTCGAGTTTGGCTTCACGGTCGACTTCGACGAAACGGGCGCCGCGCTCCTGCTGGGTAGCGAGTTCGGCAGCGACGTCTTCGTCCGTGACTTCGGCGATGGGTTTCTTGAGCTCGAGGGACTTGTAGTCACCGATCTCGACTTCGGGTTTGACCGTGGCCTTCAGGGAGAAGGTCAGGCCGTCTTTGCTGACTTCCTTGAAGTCGACGTCGAAGGGGTTGTCGACGATCTCGAGGCCGGCTTCGTTCAGAGCGGCTTCGACAGCGTCGGGATAAACGATTTCGAATGCATCTTCGAAGAAGACGCCTTCGCCGTAATATCTTTCGACCATGCCGCGGGTCGCCTTACCTTTGCGGAAGCCCGGGATGGTGATGTTCTTTCTCTGCTTCTGGAACGCCTGGTTGATGGCGTTGTTGAAGGTTTCGCCGTCAACGTCAATGACCAGTTCGTAGAGATTGGTATCGATTTTTTCGGAAGATTTCAGACTCATTTTGGAGTTCTCCTCTCAAGTACTATTAAAAACTAACGTATTATACCACATAGTATAAGGATTTTCCACATGTTTTTTGGCCGTTTTCCGGCTGTTTCAGCGGGAAATCAGAAGCGGGCAGAATTTCATGGAATCGGCCGAAATGAGATCGAACCGAATGCCGTCCCGTTCGCCCCGGAAGGCGCGGCTGATGGCGTTGCCGTGGAGGTGCGCGTAGTAGCAGGTGGAAATGCCGGACTCCCGCAGTACATCCATGATGGGCGTGCACTCCCGGTCAGTGGTCACCGGCGGATAGTGCAGGAACACGAGGGGCTCTTTTCCGGTGGCTTTCGCCGCGTCGATGCCCATGCGCAGGCGCCCGCATTCGCGATGGATGACTTTCTCGCTGTGGGGCGTCTCGTCATCGAAGAACCAGCCCCGGGTGCCGCAGACGGCATACTCCCCCACCACGTAAGTGTTATTGTGGAGGAAGTGGAGGGTGTCAAACCCCTCGGCCTCGAGGTACGCGTTCATCTTGTTCATCGTGGACCACCAGTAGTCGTGGTTGCCCTTGCCGATGAGTTTGGTGCCGGGCAGGTCATTTAAGAACGCGAAGTCCGGCCGGACCTCGTCGAGGGTCATGCCCCAGGAGATGTCTCCGGGGATGACGACCGTGTCTTCGGGCTTCACCAGTTTGCGCCAGTTCGCCTCCATGCGGGAGACGTAGTTCTCCCAGCCGGGGAACTTGTCCATCGGCTTGTCGGTGCCGAGGGAGAGATGGGTGTCGCCCATCGCGAACAGTGCCATTTTACACCTCTCAGATGCCGAGCATATCGTAGACCTGCTGCTCCATGCCGTCCACCGGACAGGTGGTCGTGAAGCGGACGGTCTTGTCCTTCAGGTTGCTGAGGGGAGCCGGGATCTTCACACCGGTCTTCTCCTGCAGGGCGCCGGCCATATCGAACTCATCGAGGTCCGGGGTCTCGCCGAGGACGGCGGCAAGGACGCTCTTCGAGAACTTGTAGGGGCTGGCGGTGGCGGCGATGACCGTCGGGGTCTCGTCACCATGTTTGGCGATGTAGTCGCGGTAGACGGTGATGGCGACACCGGTGTGGGTGTCGGACAGGTAGCCGTCTTCCTCGTATGTCTTCCGGATGACACCGGAGACGGTTGCGTCGTCGGCACAGCCGGCGTCGAAGTTTTCTTTGATCTGGGCGAAGACCTCATCGGAGACCGTGTAGACGCCGGTCTCGGCGAGTTTGCCCATCCAGTCGCGGACCGCAGCATCGTCTTCTCCGGAGAGGTGGAACAGAAGGCGTTCCAGGTTGCTGGAGATGAGGATGTCCATGGACGGGGACATGGTGGTGAAGAACGTCCGGTTCCGGTCATAGGTGCCGGTCGTCAGGAAGTCCGTGAGGACGTTGTTGGCGTTGGACGCGCAGATGAGCTTGCCGACCGGCACGCCCATGAGCTTCGCGTAGTAGGCCGCGAGGATGTTGCCGAAGTTGCCCGTGGGGACGACGATGTCCATCGCCTCACCCGGCTGCAGGTTGCCCTTCTCGAGCATGTCGGCATAGGCGCTGCAGTAGTAGACGATCTGCGGCACGAGACGGCCCCAGTTGATGGAGTTCGCGGAGGAGAACATGAGTCCGTTTTCCGCGAGTTTCGCGCCGACGGCCTTGTCGGTGAAGATCTTCTTGACGCCGCTCTGGGCATCGTCGAAGTTGCCCTCGATGGCGCAGACCCCGACGTTGGCACCCTCCTGGGTGACCATCTGGAGTTTCTGCATGGGGCTGACACCGTCTCTCGGATAGAAGACGAGGATGCGGGTGCCGGGCACGTCTTTGAAGCCCTCCAGAGCCGCTTTGCCGGTGTCACCGGACGTCGCGACCAGGATGACGATCTGTTTGTCGGGAGCCGCTTTCTTCGACGCGGTGGTCAGAAGGTAGGGCAGCAGCTGGAGCGCCATGTCCTTGAACGCGCAGGTGGGACCGCGGAACAGTTCGAGGACTTCGGCCTTCTCGTCGAGGGTGACGAGGGGCGCCACTTTGTCGGAGTCGAATTTGCCCTCGGCGTAGGCGCCGCTGACGCAGTAGTCGATCTCCTCCGGCGTGAAGTCCGTGAGGTACAGAGAGAGGACCTTTTTCGCCCGCTCAATGTAGGACATCGGGATCATGTCCTGGATGTCCTGCATGGACAGTTTCGGGATCTCGACGGGGACGAACAGGCCGCCGTCTTCCGAGATGCCCCGGGTGATGGCCTCGCTGGCCTCCACACGTAACGTTTTGTTTCGAGTGCTGGTGTAAAGCATGGGTGCGCTCCTAACGTTGTTAATTTGCTGTAAAAGCGTTCTTGATATATTCATAGGCCACCGGTCTGCCCTCGCTGTTCGCGAACACTTCGATGCAGTCGAAGCGGGGCTGGAGTCCTTCCCGCTCCACGAGGGACGGGTGCCGGACGATGTAGTACTCGGTGGTCTTGATGATCTTCTGCTGTTTCGAGCGGGTGACGCTCTCGACCGGACGGCCCATGGAGCCATCCGACCGGGTCTTCACTTCGACGAAGCACAGGAAGCCCTCTTTGCGGGCGATGATATCGATCTCGCCAAAGCGGCTGCGGAAGTTGCGGTCGAGGACTTCATAACCGAGCCCTTCGAGCACTTCGCAGGCATAGTCCTCTCCGAGGTTGCCAAGGCCGTTCTTGTTCAAGGCGACGTTCCCCTTTCGTCGTTAGTGGAAATGTTCTTCGAGGTTTTTGAGAAAGCTTCGGCGATGTACCTCGGAAACGCCGTACTGCTGCAGCATCTCATAGTGCAGCTTCGTGCCGTAGCCTTTATGTTTCTCGAACTGGTACTGCGGGAAGAGCTTCGCGATCTCCAGCATGTACCGGTCTCTCGAGACCTTCGCGAGGATGGACGCGGCGGCGATGGACATGGACCGGGAGTCGCCCTTGACGACGGTCTCGACCACGGCGTCCACGCCGGGGTTCCGGTTCCCGTCCACGAGGGCGAGGTCCGGTTTTTCCCGAAGCCCGTCGAACGCCCGGTTCATGGCGAGGAACGTGGCCTGAAGGATGTTGCGTTCATCGATCTCCTTCTCGGTGGCGGAGGCGATGCAGTAGTCATCGGCCACCTCGAGGATGACGTCGAAGAGCGCGTCCCGCTTTTTGGCGGTCAGCTTCTTGGAGTCGTTGAGGCCGGGGATGTCGGTGCCGGGCTTCAGGACGACCGCCGCCGCGAACACGGGACCCGCCAGGGGGCCTCGGCCCGCTTCGTCGATGCCGCAGACGCGGTGGAGCCCTTCGGCTCTTCCCTTGTCTTCGAGCTCGTAAGTCGGTGTCGTGGTTTCCTTTGCCATCGGTGTTATCCTTTCGGCCGCTCGAGGGTGATCTTCCCGAGCTTCCCGCTGCGGTACTCCGTCAGCAGGGTGTTGGCGGCCCGCTCCGTGTCGACCTCGTTGCCCCGGAGCAGCATGCCCCGTTTGCGGCCGATGGCTTCGAGGACCTCGTAGGGTTCCATGTCCGCCACCGACGGGTCGACCTTGTAGCGCTCACAGAGCCGGTCGGTGTAGTCGGTCTTCAGTATGTCGAGGAGCCGGACCGCGATGGTCTCGACATCCATGACGTCGCTTTTGATGGACCCGATGAAGGCGAGTTTGTCGCCGACGGACGGGTCGTCGAATTTGGGCCAGAGCACGCCGGGCGTGTCGAGGAGTTCGATGCCGTCTCCGCAGACGACCCACTGGTTCTGGCGGGTGACGCCGGGACGGTTCGCGACCTGCAGTTTGGACTTGCTGCTCATGCGGTTGATGAACGAAGACTTACCTGTGTTCGGGATGCCCACGACCATGAGCCGCAGCGGCCGTCCGCTCATGCCTTTGGCGTTGTTCTGTTCGATGCGCTCGGCCAGTGCCTTTCGGACCAGCGGCACGAAGCCGTTCAGACCTTTGCCGGTCTTGCAGTCCACAGACAGGACGAAAGCACCCCTGCTCTGGAAGTGGTCCATCCAGGCACGGGTGGCATTCTGGTCGGCAACATCCGACTTATTGAGGAGGATGATCCTCGGTTTTCCGGACGTGATGTCATCCAGTTCCGGGTTGCGGCTGCTCTCCGGGATGCGGGCGTCGACGAGTTCGACGACGGCGTCCACGAGGGGCAGGCTCTCTTTGATCTTGCGGCGGGTCTTCGCCATGTGCCCCGGGAACCATTGGACGGTCTGTTTCTGAAAGTCAGGCATTTAACCCTCCGGGAGTTCCAGGTCGACGATGCCATTCGGGGTGGAAGCCCGTTTGGCGATACCCAGGATGTAGTCGTTATCGATGAGTCCGATGGCCGTCGAACGGGAGTCGATCGAGTTCTGACGGTTGTCGCCCATGACGAAGCAGTGTCCTTCCGGCACCATCAGGGGCAGGGACATATCGTAGGAGTTGATGGTCTCGTTGTTGATGTAGGGTTCGTCGAGGATCTGGCCGTTGACGATGACATCGCCCGTGTCATAGTTGATGTCGATGATCTGGCCCTCGGTCGCGATGACGCGCTTGATGATGTTCTCGTGGTATGCGTTCTCCTGAGAGATGACGACGACGTCGCCGTAGTGGGGATCGGTGTCCTCCATCTGGGACAGGAAGACCCAGTCGCCGGAGTGGAGCGTCGGCTCCATGGACTCGCCCACGACACCGGAGAACCGGTAGAGGAACGTGAACAGGATGGCGGTCATGACGGCGGCCACCATGAGGACGCTGACGAGCTCATAGGTGAACTCGAGGCCCTTGCGGCGGGCAGACTTCTCGACGACCGCTTCGGTGTCGGCCGCGACTTCCGCGTCGGTCTCCGATTCGATCTTCTCGAGTTCTGCATCGAGGGAAAGTTCTTCCTCGACCGCTGCTTCTTCGACGGCTTCGATGGCTTCGACCGCCTCGTTATATTTTTCTTCCGCCTGAGCAAGGTCTTCTGCCAGGCTCTTTTTCTTGAACAGACTCATATCTCATTCCTCCGAATTCGAAAGATGCACCAGTACTTTTCCAAGGATGCGGTGGGTATCCACAAGCCCCACTTCATAGGAGCGGGAGTCTAAGGAGTTGCCCCGGTTGTCTCCCATGACGAAGACGCAGCCGCGGGGCACGGTCAGCGGGAAGTCCGGCGGGCCAGGGGAGACATCGTAGGTCTCCTGGTCGATGTAGGGCTCGTCGAGCAGCTCCCCGTTCAGGTAGACGCTGCCGTCCCGCAGGTCGATGGTGTCGCCGGAGACGGCGATGACACGTTTGACCAGCGGATCGTCATCGGCTCTCGAGATGACGACGATCTCGCCCCGTTCATAATGGGTGGTGACGTCCGTCAGGATGAGCCGGTCTCCGTGCTGCAGGTTCGGCACCATGGAGTGTCCGTCGACGGTGACGACCCGGAACAGGAAGGTCAGGATGAGCATGACAGCGGCGATGGCGCCGGCCACGGTCGCGACGAAGTCGAACCATTTTTCCGCGGACTGCGGTTTTGCCTCCGCACCGGAAACATCGACAGCGCGGTACTGGATCTTCATACTCTTCCCTCCTTTTTCTGCAGCATTCTATTATCCGTGATATTCTACCAAAAAATCGCCTTAATATCCACTATAAATAAAATAAAAAAGAAGGAGACCATAACTGGTCTCCTTCCAGACCGTAGACAAATCGGATTTTGGGAAACGCCAAAATCCGATTTTGTCTTTGTTTGGAAGATATATATCAAAAACATAGTGGCTAGCCCTCTCAGGC
>ONFJ01000091.1 GCA_900317085.1 uncultured Eubacteriales bacterium | reverse complement strand
ATCATGCAGCCGCCGAGGCCCATGTCGAGGAGCTCCTCACGGGTCAGCCAGCGGGAATGGTCATAGCCCCGGTAGCTCCGGTTTTTTACTACCAATTCCTTAAAACTCATATCCATGTCGCTCATCCTTCCACTTTTTCCAATAACCGTTCCGGCGAACAATATAAAATGCGTGCCATCTGGAACACCGTCTCAGCGGCGGCACGGTTGATGCTTTTCTGTCGTTGCTCATATTGCTGGATGGTGCGGACCGATGTGCCGACCGCATCTGCCAGCTGCTGCTGACTCAGTCCGGCTGCCACGCGCAGGCGCTTCAGGTTCGTTTCCGGGTATGTGTTCCGGTAGAAGCCGTCCATCGCCTCACAAAAATGGCTGATATCCATTTCGTGGTACGGCATGTACATCGCCCGGATGTCTTCGATCGGAACGACGCTCTGGATCTCCGAAAAGGTCAGGGCAGTCCGCCACTGGTAATACGCCAGAGCCCAGCCCGTCCAGTACTCCTCGCTCCGGTCCAGTGCCGGCTGCGGCGTCTTATACTCAAACGGTCCGCCGCTGGCCTCCAGCACGTTCCATGCCAGCTCGGCACCGGAATGCCCGACCAGCATTTCGTAGTCGCCTTCCTGAAACCGCTCTGCCACCGTGGACTCCAGGAACAGCTGGTAGAAGTCCGACAGAGAAAGCCCGTAGTCGTTGACCCCGACATCCAGCATTCTGGCGAGCGCGGTCCGCGCCCGTTCGAGGTACAGTTTATCGTAAGCGTGGATCATCCGGTTTCATCTCCTCATCCAGGATCTGTAAGATGTACAGGTCGCCTTTCTGGCGCCGGTTCTTTTCGACATTGAAGTAGGCCGCTCTTGCCGCCCGGTCGCGATGCACCTTTTTCGGATACCATTCCTCCTGGGAAGCAACTTCATACCCCCGGTACTGGAGACGGGCGAAGGCAGCCTCGCTTTTCAACACGACCTGTTCGCCGAGCTTTCCCAGATGCATCGCCCGGGTCAGCTGGCGGTAAGAGATGCCCCCGCCAATAAAGTCCTGCGCAAAGGAAAAGTAGCTGTCATCGGCCCGGTACCCTTTGATGAGGTCGTACGTTTCATAAGCCGGTCGGAAGTGTTCCAGCAGGTACTCTTTCGCTTCGACCGCGAGCGGGGTCGTGAGGTCGAATTCGCGGTTCTCCAGCAAAACGGTCAGCCAGTGAAGAACGCAGAACTCATTTCCGCCGAGGTCGAGCAGCGTCAGCCCGTTCGTCTCTAACTGGTACTGGTTCACGATGCCGTCCCGGCTCCTGCTGACACCCCATTCTCTGGCCAGGTCCCGCTCCTCCGTGCAGTAGAACCCTTTGCCGTAGTCGTTCTTCAACCGACCTTTTCCGAGCTCCGGTTGTTCGATGATGTGGTCAGAGCCGTGGTATAACTCGATGATCATGGCGATACACCTCCTTTCCCTCCAAATATACTTCTAAAGAAGTAGTTTGTCAAAGGTTTGTACTCCTATAGAAGTACAAAAGTCCGCTCCCCGAGGGGAACGGACTTGTTGATTTCGTTTCAGAACGAAGGCCGCACTCAGAACGCCAGGCGTTCCTCGAGGTAAGCCTTGAGGTCGGCGATGGGCATACGGACCTGCTCCATCGTGTCGCGGTCGCGGACCGTGACGCAGCCGTCGTCGACGGACTCGAAGTCGTAAGTGATGCAGAACGGAGTACCGATCTCATCTTCGCGGCGGTACCGTTTCCCGATGGAACCGGTGACATCGTAGTCCACCATGAAGTACTTGGACAGCGCCTCGTAAACTTCGGAGGCCTGCTCGTCAAGCTTCTTGGACAGCGGCAGGACGGCAGCCTTGAAGGGTGCCAGTGCCGGGTGGAAGCGCATGACGACACGGGTGTCTTCCTTGCCCTTCGCGTCGGTCGTGGTCTCTTCGTCGTAAGCTTCGCACAGGAAGGCGAGCACGACGCGGTCGGCACCGAGGGACGGCTCGATGACGTACGGAATGTACTTCTCGTTGGTCGTCGGGTCGAAGTAGTCCATGTCCTGACCGGAGAAGGTCTGGTGCTGGGTCAGGTCGTAGTCGGTACGGTCGGCAACGCCCCAGAGTTCGCCCCAGCCGAACGGGAACAGGTACTCGAAGTCGGTGGTCGCCTTGGAGTAGAACGCCAGTTCTTCCGGCTCGTGGTCACGCAGCCGCAGGTTTTCGGCGTTGATGTTGAGGGAATAGAGCCAATCGCGGCAGTACCCACGCCAGTACTCGAACCATTCAAGGTCTGTACCGGGCTTGCAGAAGAACTCGAGTTCCATCTGCTCGAACTCGCGGGTGCGGAAGGTGAAGTTGCCGGGCGTGATCTCGTTGCGGAAGGACTTACCGACCTGGCAAACACCGAACGGCACCTTTTTGCGGGTGGTCCGCTGGATGTTCTGGAAGTTGACGAAAATGCCCTGCGCGGTCTCGGGCCGCAGGTACAGGGTGGCGGCGGAGTCTTCCGTGACGCCCTGGAAAGTCTTGAACATCAGGTTAAACTGACGGATGTTCGTGAAGTTCTTGCTGCCGCATTTCGGGCAGGTGATGTCGTGGTCGGCGATGTACTGCTCCATCTCCTCGAAGGTCATGGCCTCCGCCTTGTCGTCGAGGCCGTTCGCTTCGACGAAGTCTTCGATGAGGTTGTCCGCGCGGTGGCGGGCATGGCAGTCTTTACAGTCCATGAGCGGGTCGGAGAAGCCGCCGACGTGGCCGGACGCTTTCCAGACTTCCGAGTTCATGAGGATGGCGGCATCGAGGCCGACATTGTATTTGTTCTCCTGGACGAATTTCTTCCACCAGGCGCGTTTGACGTTGTTCTTCAGTTCGACGCCGAGGGGGCCGTAGTCCCAGCTGTTGGCGAGGCCGCCGTAAATGTCCGAACCCGGGAAAATGAACCCGCGGTTCTTGCACAGCGCGACGATCTGATCCATGGTCTTCTTGTTGTTTTCCATAGTATTCACTCCTGCTCCATACGCCGGTGGCTCCGGCGCGGTTTCTTTTAATACGAAAGTTATCTTAATGGATTAGATATAAAAAGTCAATCGACAAGGACTGCCGACTGACTTTTTATTGATCTTTGTTCGCTCTCTGGCTTTTGGCACCACGAGAAATACAGGTTACTTTTTACCGCAGTCCATTCACCGAATTTCCTGAACTTGTTATAGCCAATCGTCTGCGCCGGGTTTCTGTACGCAAATCCAATCCTTCTGCGGAAATTCATAAGAACATTTCATCGTTAACACTACCATGACCTGGATAGAATTATCATAAAAGGACCGATAAGGTTTATCTTCCGGAACAGTAAACTGTTTATTTGAAATGATATATACGTTGCTTGCCGATAGTCGGTCTTTTGGAATCTTTAACCGGGCGTAATAAGTCGTTTTTTTTAAATCTACTTTGCATGTCTCTTTTTTCCTATAGTAAGAAGTAATTGTATTGTCCCTTATTACCGCTATGCTCCAGTGTTTCACGTCTCTATAAAACGCCCCCTGAGCTAATACAACCCATGGTATTATAACAGTAGCAATATCCATACCTAGCGTAAACGCATCTTCTTTAATATGGATGTCTACAGTAAATAAATATAAACCAAATAATGAAACACCTACCACCAGCATTATCATCC
This sequence comes from uncultured Eubacteriales bacterium, assembly GCA_900317085.1. GTDB lineage: Bacteria > Bacillota > Clostridia > Oscillospirales > Acutalibacteraceae > RUG420. The sequence goes on along the minus strand of ONFJ01000091.1, from coordinate 1,673 downwards.
ATATGGTAGATTTAAATGGATTAATTACATGTTCCATAAGTTCACCATTAAGTCAATGGAACAATTTAAAGGTCCCATTAGAAACGATTGCATCAAAGGCAGATGTGTTTGTATTTGCCATTAGATTAAACCCGAATTCGGCAACGACATCAATTTTTTGAGTTGCCACATCACTGAAGACTCCAACGGCTGCAATGCTTATTCCCGCAGAAAGAGCTCCGCCAACGGCGCCTCCCAAGGCGGCATAACGGTCTTCAATAACCTCTTTTCGATTTCTTTGCCAGTCTATTCCCATATAGGAATAACTTATCGTTTTGCTAACAACTTTTATAGATGTTTTTCCTTTACCACCCGCTTTTCTTTTTTCAACGGTTTTTATGGTTGCTGTTCTGTTACGAGTGGTAGCCTTTGCCCGGTTCGCTCTTGCCCCTGCATAAGATGTCACTGCTCCAACTATGCTGGTAGAAACTACGGCGAGAGCCTTTACTGCTCTATATGCTTTATATGCTTTGACAACATTGCCTGCCAACCCGCCAAAAGCACCTGTAATTCCACCTGTAATTGCACCAACTACAGCCCCTTTTATGACTGCGCCTTTCACATGTTTTTTCCCTTTATTCTTAGCATAAGCCGAAAGCGCACCAGATACAGCACCAATGATTGCACCAGCAACAAATGCAACTGGGAAATTACCATCTAAATCTACCGTGTTGATAGGATCATTCGCACCATAGGAGAATAAATTATATGTGGAAACATTCCTATTATCCAATACTCCGTCCGCATTGATAAACCGTCCCGTCTCAGGATCATAATAGCGGGTCTCAAGGAGGTAGAAACCGAGGTCGGTATCGTAAAAGTAGCCACGATAGCGGAGCGGGTTCAGGAGGCCGATGGTGTTTGCCGCAGAACCGGTTGTAGATAACAGTTTGCCCCAGCTGTCGTACTTGTATTCGGTGACAACAGTACCGGCACTGTCATACAGCGCAATGACGTCGCCCTGTGCGTTGTAAAGGTAATAGTAATCGGTGCCGTTCAAGTTCACCCCGAGTGCTATGCCGTCCGGGTCGTAAGTGAAGTTCAGGGTGTTGGTCCCGTCGGTCATAGAGACCAGAAGGCCGGACGCGTAGGTGTACTGGGCTCCGGTCGTGGAACCGACCTTCCATGTTCTTTGTCCATCCGCGTTATAGATGAAGTTGAAGGTCTCTCCATCCTTCGTCGCACTGGCCAGCTGTCTTCCCTTCTGCCAGGTGAAGGTGTACCCGTTATAGCTCAACGGGTTGCCGATCTGGTCGTAGAGAATGGTAGAACCGTTATTGTACGTCAGGAGCTGGTCTCCCCAGGACACCGCATAGGTGTAAGGAACTGTCCGGATTGCGGAAGTCAGAGCTCCGGTCGTGTAGGGGTATTCCTCTTTAGACAGGATGTTTCCGTTGCTGTCATAATTATAGCAGATAGTAACACTTCTGTCCTCGTCGTTTTCTCTCGTCAGTCTGCCAAGCGGAAGGTACAGATATATGATAACCCTTCCCTGTATATACGTTGGCGATGTACGTGTCATTAACTCGTCACCGCCTGTTCATCATCTTTATCTGCAAGCGCTAAAAGGACGTCTTCCGACACCGTGTTTTTCTCCGGTGCAGAAGACGTCTTTGGTTTGACTAATTTGGTTG
>ONFJ01000114.1 GCA_900317085.1 uncultured Eubacteriales bacterium | reverse complement strand
GAAGAAGTCGCAGGAGATGACGTCCGGCCAGAGGATGTCTGTGAGGTACAGAGCACCCTTCGCGTACTTCGGAAGGTCCCTGAGATGGTAGCCGTCGAACTTGAGGAAGGGGATGATCAGGGTCTGGACCATGCCGCCCCGGTTCTTCCACTCTTCGCCGCCGTACTTGGAGAGTGCGTCGCGCTGCGCCCTCATGATCTCGTAACTGTCGTAGACGCCCTTGACCGGCGGGTGGTCCTTGAGGGCTTTGATGACCTTCTTGTCTTTGGCCTTCGCGGCCTCCTCCATGACGAACTTGTAGGAGAGGTCCTCGTTCATCTCGCCGTTGACGACCTGGCCCTGGCCGACGTATGCGGCGATGTGCTCCGGGTACTCATAACACACCGGTGTGCCGAGGACGGTGCCCCAGGAGTGGCCGAAGACGACGATCTTGTCTTTCCCAAACTTCTTGCACAGGTAGTCGATCAGCCGCTTCGCGTCTTCCTTGTAGAGGTCCACGCTGAGGTCCTGCTTCTTCGACCTGAAGTACTTGTAGCTCTTGCCGGAAGCTCTCTGGTCCCAGAGGACCATGGTGTAGTTCTCCGCGAGCTTCTTCTGGTAGTGGATGACCCAGTGGCGGTCGCAGACGCCGGGGCCGCCGTGCAGGAACAGCAGCACGGGCGCGTTCTTGTCATAGGTATAGACGCGGATGTTCTGCTTGTCACCGTTCAGTTTTACCCACTCGGTGTAGTCGATGAGTTTGCGTTTCTTTGCCATGGGGTACACTCCTTTCTATTTCTTTGGCGATCCGGTGCCTCAGCACTTCACGGCGCGGCCGGTGGTCTTCAGCGCTTCGGCGTTGATGGTGTCGCCGTCGAGGACGCAGACACCGTTGATGTAGACGGAGTCGATGCCGAAGGACTTCGTCTGGTCCGGCACGCCGGCCTTCAGGGCGGCCTCGTCGAAGATGGTGAGGTCCGCGTAGTAGCCTTCCTTCAGGTAGCCGCGGTCGGTGAAGCCGAAGCGGTCGGCGGTGGCGCCGGTCATCTTGCGGATGGTCTTCGGCATGGGCGCGCCCGTGCCGAGGAGAGCGTCGCGCAGGAATTTCGGGAAGCAGTCGTAGATCGCCGGGTTCTGGACCCCGTGTTCCTCGACCCACGCGTCGGTCATGAAGAGGCAGAGGTCGTTCTTCTCGAACTCGGAGATGATCTCCGGGGTGGAGTACGGGCCCATGTTGACGCGGCCGGCGAAGTTGGAAGCTTCGCAGAGCATGAGGTACGCGTCGAGGTCCTTCATGCCTTCCTCTTTGGCGATCTCGTGGACGGTCTTGCCCTCGAACCGCTCATAGCCGGGGCCGATGTACGCGACACATCGCTGCGCCTGTCGGGATAGAGAACGGCGTTGGTCAGTGCACGGGGATCATCCTTGAAAGACTTACGTGAGAGGTATCGGTCACGGGTGGAGAGTTTCAGTATGGGGTTGTCCACGTTTTGGGTAAAGAAAGAATATAACTGCTCAAACCTCTCGGTTTCATTACGGTCAATGAACCTATTGAAGTTGTCCGTTATCAGAGCCTGACGGAGCATACCTTTCCGGGTGTTTTTCTTGAGGTAATCCATGTAGCCCACAAAACGCTCTTCTTTTGACAAGTCCTGATGGTCTTTGTAATAAATGTAATTCAGCCAGTCGTTCAATCCGTTTACCACACCGTAAAGGTTGCCGTTCAGGCAGGGAAGGCTTACGTTTGGCAACGCCCGGCGGCCGGGCAGACTACTTTAAGTGTAGAATCTTTTCGCCCTTACTTGTGGTTGCACAGCGGCGGCATCTCTGAGCTACTGGCTTGTGCTTCCCAAGAGCAGTTCACCTGCACCGAGTTGAGCGGTCAAGGATTTTACAACCGTATAATTTCTGCCGCCAATGAGAAAGAGTTAGCCCAGTTGAGCAAAGAGATAACCAAAGCGTCCGGCGTGGCTTTGGGCAGTAATAGCTCATGGCAGATGTACAGTACCGATTATGTGAATCTTTTTCTAAGCAAGGCAGGCTTTGAGAAGGCTACTTTCAAGAGACTGACCTTTGGTATTTGCACCATGTATTTTGCAACGAAATAATTACGATTATGGACAAGTACGGATTGATTGGCTATCCACTGGGACACTCGTTCTCCATCAGTTACTTCAACCAGAAGTTTCAGGATGAAGGCATTGATGCTGTGTATGAGAACTTCGAGATTCCCGATGTGGACCTGTTGAATGAAGTGGTGGACTCAAACCCCAACCTGAGAGGACTGAACGTTACCATCCCTTATAAGGAAAAGGTAATGCAGTATCTGGACACTATCTCTCCTGAAGCCCGCGCCATCGGAGCAGTGAATGTGATTCGCATCACGCACGAAGGAAGCAAGATCAGGCTGAAGGGCTATAACAGTGACGTGATTGGCTTCACCCAGAGCATCGAGCCTATGCTGGACAATAAATGGCATAAGAAGGCACTGATTCTGGGTACTGGAGGTGCCTCGAAAGCCATCGACTACGGACTGAGGAATCTGGGCTTGGAAACCGTGTTTGTCAGTCGCTATGAGCGCCCTGGAACCATCCAGTATGACAAAATTACACCAGAGGTCGTTCAGGAGTATAACGTCATCGTGAACTGTACTCCGGTAGGTATGTATCCCAAGACAGAGGTATGTCCTGTTTTGCCCTATGAGGCCATGGATTCGCACACCATCCTCTATGACCTGATATACAATCCTGACGAGACCTTGTTCATGAAACGGGGTGCTGAGCATGGTGCACAGGTAAAGAACGGTCTGGAGATGCTGCTCCTGCAGGCATTTGCCTCGTGGGAGTTCTGGCATGAGAAATAAAGACAAGCGAAACAATGGCAGAATACATCAATAAAATCGATATCCTGACCCGTCAGTACAACGATGCGATTACGGCCCTGGAGGAATCCTACGATATGGAGTCCTCACAACAAGGGCTGTTGCAAAAGCTGACATCGTCAAAGCTGAAGCGCCAATACTCTGAGAAATATGAGGAGCTGGCTCAGGAATACTTTGGCAAAAGGAAAACGATTTTTGAAGAATATAAGAAGGCGAACCCTCAATGGACCAAGACCCGTAAGATTTGGGGAAAAGTGT
>ONFJ01000014.1 GCA_900317085.1 uncultured Eubacteriales bacterium | reverse complement strand
TCCGACGTCATCCAGATCCTCTACTTCAAGATCACGAGAAAGATCGCGCAGCGGACCGACCCCACTGCCACCGGCAAACGTCTCTTCAAGATGGCTCCGATCCATCACCACTTCGAGAAGAGCGGCTGGTCCGAAGAGAAGATCAACTATGTTTTTGCAGCCGTCAACCTGCTCTGCGGCATCCTTGCCTGCATCCTCATCTACTTCGGGATGCCGATGTCCATCTGACCAACGACTGACTACTTAGGAGTTTAACGAACTATGGCGAAACAGAACGCGAAACCCAAAAAGAAACGCGGGTTCCTGGTCCGGGGCGGCCTGGACATCCCGTTTTTCATCATCGTTATCGCATTGATCACGCTGGGACTCATGATGATGTTCTCGGCGAGTTCGTCGTATTCCTACTACTATTTCAACGACAGTTTCTACTACTTCAAACGCCAGCTCGCGTTTGCGATCCTCGGCATCGTCGTCCTGTTCGTCATGTCCAGTGTCGACTACCATCTCCTGAAGCGGTGGGCGGTCCCCATCCTGCTCGTCTCCTTCGCCCTGCTGGTCGCGGTCCTTCTGGTGCCGCCGCCCCCAGGCTTTGAAGACTTCCACCGCTGGATCTCCCTGGGGCCGGTCACGTTCCAGCCCTCCGAGATCACGAAGTTCGCGATCATCCTTTACTTCGCGTACCACATGGACAAGCATTTCAAGGAAATCAACTCCGACAAGCTTTCCGACGCGCCCTGGGCGCAGGGGTTCAACCAGGGGAACAGCTTCATCAAGATCAAAGCCAAAGGCGTTTACATGATGTGGTACCTGCTCATCCTGGCGGTGGCCTGTGTCCTCGTCTATATGGAGAACCACGTCTCCGGCACGCTGCTCATCTTCGCCCTCGGCGCCATGATGATGTTCCTCGCCGGTTTCCATTACCGCTGGTTCGTCTTCGGCGCAGCGGTCCTTGTGGGCCTCGTCATCCTCGTCGTTGCAAATCCCAGCATCCTTCCGGAACACGCGCAGCCCCGGATCCTGTCCTGGATCGACAAGGACTATGACCCGCTGGGCGTTCGCTGGCAGACCAACCAGGCGATCTACGCCATCGGTTCCGGCGGCTTCTTCGGCGTCGGACTCGGCAACTCCAAGATGAAACAGCTCTACGTTTCCGAACCGCAGAACGACTTCATTTTCTCGATCATCTGCGAGGAACTCGGTTTCGTCGGCGCACTGTTCATCGTCATCCTCTTTGCGCTGCTGGTCTGGAGAGGCTTCCTCATCGGCGTCAAGGCAAAAGACAAATTCGGCGCTCTGCTGGCCATGGGCATCTCGTTCCAGGTCGGCCTGCAGGCAGCCCTCAACATCGGCGTCGTCACCGACGTCCTGCCCAACACGGGCATCTCGCTCCCGTTCTTCAGCTACGGCGGTACATCACTGCTCATGCTGATCTTTGAAATGGGCGTCGTGCTCTCGGTCTCCCGGACCGCGAAACTCAAAAAAATCTGAGGAGGAACACTCTTATGAAATTACTGTTTGCGACCGGTGGTACCGGCGGACACATCAACCCGGCACTGGCCGTGGCGGGGAAGATCCGTGAAGAGTATGGCGATGAGGTCGAGATCCTGTTTGTCGGAACACCAACCCACATGGAGACGAGACTCGTGCCCCAGGCAGGCTTCGACTTCACGGCGATCGACGTCCGCGGCTTCTACCGCGGCCTCTCCTGGAACAACATCAAGCGCGACAGCGCGGCACTGGTCAAGATGTTCACGTCCAGCGTCCAGGCGAGAAAACTCATCAAAGAATACCAGCCCGACGCCGCCATCGGCTTTGGCGGTTACGTCAGCGGACCCGTCATCCGGGCCGCCGCGAAACTGGGCGTTCCCACTGCCATCCATGAGCAGAACGCCTACCCGGGCATCACCAATAAAGCGCTCGCCAAAATGGTCGACGTCGTCATGCTGACCTCCGAAGACGCCGAGAAGCGCATCGAATGCAAGAACCCGCCGGTCATCACCGGTCTGCCGGTCCGTGGCGAGATGGTCGCCGCCGACCGTACCGAGTGCCGCAAGAAACTCGGCGTGCCCGATGACCGCATCCTCATCCTCTCCATGGGCGGAAGCCTTGGAGCCGATGCCATCAACCACGCGATGTGTCAGCTCATCGCCAAAGAGAAAGACAACAAGAAGCTCTACTTCATCCATGCCTACGGCCAGTACGGCCAGTACGTGCCGGATGAACTGAAAGAACTCGGAGTCGACGCCGCCCACTACGGGAACATCACGCTCCGGGAATACATCGACGACATGGAAGTCTGCATGCCGGCCGCTGACATCGTCATCTGCCGCTCCGGCGCCTCCTCGCTCTATGAGATCCGCGCCCTCGGCAAAGCTTCCATCCTCGTCCCGTCTCCGAACGTCGCCGAGAACCATCAGTACTACAACGCGATGGAACTGGTCGACCGGGGCGCCGCCCTCATCATCGAACAGAAGGACCTGACGGGGGAGACCCTCTACGAGGCCACCGAGTCTCTGGTGAACGACCCCGAGCGGATCCGCACCATCGAAGCCAACGCACGGTCCATGGCCATCCTCGACGCGACCGAACGGATCGCCGGGAATCTGATGGACCTCGCGAAGGCCCACGCCGGGGAGGAAGACAATGGCTAAACCGAAACGGGGCAAAGCGGCTGCGGCCAAGTCCCGCGAAGAACTCCGCCGGGAGAACCGGCAGGAGCTGGAACGGCAGAAGAGCCGTCGCAAGGCGATGTGGATCGTCATCCTCGTCGTGGTGGGTGTCGTCGTCGCCGTCATCCTGTCACTGACCGTCTTCTTCAAAGTGACGGCTATCGAGGTGGACGCGTCGAAGTCCCAGTACAGCGCGGCGCAGATCCGTGACGCGAGCGGCATCGAAGAACGGGACAGCCTCTTCCTTCTCAATCGGGAAAAGGCGGCGGACCGCATCAGTACGCGGCTGCCCTATACCGGCGAGATCATCGTCAAGCGCAGTTTCCCCAGCAAGGTGAAGATCTTCGTCGAGGACAGCACCATCACCGCCGCGGTGAAGTACAACGATGCCTACTTCGTCCTGAACGAAAGCAACAAAGTCCTGGCAAAGGCAAACAATATCGACACGCTGAATTCCCTGGTGGAGCAGCAGGCGAAGAAAAAAGTCGGTACATCGCCGAAGAAAACGGCAAAGAGTACCGGGAAAACCACGACGACCACTACGGAAACGACCACCACGACCACCACGACGGTCCAGACCGAACCGGTCACCGATGAGAACGGTATGATCGTCGATCCGTTGACCACCCTCCCCGAAGAGGACATCGCCGGGGGAGAGGACATCCGAAACGCGGACGCCTCGGTCACGGTCATCACCGGTGTCAAGGTGAAGGAGGCCAAAGTCGGCTACCCGCTGCAGGCGAAGAACGCGAAGGTGTTCGAGACCTACAAGGAGATCCGTGCGGCGATGGACCGCTGGGGAGTCAAGGACATCACTGCGGTGGACCTGACCAAAGTCAGTGACATCCGCCTGACCTATCAGCAGCGGATCACGATCCTTCTGGGCTCTGCCTCCGGCCTCGACCGGAAAGCGGCGATGTGCGCCAAAGTCCTCGAGGAACAGAACAAGGTCAGCACCGAGCAGAAGGGGACGATCGACCTCTCCATCGAGGGCAAGGCCTACTTCTCCGAAGGCGGCGCCACGACCATGACCACCACGACGACCACGACCACGGTCCCGACCCTGGTGGACGGTGAGACCTCTGCCGGAGTCGTTACCGATGTCGATGGGAACCCCGTCAGCACGACGTCCGCGACCTCGGTTTCCGGCACGGGAACGACCGGCGCGGGCAGTACAACGGAGCCCGGAACGACGACCGTGAAAGACCCCGGTGATATCGGCGGTTAAGGTGCATACGAAGCGGCCTGAAAAGGATGTTGAATTTTTTAACAAGCCGTGTTAGTATATTGGAGTATATAAATTAATTTATAATTGTATTACTATGCAATTGTGTATCCTTTAAGCACAAAAAGGGAGGAAACGAACATGCCTTTCGAAATGGCAGCAGATTTTGATAGTGTTGTGCAGATCAAAGTTATTGGCGTCGGTGGCGGCGGCGGAAATGCCGTCAACAGAATGATTGCATCGGACGTCAAGGGCGTTGAATTTGTCTCCGTCAATACAGATAAACACGTACTCATCTATTCTCAGGCCACTCACAAGATCCAGATCGGTGAGAAAGTGACCAGAGGACAGGGCGCCGGCGCCAGACCCGAGATCGGCAAGCGCGCTGCCGAAGAGAGCAAAGACGTCATCACCGATGCCCTGAAGGGCACCGACATGGTCTTTGTCACCGCCGGCATGGGCGGTGGTACCGGTACCGGTGCTGCTCCCATCATTGCCGCAGCCGCCAAAGAGATGGGCATCCTGACGGTCGGTATCGTCACGAAACCCTTCAGCTTTGAAGGCAAGCACAGAATGGATCAGGCCGAAGAGGGCATCAAGGAACTGGCCCAGCACGTGGACAGCCTTGTGGTCATCCCGAACGACCGTCTGAAATATTACTCCGACGAACCCATCACGCTCGCCAACGCGTTTGACGCAGCGGACGATATCCTTCGTCAGGGTGTCAAGAGCATCTCCGAACTCATCAAGGTCCCGGGCTTCATCAACCTGGACTTCGCGGACGTCAGCGCCATCATGAGAGACGCCGGTCACGCACACATGGGTGTCGGTCGTGCCAATGGTAAGGACAAGGCCAAGAACGCCGCATCGGCTGCGGTTTCCAGCCCGCTTCTGGAGACCTCCATCGAAGGCGCTCACGGCGTTATCATCAGCATCACTTCTTCTCCGGACATCGGACTGGACGAGGTCGAGGAAGCTTCCACCCTCATCTCCAACGCCGCTCATCCGGACGCCAACATCATCTGGGGTGTCGCATTCGACGACACGCTGCAGGATGAGATGGTCATCACCGTCATCGCGACCGGCTTCGGCGAGGATCCGACTCAGTTCTCCTCTCCGCTCAAGCTCGACCTTGACTGGGACGGCCCGAACTTTGGCGATATGAAGATCGAGACTCCGGCCCGCAACATCGCACCGGTCGGTACCGATACTCCCGCCTTTGAGGCTCCTGTCACCGAGCGCTTCGTGTTCGATGAACCGGAAGAGCCGAAAGCTGCCCCCGCGGGCAACGGCGGCGACCTCTTCGAGGACGATTATTTCGACGCGATCGACAACCTCTTCAGCAGCCGTAAATAAGGTTGCAAAATCGGGTGATTTTCATATTGCATTTAGTAAAACGTTGTGATAGAATATCCCGGTAACACATAGGGACCCTGGCGTCCGCATTACTACAAAAGAGGTGAAACGAGATGAAGGAAGGAATCCATCCCGCATACGGTCCGACGACCGTTCGGTGTGCCTGCGGAGCTACCTATGAGACCAGCTCCACCAAACAGGACCTCCGTGTCGACATTTGCTCCAATTGTCACCCGTTCTTCACCGGCAAGCAGAAACTTGTCGATACCGGTGGACGCGTAGACCGATTCAACAGACGTTACGCAAAGACTCAGGGCAAATAAGCCGAAAGGCTTTCATAAAAGGCGGTACGTTTCGTACCGCCTTTTCTTTTGAATCTCTGTCAGAAGGAGGGGACCGTCATGGAGTCCTACCGCACCGTACGTCAGGAGGGCTGCGGGGAATACGAAGTCAAGCGCTCCCGTTTTCTCTGCTATGCCAAACCGGTCCACACGCCGGAAGAGGCGACCTCTTTCATCGCTTCCATCAAACAGAAGCACTGGGACGCACGCCACAACTGTTCCGCCTACATCCTTCGGGAGGGCGGCATCAAGCGCTTCTCCGACGACGGAGAACCCCAGGGGACGGCGGGCATGCCTATCCTCGATGTCCTCGAGAAGTCCGAAGTGACCGACGTCTGCGTCGTCATCACCCGGTACTTCGGCGGCATCCTGCTCGGCGCCGGCGGTCTCGTTCGCGCCTATTCCCACAGCGCCACGCTGGCCCTGGAGGCCGGCGAAGTCATCACGATGGTGAAGTGTGCCCAGTGCGAACTCACCTGCGACTACACGCTCTACGGCCGCATCCCGGCCCTCATCGCCGAACACGACGGCAAAGAGACCGGCACGGACTTCACGGACAACGTCACCGTCCGCTTCACGCTCCCGGAAGACAACGTGGCACCCTTTCAGGCGAAGCTCACCGAGCTCAGCTCCGGAAAGTATCAGGTCTCCGTCACCGGAAACGACTTCTTTGAAATGGATCTTTGATTCTTTTCGGCCCCTGGAAAAGCATAACGCTGCTCCGCCCCTCGTTACAAGGTCCGTTCCTCGCGAGAGGGAGGATTCTATCGCCTCCCGGCGAGCGCTCCGGTACGATTGTAACTAGTGACGGACATCGTTATGCCCGTGGGCCAAAAAGAATAAATAAACAAAAAAAGACCTCAGGCAGTTGCCTGAGGTCTTCTTCTTTTTTTTACTTGGCGTCTTTGAGGGCTTTCTCCAGCCAGGTGGAGCCGATGGCCATGGCCGGGTAGAGGCCGGGCCGTTCCGCTGTCTTGACGATGATCTCCGTCGGGGGACAGGTGGGGTCGGTGTTCATGAGCTGAACGCGGACCTTTTCGGCGATGTCGAGGTCGCCCTTCTTTTCAGACTTGGTAATGGTCAGCATGACGACGAAGGGGTCGTACATGTTGCCGTAATAAAGAGTGTTTCCCTGCCGGACGAGCGGTTTGCCCTTGTAGGTCAGGAAAGCGTTCTTTTTATCAGCCAATGGATTCACTCCGTTTCTTGAACTACTGCGCAGGCAGGCTTATTTGTCGAGGAAGTTCTTGACGAGGGCCTGCATCAGTTCATCGCGGTCAACTTTCCGGATGAGGCTGCGCGCGTTGTTGTGGGTGGTGATGTAGGTCGGGTCTTCGGACAGAAGATAGCCGACGATCTGGCTGATCGGGTTGTAGCCTTTTTCCTTTAATGCAGTGTAGACTTCGCCCAGGATCTTTCTCATCTCGGCATCGGAATCGTCCTTGATGGAAAACTGGATCGTTTTATCAGTCATGTTGCCACCTCCAACTCTTTGTTAAAAATCATTATATACCAATATTGTGTAGAACACAAATGCTTTTTGAGCGTATATGGTATCAGGAACGGAGCTCGGCGCCCAGTTTCTCGGCAGCCTCGATGGCCTTTTGGACGGCGCTGTTGCATTCGTCGTCGGTCAGGGTGCGGTCTTCGGCGCGGAAGATGAGGTTGAAGGCAACGCTCTTCTTGCCCTTGCCGATCTGCTCACCTGCATAGACGTCGAAGAGCTCGATGCTCTCGAGGATCTTGCCGGCCGCTCTCTTGATGGCCTTTTCAAGGACCAGGACCGGGGTGATCTTGTCGACGACGAAGGCGAGGTCGCGGGTCGTGACCGGGTACTTCGGCAGCTGTTTGTACAGACGGACGAGGTCAGCGCATTCTTCGAGCATCTCCATGTCGATGAGGGCTGCGTAGCATCTCGCCTTGACTTCGTAGTTGCTCCGGACGTTCGGATGGACTTCGCCGAGGAGGGCGAGCTGCTTTCCTTCGACCTCAATGGCTGCGGTGCGGCCGGGGTGGAAGGAGGGGTGATCGGTGACCGGAACGACGTCGTAGTCCTGGATGCCGACGGTATCGAGCAGGTTCTCGAGGATGCCCTTGACCTTGAAGTAGTCGGCGTCCTGACCATACATGCCGATGACGATCTCCTGATTCTCATCGGGCAGCTCGTCGAGGGTGTCGTGGGGAACATAGACCGTGGCGACTTCATAGAGGTACGCCTTTGGGTTACGGTTGTTGTAGTTGCGGGACAGGACTTCCATCATGGAACCGAGGGCCGTGCGGCGCATGACGCTGGTGTCTTCGCCGAGGGGGTTGCTGATGACGATGTTGTTCCGCAGTTCGGAGTCCTCCGGCAGGCAGAGCTTGTCGTAGGTCTTCGGGGAGATGAAGGAGAAGGTCTGTGTCTCGGAGAGGCCGCTCGAGAGGAGGGTGTTCTGGACGAGGCGGTCGAACTTCTGACGGTCGGTGAGCGATGCATCGGCGGTGCCGCGCAACTGCGTGTTCGGGATGTTGTTATATCCGTAGAACCGGGCGATCTCCTCGGAGATGTCCGCCTGGGACTCGATGTCGATGCGGAAGGACGGAGCGGTGATGACGCCGTCTTCGACCTGGAAGCCGATCTTCTCGAGGATGGCCTTCTGCTCGTCAGCCGGGCAGTCGATGCCGATGAACCTGTTGACCCAGTCGGGGTCGAAGGGAAGGGTGACGACTTCTTTCGGTGTCGGATAAACATCGATGATGCCGTTCACGACGTCGCCGGCGTCGAAGAGCTGGACGAGCTCGAGGGCGCGCTTCAGGCAGAGGTCGCAGTCATCGGGGTTCAGCTGTTTCTCGAAACGGGCCGAGGACTCGGTGCGCATGCCAAGTTTCTTGGCGGTACGGCGGACCGACGGGCCGTTGAAGCAGGCGGACTCGAAGACGATGGTGTTGGTGTCGTCCATGATGCCGGAGTATTCACCGCCCATGACGCCTGCGACGGCGACGGGCTTCTTCTCGTCGGCGATGACGAGCATGGTGTCGTCCAGAGGACGCTCGATGCCGTCAAGGGTCGTGATGGACTCGCCGTCCTTCGCGTTGCGGACGACCACGTGGTTCCCTTCGAGGAACCGGAGGTCGAAGGCGTGCATCGGCTGGCCGTACTCGAGCATGACATAGTTCGTGATGTCGACGATGTTGTTGATGGGACGGACGCCGCAGGCGCGGAGACGCTCTCTCATCCAGCGGGGCGACGGAGCTACGCGGACGTTTTTGACGACGGCGCCGGCATAGCGGTAGCACTTGTCGGAGGCTTCGATGTCGACCTTCAGCAGTTCGTTGACGTCGCCCTCACCGGCTTTGACTTCCGGCGTATGGAGCTTCAGCGGGACGTTGAAGGTGGCAGCGGCTTCTCTCGCGAGACCGATGACACACATGCAGTCGGGACGGTTCGAGGTGATCTCGAACTCGGTGACCGTGTCGTTGAGGCCGATCGCCTCACGGATGTCAAGCCCTGGGACCTTCTCGCAGTCGTCGCCGAGGATGAAGATGCCGTCCTCGATGGCGTAGGGGAAGTCGTGGACCGTGACGCCCAGTTCGGCGACGGAGCACATCATGCCCTCCGAGACCTCACCGCGCATCTTGCCTTTGGTGATCTTGGTGCCGCCGGCGACCACGGAGTTGTGGAGCGCGACGGGGATGTAATCGCCTTCCGTCAGGTTCTGCGCGGCCGTGACGATCTGGAGCGGTGCATCGCCCCCGACATCGACCTGGCAGACCCAGAGCTTGTCGGCGTTCTCATGTTTTTTCAGGGACAGCAGGTGACCGACGACGATGTTCTTGAGCTCTTCGCCTTCCTGCTTGTAGGATTCGACCTTGGAACCGGAGATGGTGATCGCTTCCGCGAACTCTCTGTCCTCGACGTCCAGGTCGACATAGTCAGCTAACCATTTCTTTGAAAGATCCATTCTGTCAACCCTCCTTAAAACTGATCGAGGAACCGGACATCGTTCTCATAGAGGAGACGCATGTCGTCCAGTCCGAAGCGGAACATGGCGATTCGCTCAAGGCCGACGCCGAAGGCGAAACCGCTGTACTTCTCGGGATCGATGCCGCCGGTGCGCAGGACCTTCGGGTGGACCATGCCGCCGCCGAGGATCTCGATCCAGCCTTCGCCCTTGCACATGGAGCAGCCGCAGCCGCCGCACTTGAAGCAGGAGACGTCGATCTCACAGGACGGCTCGGTGAAGGGGAAGTGGTGGGGGCGAAGACGGATCTTCGTCTGTTCGCCATAGAGTTTCTTCGCGAAGGTCTCGAGGGTGCCCTTGAGGTCGCCCATGGTGATGCCTTCGTCGATCGCCATGCCCTCGATCTGATGGAAGAGCGGGGAGTGGGTGGCATCGACCGCGTCAGAGCGGAAGACACGACCGGGGGCGATCATGCGGATGGGAGGTTTCTTGTTCTCCATCGTACGGATCTGGACACCGGAGGTCTGGGTCCGGAGGAGCATGTTTTCGGTGATGTAGAAGGTGTCCTGCGTGTCTCTCGCCGGATGGTCCTTCGGGATGTTCAGCGCCTCGAAGTTGTAGTAGTCCCATTCGACTTCGGGACCGCCGACGACTTCAAAGCCCATGCCGAGGAAGATCTCCTTGACTTCGTCGAGGACGATGGAGAGGGGATGCTTGTGGCCGATCTCCACTTTGGTGCCGGGCAGGGTGACGTCGATGGTCTCTGCCTTCAGTTTCATTTCCTGCTGAGCGGCCTTCAGAAGTTCGTTGCGCTTCTCGAGGTCAGCGGTGATGAGCTCCCGGACCTCGTTGGCCATCTGGCCGACTTTCGGGCGCTCTTCGGGGGACAGCTTGCCCATCGTCTTGAGGACGGCGGTCAGTTCACCCTTCTTGCCGAGGTACTTGACACGGACGGCGTCGAGTTCCTGCAGCGATGCAGCGCTCTCGATGGAGGCTGTGGCTTCCGCGCGGATCTGTTCGAGTTGTTCTCTCGTATCCATGCTATCTGCTTCCTTTCAAAAGTTCGTCTCTTTTTTCGATATGGGTCGTTCGTGCGGGGAGAAATAAGAGCAATAAAAAGGACCCCGCCCCACCATGGGACGAAGTCTTGACTCCGCGGTACCACCCAGATTCCCGCTTCTTTGCAAAGCGGACTCTTTGTGCCCGGTAACGAGGGCTTCCGTCTTTTCTTACTGGCCGGAAGGCGTTCGGAAAAGCCGCTCGGGAGTGAACTTCCGCTGGTTTCGGCAGAGGCCCGTTTTCAGCCGGTGGCGGGCCCTCTCTGACTGTCGTACGACCGCGTACTCTCTCCGTCGTCGCGTTTCACGATATTGCATGTATTTTACTACATAAGGGATAAAAGTTCAATCTATTTTTTGGTGGCGGGAACGGAGCGGGTGTGATAGGATGAAATCAGTAACACAACGAAGGGGGCTGACCGATGATCATCACGACAGCGGACGAGATCCGCGCCATCGAAGTCAGAGAAGACGAAGTCGGAACGAAGTTCCTCGCCCTCATGGAAAAGGCGGGGACCGGCTGTGCCGAACTCATCATGGAGACGTATGCGCCGGAGGACGGTGCGGTGACCGTGGTCTGCGGCAGCGGGAAGAACGGTGGCGATGGATTCGTCATCGCCCGGAAGATGCTGCGGGCCGGGTATGACGTCTCGCTCGTCCTGGCGTTTGGGGAGCCGAAAGCCGCCGATGCCATCGAGAATTACCGCCGCGCGACGGACCTCTCCATTCCGGTCTTTTCCTGGGGGACAGAGGAGGCGGCCGAAGCCGTGAAAACCGCGTCGGTACTGGTCGACTGCATGTTCGGCATCGGGTTCCGGGGCGCCGCGAACGAGCTCCAGTCCGGGGTCTTTTCGGCCATGAACGAAGCCCCCGGAGACACCGTTTCCATCGACGTTCCGAGCGGCGTCGTGACGGACACCGGAGAAGTCCTGGGGACCGCCGTGAAGGCTGCGTGGACCATCGCCATCAGCACCCTGAAACCCCTTCATGTTTTGTATCCCGCCCGGGAATACTGTGGCGATGTACGCCTCCTCGACATCGGCATCCTGCCGGAGTCCTATGCCGTCGTCACACCGCATCTCCATACGCTCACCGGGGACGAGGCGGCCGCGCTCCTGCCGGTCCGGGAACGGACCGCTCATAAGAACGACGCGGGTCACGTCCTGTCCCTCTGCGGCAGTTACCGTATGCCCGGTGCCGCCTGCCTCTGCGCGGGCGCGGCCCTGCGTGCCGGCGCCGGCCTTCTGACCGCCGCGTACCCGGGACCGGCCTACCCGGCCGTCTCGTCCCACCTGACGGAGGCCATGAGCCTGCCCCTGCCCGCTGCCGCGGATGGCACATTGTCCGCTGACGCGCTGACGGCCCTGAAGGAATTCCTCGGGAAAGCCACCGTCCTCGTGACGGGCTGCGGCCTCGGCCAGAGCGAGGACATCCGAACGGTCCTCGTCGACCTGCTGCAGACCTTTGACGGCCCCGTCGTCCTCGACGCGGACGCCCTCAACAACCTCGCCGGAGACCTCGCCGTCCTGAAGGAGCGGACGGCGCCGACGGTCCTGACGCCCCACCCGGGGGAGATGGCCCGCCTGACCGGGACCCCGGCCTCGGACATCGTGAAAGACCGCGTCCGCGTGGCCAAAGCCTTTGCCGACGAGTACGGCGTCACGGTCCTCCTGAAAGGGGCCGACACCGTCATCGCGTCGGGAGATTCGGAAGAAATTTTTGTGAACACGAGCGGCAACCAGGGCCTCGCCAAAGGCGGCAGCGGGGACACCCTGTCCGGCATCCTCGCGGCGTTCCTCGCCCAGGGGATGGCACCGCAGATGGCGGCCGCCGCAGCCGCGTACTATCACGGAAAAGCGGCCGAATATGCCGCCCTCGACAAGGCGCTCCGGAGCATTCTTGCAATGGACCTCATCGAGGCTCTGCCCGCCGTTTTGCCGTAAAATAAATCGCCCAAAAACAGGAAAGAGGCACCGGTCCCGGTGTCTCTTTTTCAAACTTTTCGGGGTCGATGCCTTGTGAAAGAGGCCGGTCTTTGCTATAATATTTTAGTCTATATACTTTATCTGTAAAAGTATGTCTATATTTAAGAGAGAAGGGGAACGGCCATGGGACGACTGCTGGTGCTCGAAGGCCTCGACGGCTCCGGGAAATCCACCCAGACCGAGCGGCTGAAGCAGGCGCTGCTGGAGACCGGTGAAACGGTCCGGCAGATCAAACTGCCCGACTACGACGCGCCCTCCTCGACTCTCGTCCGGCAGTACCTCGCCGGAGACTTCGGGAACGACCGCCACCTCGAGCTTCTACGCGGTGGACCGGGTCGCGAGTTTCCTCCTCGACTGGAAGAAGGACTACGACGCCGGGGCCCTCGTCCTCGCGGACCGGTACACGACGTCCAACCCCATCTACCAGATGACGAAGCTCCCGAAGGACGAATGGGACGCCTACCTCTCCTGGGTGGACGACTACGAATACGGGAAACTCGAACTGCCGAGACCCGACCGGGTCATCTTCCTCGACATGCCCGTCGAGGTCTCCCAGAAGATGATGACCCGCCGCTACGAAGGCGATGAAGCGAAGAAGGACGTGCACGAGAGCAACGTGCAGTTCCTGAACGCCTGCCGGGAAGCGGCACTCTATACCGCGGAACGCTGGAACTGGTCCGTCGTCCGCTGCTGGGAAGGGGAGGAGCCCCGGACCATCGCCGCCATCGCCGCCGATGTGTTCGTGCTGGCCACCCGCTGACCCAAACGAAATCTCAACTGGAACGGAGGCTGCACGTGGCAACCATTCTCACCGGTCCCGGGCTGGCTTCCGGGGCAGATTTTGAAACACTGACCGAACTGTGGTCCCTGTCCTTCGGGGCCCCGGCTCCCATCATCCGAAACATCCAGACCCTCGTCGCTGACACCGACCGCACGGTCGTGTACCGGGAAGACGGCAAAGCCGTCGCCGGTGCCTATCTGCTGGAGACAACGCTCCACATTGGCGACGAGACTTATTCTGCATATTACTTCTTTGCCGCCGCCACCCATCCGGACTTCCGCCGGAAAGGGTACATGGGGCAGGTCATCCGCTACTGCCGGACCCTCTGCGAGGAACGAAACATCGACTTCCTCATCCTGGTCCCCACCGACAACGACCTCTACAAGTACTTCTCCCGCTTCGGCTTCCGGGCGAACTTCTACCTGAAGACGACCCAGCTCGACCGGGAACAGCTTGCCGCCATGGTCGAGAAGATGGAGCCCGCCGAAGAGGAGACACCGGCCGAGGACACCGGGTTCGTCCCGGTCGACATCCCGCCCATCCGCCACGCGGCGCTGCAGGGCGGCTCCTATGTCGAGTTCGACCGCCAGGCCCTTCAGTACCTGTTCTTCGAACACGTGTACCGGGGCGGGCAGAGCATCCTGCTCGACGACGGTTACGTCCTCTACGACCTCGCGACCGACGACACCGGGGACACCGTCCTGACCGTCCGGGAACTCTGCACGGCCGACTCCCAGGCGACGCTTCTCCGGAAGCTCTCCGAAGTCGACGCCGACCAGTACGTCCTGAACCTTCCGGCCTTCGACAGCCTGCGGGGCGGACGGACTTCCACCGGCCGGGCCGGTATGGACCTCGCGGTCTCCAAACGGGCCGTCAAGGCGGAACGCACCATGAAGAATGCCTACATCGGCCTGACGATCGGCTGAACCCTGAACAAGGAGGAACTGACATGATCTATCTGTTTCTGGCAGAAGGCTTTGAAGAGATCGAAGCCCTCGGCACGCTGGACGTCCTGCGCAGAGCGGGCGTCGAGACCAAAACGGTCGGGGTCACCGGAGCGGTCGTCACCGGCTCCCACGGCATCCCCGTGACCGCAGACCTCGTCATCGAGGATACTGTCAAAGGTCAGGACCTCGACGGCGTCATCCTGCCGGGCGGCATGCCCGGGACGAAGAACCTGGAAGCCTCCGACCTTGTGAAGGACTTCCTGCAGTACAGCCGGGACAACGGCCTTCTCATCGCCGCCATCTGTGCCGCACCGTCGGTGCTGGGACACCTTGGCTATCTGGAAGGAAAGAAAGCAACCTGTTTCCCCGGGTTTGAGACCGAACTCCGCGGAGCAGTTTATACGGCAGACAGTGTGACCGAAGACGGGAACATCATCACCGGGAAGGGCGCCGGCGCGGCGCACCTGTTCGGGGAAGCCATCGCGGCCCGCTTTGTGGGCAGAGAGGCGGCACACACTGTCCTTGTCAATATGCAGTATCCGCTTTGATTTGGAAAAGAATGAGTTTTAGGATTTAAGGAGCACGAAACGAATGTCCGACAGAAATGAACGTTACGACTCGGGAACGGGCCGCACTCTGGAAGAACTGGAAAAGGTATACTTCCAGCAGGCGGAACCGGGATCTTCCCCGGAGCCTGCGGCTCCGCGCGCTGCTGCCAGACGGCAGACGGCTTCGCGGTCGACTGCCCGCAGAAGGTCCGCGTCCAACGCGTCCCGCGCGAAGACGACACAGAAGTCCCGCCCTGCAAAGAGCACCGGTAAAGGTCTGAAGAACCCCCTGGCCGGCCGCTCGAACAAGGCACCGAAGCGTGGACGGAAGAATACCGCCCCCGCCCGCAGCAGGACCGCTCAGGCCGATGCCGGCAAGGTATCGGACAAGCTGGTCTTTACCCCGCTGCCCCCGGAAGGGTATGAGGCCCAGGCGCAGAAGAAGGCACAGGAGCCCGTCGCCCGCAAGGTCGACACCGGTGCCGCCGCAAAGAACGTCCTCGACAACATCGGCAGCAAGGGCGCGGTCTACATCTCCGACACGAAGCGGTCCATGCAGGACATGCGCCGCCGTACGGCTGAGAACGCCTATCGCCGCCGCAACAACATGAAGGGGATGTCTATCGGAGAGAAAGCGTCCTACATGCTCTCTCAGATCGGCCCCACCGTCCGCAGTGTCCAGTCGGAACCGAAGCGCAGAGAAGCAGCCTACAAGATCCTTATCGTGCTCATCGCGCTGCTCCTCGCCATCCACTGGACGTCCTGCATCAACGACATCCTGGGCTTTGCCCGGAGCGACAAGGAAAAGGTCATCGTCGTCGAAGAAGGGGACACCACCAATCAGCTCATCGGAAAGTTCGACCGTGCCGGTCTCATCAAGCACAGTACCATGTGCAAGCTGTTCATCGCCACCACGTCGGGCATCCGTAACGACAACGACAAATACCTGAAGGGTGAATTCACCCTGACGCCTGATATGGGCATCGAAAAGATGCTCGCCACCTGTACCGCCACGCAGAAACGGGATACCGTCGAGATCACCTTCCCCGAAGGCTTCACGGTCGAACAGATCGCCGAGAAACTGGAAGAGTCCAAGGTCTGCTCGAAGTCCGACTTCCTGAAGGCCACGAACGTCGCGACCTACAGCTACGACTTCGTCAAGGACATCGCGAACGGCGACCAGCGTTACCACCTGCTGGAAGGTTACATGTACCCCGATACCTACGAATTCTATGTCGGCGAAGACGCCTCCAGTGTCGTCTCGAAGCTGCTGGGCAACTTCAACGACAAGTGGTCTGATTCCTACGCATCGAGAGCGAGAGAGCTCAACATGTCGATGGACGACGTCATCACCCTCGCCTCCATCGTTCAGAAGGAAGACAGCAATCCGGACAACATGGCGGTCATCGCCTCGGTCTTCTACAACCGACTCAATTCGTCCGCGTACCCGTCCCTTCAGTCTGACGCCACGAACTTCTACGTCAACACCTACATCAAACCCAACGCCAGTTCCGGCGACTACAACCTGTACCGGAACCGCTACAGCACCTATGTCTGCAAGGGCCTGCCTGTCGGTCCCATCTGCAGCCCGGGCGACGACGCCATCAAGTCTGTCCTGTGGCCCGCCAGCACGAACTACTACTTCTTCGCTCACGACGACGACGGCAACCTCTATGCCGCACGGACCGCTTCAGAGCAGAACCAGAACGTCTACAACGCTCTGACCACCGGCGGCTCCGAGGAAGAAGACGAGTAAGGAGACTGCATTTTTTGAAACCGATCCAAGTACCGGAGCTCCTGGCCCCTGCGGGGGACCGGGAGCGCCTGGACGCGGCCCTGCTCTACGGAGCGGACGCGGTATACCTCGGCGGACAGGAATTCGGCATGCGGGCGGCACCTTCCAACTTTTCGGAAGAGGGCCTCGTCGAAGCGGTCCGGGACTGTCATGAGAAGGGCGTCCGGGTCCACCTCACGGTGAACACGCTGCCCCGCAATGAAGAGATCGACGCGCTCCCGCAGTTCCTGTCCTCCGCCAAAGACGCCGGCGTCGATGCGTTCATCATCGCAGACGTGGGTGTCATGAAACTGGCACAGAAATACGCCCCCGGGGTCGACATCCACATGTCGACTCAGGCGGGTGTTGTCAACTACCTGACCGCGAACACTCTCTACGACATGGGCGCGAAACGGGTCGTCATGGCCCGGGAATGCTCCCTCGAAGAGATCGCGGAGGTCCGGGCAAAGACCCCGAAAGACCTCGAGATCGAAGCCTTCGTACACGGCGCCATGTGCATGTCCGTTTCGGGCCGCTGCCTTCTGTCGAACTACATGACGGGACGGGACGGCAACCGGGGCGAGTGCGCGCAGCCCTGCCGCTGGCAGTACCACCTCATGGAGGAAAAGCGCCCCGGCGAATACTTCGAGATCACCGAAGGGGAACACGGGACCTACTTCCTGAACTCCCAGGACATGTGTCTCATCGAACACATCCCCGAACTGGTGGAGGCCGGCATCACGAGCTTCAAGATTGAAGGCCGTGCCAAGTCCGCCTTCTATGTGGGTGCCGTCACCAACGCCTACCGGGCCGCCATCGACGGTTACCTGAAACATCCCGCCGCCGACTATGTGCCGGAACCGTGGATCCTCGACGAAGTCCGGAAGATCAGCTACCGGGACTACTGCACCGGGTTCTACTTCGGCGCACCGGAAAAGGACGCACACATCTATTATGATGGTATCTATATCCGGAACTGGGACGTCATCGCGAACGTCCTGTCCTCCGACGGCGAATTCGTCACCGTCACCCAGCGCAACCGCTTCTTCAAAGGCGATGTACTGGAAGTCATGTCGCCGGGCACGCCGCCCTTCGAACTGACCGTGACGGAGATGTTCAATGAGGCGGGGGAGGAAGTCGACGTGGCACCCAACCCCATGGCCACCATCCGGATCCGCAGCGACCTCCAGATCCCCACCGGGTCTGTCCTGCGGATGCAGAAACAGAATTGACAGAAAGAGGCGAACCTATGGACTGTCCGCGGGAACTGACCCTGCAACTGGAAGACCGTTACCTCTCCGAGTACGCGCAGAAGTGCCGGGAGACGAAAGGTCGTGCCGTCGAAGACCCCGACGATGACGTCCGGACCGCCTATCAGAGAGACCGGGACCGGATCATCCACTGCAACGCTTTCCGGCGTCTGCAGCACAAGACCCAGGTCTTTTTGTCTCCGTTCGGAGATCACTACCGGACCCGCCTCACCCATACACTGGAGGTCAACCAGATTGCCAGGACCCTGGCCCGGGGCATGCGGGTCAACGAAGACCTGACCGAGGCCATCGCCCTCGGCCACGACCTCGGCCACACGCCCTTCGGCCACGCCGGAGAGCGGGCGCTGAACGCGGTGTTCCCCGACGGGTTCAAGCACTATGAACAGAGCCTCAGAGTCGTCGACCGCATCGAACGCGGCGGCCGCGGCCTGAACCTCACGTGGGAAGTCCGGGACGGCATCCTGAACCACACCAAGGGGGACTGGGCCGCTACCCTCGAAGGCCGCATCGTCCGCCACGCCGACCGGGTCGCCTACCTGAACCACGACATCGACGATGCCATCCGCGCGGGCCTCTTTGCCGAAGAAGACCTGCCGACCCATTTCCGGGAGGTGCTGGGGAAGAGCAAGAGCGAGCGCATCAACACCCTCGTGCTCTCCACCCTCGAGAACACCACCGGCATGGACATCAAAATGGACCCCCTGGTCCAGGAAGCCTTCGACGAACTGAACACCTACATGTTCGCCAACGTCTACACCAACCCCGTCTGCAAGGGCGAAGAGGGGAAAGCCGTCCTCGTCGTGCAGACGCTCTACCAATATTTCGCTGCTCATCCCGAAGAGATGCCGGGCGACTACCGGCAGATCGCCGAAGAGGAGTCCCCGGAACGGGGCGCCTGCGACTACATCTCCGGCATGAGCGACCGCTATGCCCTCCGGGTCTACGAGAAACTGTTCATCCCGAGCCCCTGGGGTTAAGAAGGAGACACACGCAATGCCACGGATCCGAGAAGAGTTCCTGAATACGCTGCGGGACAGGCTGGATATCGAAGAGTTCATATCCGGCTATGTCCATCTCAAGCGTGCAGGCCGTCTCTCCAAGGGTCTGTGTCCCTTCCACTCCGAGAAAACACCGTCCTTCACGGTCTACCCCGACAACCAGTCGTTCTACTGCTTCGGCTGCGGGAAAGGGGGAGACATCATCACCTTCACCCGGGACATCGAGAACCTCGACTACTTAGACGCGGTCCGGTTCCTCGCCGACAAGGCCGGCCTGCAGATGCCCGATGAAGAGTACGACGACACCCTCTCCAAAAAGCGCAAGCGCATGCTGGAACTCAACAAGGAGGCGGCGCGGTTCTTTTACAAGGAACTGATGAGCCCGAAGGGTGCCGAATGCCTGAAGTACTGGACGGAGCAGCGCGGTCTCACGCAGCAGACCATCAAACACTTCGGTCTCGGCTTCGCGCCGGACGACTGGCACGCGCTCCACTACTACATGCGCGGCCTCCACTATTCCGACCAGGAACTTTTTGAAGCGAACCTGCTTCGCCGGTCGGAGAAGAACGGAAAAGTCTTTTACTACGACAACTTCCGCAACCGGGCCATGGTGCCCATCATCGACCTGCGGGGAAACGTCATCGCCTTCGGCGGACGGGTCCTCGACAACTCGAAACCCAAGTACGTGAACACCTCGGACACCCTCGTCTACAAGAAGAGCAGCGCGCTGTTCGCCCTGAACTTCGCGAAGGGGTCCGGTTCTGATCAGCTCATCCTCTGTGAAGGCTACCTCGACGTCATCACCCTCCATCAGGCAGGGTTCACGAACGCCGTCGCCGGTCTCGGCACCGCCCTCACCGATGAGCAGGTCCGGCTCATCGCCCGGTACTGCCGGGAAGTGGTCCTGTCCTATGACAACGACGACGCCGGACGGGAGGCCACCCACCGGGCCCTCCAGAAATTCGAACAGACGGATCTGACCGTCCGCTCCCTCACGATGGACGGCGGGAAAGACCCCGATGAGATCATCAAGACCTACGGCGCGGAACGGTTCCGTTCCATGCTGGATGGCGCGTCCAACGAGACTGAGTACAGACTCAATGAACAGCGGATGAAGTTCGACCTCTCCACCGATGACGGAAAGGTGCGCTACATCGAAGCGGTCTCTTTCATCCTGGCGGCGCTGGCTCCGGCCGAACGCTATGTCTACACTTCGCGGGTCGCGGAGGAGACAGGCGTGGCAAGAGAGGCAGTCGAGTCCCAGGTGGCGAGAGCCGTGCAGCGGCAGCGCAGACGCCGAGAGCGTGCGGACTTCACGGAGCTGAACAGAGAACTCGTGAAACAGGACCCCACCGGCGGACATGTGAGCGGAAAAGTCATCCGTGCCGAAGAGACCATACTGGCCTCGCTGCTGCGGAACCCCGACTATCTTTCCAAGATCGGGGAACGGCTCGAGGCGAACGATTTCTCCACCGCATTTGGTCAGAAGGCCTATTCGGTCATCGCCGACCGCATCCGGGAGGGAAAAGGTGTGGAGAGTTTCATCCTCTCCCAGTACTTCGACCCCGAAGAGATGGGGCAGCTGGCGCGGATCCAGAACGCAGGTATCCCGCTCAGCGGCACGTTCTCGGAGATCGAGGACTGCATCCGGGTCTTAAAGACCGCGGAAGAAAAGAAGGCCTTCGCCCCCGGCGGAGAGATCACAGACGAAGAACTTCGGGAACTTTTCTCGAAAAAGTAAGGAGTTTGTTTTTATGGAAGACAAGAAGCAAAAGGTAGTCAATGGCCTCATTGAAAAAGGTCGTGCCGCAGGCAAACTGAGCACGAACGACATCGATGCCGCCATTGTCGAACTGGACCTTGAGATCGATGAGCTCGACAAGCTCTACGATACCCTCGAGAGCAACAACATCGAGATCGTCGACGACCTCGGTGACGCGGCCCTCGATTCTCTGAACTTCGATGTCGTCGGCGGTACCCAGAAGCCCGGCGAGATCAATGCCACGGACGCCTCCAAGAACGCGGCGATGGACGACCCCGTCAAGGTCTATCTCAAAGAGATCGGCCGGGTCCCCCTGCTCACGCCGGAAGAGGAGATCGAACTCGCCATCCGTATTTCGGAGGGCGATGAAGAGGCGAAGAAGAAACTGGCCGAGTCCAACCTGAGACTGGTCGTCAGCATCGCGAAGCGCTATGTCGGCCGCGGTATGCAGTTCCTCGACCTCATCCAGGAAGGCAACCTCGGACTCATCAAGGCCGTGGATAAGTTCGACTACACCAAGGGCTTCAAGTTCTCGACGTATGCAACGTGGTGGATCCGTCAGGCGATCACCCGTGCCATCGCGGACCAGGCCCGTACTATCCGTATCCCGGTCCATATGGTCGAGACCATCAACAAGGTCAAGAAGACCAACAGCCAGCTCCTGCACAAGAACGGCAGAGACCCGACCGCGGAAGAGATCGCCGAAGAACTCGACATGCCCGTCGAGAAGGTCCGCGAGATCCTGCGCGTCGCCCAGGAACCCGTCTCCCTCGAGACGCCCATCGGTGAGGAAGAGGACAGCCACCTCGGCGACTTCATCCCCGATGACGAAGCGCTGGCCCCGGCCGACGCCGCATCCCAGATGCTCCTGAGAGAACAGCTGGCCGAAGTCCTGAAGACCCTGACCCCGAGAGAGGAACGCGTCCTGTCCCTGCGGTTCGGCCTCGAGGACGGTCATCCCCGGACCCTCGAAGAAGTCGGCAAGGAGTTCAACGTCACCCGTGAGCGCATCCGTCAGATCGAAGCGAAAGCGCTCCGCAAGCTTCGCCACCCCAGCCGCTCGAAGAAACTCAAAGACTTCCTCGACTAAATCGCCAAACGAAAGCTCCTGCATTTGCAGGAGCTTTTTTGGTGTAGGGAAGGGCAGAAAAAGCTGCCTCCTCCGCAAAACCCCCGAAGCCCACAGCCCTTTGGTTCGCTTCGCGGCGCTGCGCGCTGAGCAGTCTCACTTGGAAACGCCGGATTTTGCTCCGGAGGCACTTTTTCGCCCTTCAAGCAGCCCTTTTTGCATCAATTTAAGAAACGCCCGGAGGGGCTTATGAAAAACTTTGCAAAGGGGCTTGACAAATTTGAATATTCTGCTTGACGGGCGGTTCTCTTATATATAAAATATAAGTCCACTTTTATAACGAAAAGTGCGCGATTTTAGAAATACGGAACGGAGTGATCACGGCTTATGGTAAACGTTAAAGCGACCAAGCTCGGAACAACCACTCGTATGAATTTCGCGGAAATCGATGAAGTCATGCAGATGCCGAACCTCATCGAGATCCAGAAGAATTCCTATCAGTGGTTCCTGGATGTCGGTCTGAAGGAAGTCTTCAGAGACATCGGGGAAATTACCGACTATACCGGTAATCTCGTCCTCGAGTTCGTCGACTATTCTATGGATGAAAAACCCAAATACACCGTCAAGGAGTGCAAGGCGAACAGGGCCACCTATTCGTCCAGCATCCATCTGACTGCGCGTCTCGCCAACAAGGAGACCGGACTCATCAAGGAGTCGGTCGTCAAGATGGGCGAGTTCCCGATCATGACGGAAAGCGGTACCTTCATCATCAACGGTGCGGAACGTGCCATCGTTTCGCAGCTGGTCCGTTCCCCCGGTGTTTATTATGGTATGACCCATGACAAGACCGGTAAGGAACTCTACACGACCACCGTTATCCCGAACAGAGGTGCCTGGCTCGAATACGAGACCGACCAGAACGATGTGTTTTATGTCCGCATCGACAAGAACAGAAAGATCCCGATCACGACCTTTATTCGTGCCCTCGGTCTTTCCAGCAACGAAGAGATTCTCGATTTCTTCGGTCCGGACGAGCGGATCCTTGCGACCCTCGAGAAGGACACCACCAAGAACCGTGAAGAAGCACTCCTGGAAGTCTACAAGAGACTGCGTCCGGGCGAGCCGCCGACTGTCGAGACTGCGGAACAGCACCTCGACAACCTGTTCTTCGACGCCCGCCGCTACGACCTGTCCCGCGTAGGCCGCTATAAATATAATAAGAAGCTCGGTATCTCCCAGCGTCTGACCGGCGAAAAGCTCTCCCGCGAAGTCGTCAACATGGAGACCGGTGAGTTCCTCGCCGACGCCGGTGACGTCGTCACCGCCGAGAAGGCATACGAGATCGAACAGGCCGGCATCACCGAAGCCTATGTCCTCACCGAAGAGGGGAAAGAAGTCAAAGTCGTTTCCAACGGCATGGTCGACATCCTTCCGTTCCTCGGCGCCTGGGACCTGACGGAAGACGAACTGGAAGAAGTCGGCATCAACGAGAAAGTCCGGTTCAGCGTTCTTCAGGACATCCTCGCCGAAGCAGAGGACGACTGGGACAAGGACGACCTGCTCCTCACTCTGAAAGAGCATGCCGATGACCTCATCCCGAAACATATCATCATCGACGACATCTATGCCACGGTCAACTATCTTGACTGCCTTGGCAACAACGTCGGTACCCTTGACGACATCGACCACCTGGGCAACCGCCGCATCCGTTCCGTTGGCGAGCTGCTCCAGAACCAGTTCCGCATCGGGTTCTCCCGTATGGAACGTGTCGTCCGAGAGAGAATGTCTCTCTCTGCGCAGGACCCCGAAAAGGCGACTCCGGAAGCTCTCATCAACATCCGTCCCGTCGTTGCTGCCATCAAGGAGTTCTTCGGCTCCTCGCCGCTGTCCCAGTTCATGGACCAGACGAACCCCCTGGCAGAGCTCACGCATAAGCGTCGTCTCTCCGCCCTCGGCCCCGGCGGTCTTTCCAGAGACCGTGCCGGATTCGAAGTCCGAGACGTTCACTACACCCATTACGGCCGCATGTGTCCCATCGAGACCCCTGAAGGTCCGAACATCGGTCTGATCTCCTACCTTGCCACCTTTGCCCGCATCAACAAGTACGGCTTCATCGAAGCGCCGTTCCGGAAGATCGACAAAGAGACCGGCAGGGTCCTCGACGAAGTCGTTTACATGACCGCCGATGTCGAAGACAACTACCGTGTCGCCCAGGCGAACGAGCCCCTCGACAAGGAAGGCCATTTCCTCAACAACCGTATCACCATCCGCTATCGCGATGAGTTCGCCGAAGTCGACCCGAGCGTTCCGGATTACATGGACGTCTCCCCGAAGATGCTCGTCTCCGTCGCGACTTCCATGATCCCGTTCCTCGAAAACGACGACGCCAACCGTGCCCTCATGGGTTCGAACATGCAGCGTCAGGCCGTTCCGCTCATGGTCACCGACTCTCCGATCGTCGGTACCGGTATGGAATACAAGGCTGCCGTGGACTCCGGTTCCGTCGTCCTTGCGAAGAACGCCGGTACGGTCAAACATGTCGACGCCGACCACATCGAGATCGAGACGGAAGACGGCACCGACAACTATGAGCTCATCAAGTTCATGGGCTCCAACCAGGGAACCTGCATCAACCAGAGACCCATCGTCGACCTTGGCCAGGAAGTCACCAAAGGACAGGTCATCGCCGACGGCCCCGCCACCAGCAATGGTGAGATCTCCCTCGGCAAGAACGCCCTCATCGGCTTCATGACCTGGGAAGGCTACAACTACGAAGACGCCGTTCTTCTGAATGAGAAACTCATCCGGGACGACGTTTACACCTCCATCCATATCGAAGAGTTCGAACTCGAGTCCCGTGACACCAAACTCGGGCCGGAAGAGATCACCCGCGACATCCCGAACGTCGGTGAAGACGCACTGGCAAACCTCGACGAAGAGGGTATCATCCACGTCGGCGCCGAAGTCAAGTCCGGTGACATCCTCGTCGGTAAGGTCACCCCGAAGGGTGAGACCGAGCGCACCGCGGAAGAGCGCCTCCTGCAGGCCATCTTCGGCGAGAAGGCGAGAGAGGTCCGCGATACATCGCTCCGTGTCCCGCACGGTGAGTACGGTATCGTCCTCAATGTCGAAGTCTTCACGAGAGCCAACTCTGACGAGCTGAGCCCGGGCGTCAACAAAGTCGTCCGCGTGTACATCGCCCAGAAGAGAAAGATCCAGGTCGGTGACAAGATGGCCGGCCGTCACGGTAACAAGGGTGTCGTCTCCCGCGTCCTTCCGCAGGAAGACATGCCGTTCCTGCCGGACGGTACTCCGCTCGACATCGTTCTGAACCCGCTGGGCGTTCCCTCCCGAATGAACATCGGTCAGGTCCTCGAAGTCAACATCGGTATGGCTGCCCGTTCGAAGGGCTGGAAGATCATGACCCCCGTCTTCGACGGCGCTCATGAGGAAGACATCCAGTACTTCCTCGTCGAGTCCAAGCTCCTTGCACAGGGCAACGACCAGACGAAGCAGCTCATCCTCGACTACGAAGACAAGAACGAAGAGAAGGGCTTCAGCCTTGACGACCTCATGGATCTTCTCCGGAAGAACACCGAGGACGAGGCGGAACTCGCTCTCATCGAGGAAGCCTACAAGGGCAGAGACGGTAAGACCGTGCTCATGGACGGCCGTACCGGTCTTCCGCTCGGCGACCGTGTCACCGTCGGTGTCATGTACTACCTCAAGCTCCATCACCTTGTCGACGACAAGATCCACGCCCGTTCCACCGGTCCGTACTCCCTCGTCACGCAGCAGCCCCTCGGCGGTAAAGCCCAGTTCGGCGGCCAGCGTTTCGGTGAAATGGAAGTCTGGGCCCTCGAAGCTTACGGCGCGGCTTACACCCTTCAGGAGATCCTGACCGTCAAGTCCGACGACATCGTCGGCCGTGTCAAGACCTACGAAGCCATCGTCAAGGGCCAGAGCGTACCGAAGTCCGGCGTTCCGGAGTCCTTCAAAGTCCTCATCAAGGAACTGCAGGCCCTCGGTCTCGACGTCCGCGTCCTCGACAAAGATGATAACGAAATCGACCTCAGACAGAACTTCGATGGCGATGACATCGGATTCCGTCTTGCCGAAAACGACGATATGAAGTCCGTCAACGACGCTGAAGGCGCCACCGGCTACATGACCCTCGATGAACAGGGCGAGCCCATGGCCACCACCGACGAGTTCGACGAATTCACCGCTGATGTGGAACCCACCGCGGAAGATCTGGATTCCCTCAGCTTTGACGAATAATTTAAGGAAAGAGGTCGCCCAATGACAGACATTCAGAATAAAACGATGAATGACGATCTGGTATTCGATTCCATTCGGATCGGACTGTCTTCTCCGGATACCATCCGCAAATGGTCCAACGGCGAAGTCACCAAGCCCGAAACGATCAACTACCGGACTCTGAAGCCGGAGCGCGACGGTCTTTTCTGCGAAAAGATCTTCGGGCCCACCAAAGACTGGGAGTGCTCCTGCGGTAAATACAAGCGGATCCGCTACAAAGGCAAGATCTGCGAACGCTGCGGTGTTGAAGTCACCAAAGCGAAAGTCAGAAGAGAGCGGATGGGACACATCGAACTGGCCGCTCCGGTCTCCCACATCTGGTACTTCAAAGGCATCCCGTCCCGCATCGGTCTGATGCTCGACATCTCTCCGCGTTCGCTGGAGAAGGTCCTGTACTTTGCTCTTTACATCGTCACGGACCCGGGTTCCACCCCGCTTGAAAAGTATCAGCTCCTGACCGAAAAGAACTATCAGGAAATGCGCGAGATGTACGAAGATGACTTCGACGCCGGAATGGGCGCGGAAGCCATCAAGAAGCTCCTCCAGGAGATCGACGTCGTCGCCCTTTCCGATGAACTGACGGAAGAACTCGTCAAGGCCACCGGCCAGAGACGGACCCGTCTTCTGAAGAGACTGGAAGTCGTCAACGCCTTCCGGAATTCCGGCAACAAGCCGGAGTGGATGATCCTCGACTGCATCCCGGTCATCCCGCCCGATCTTCGCCCCATGGTCCAGCTCGACGGCGGACGTTTCGCAACGTCTGACCTCAACGACCTGTACCGCCGCGTGATCAACCGTAACAACCGTCTGAAACGCCTTCTGGACCTCCATGCGCCGGACATCATCATCCGCAACGAGAAGCGCATGCTCCAGGAAGCTGTCGACGCCCTCATCGACAACGGCCGCCGCGGCCGTCCGGTCACCGGACCGAACAACCGCCCGCTGAAGTCCCTTTCCGATATGCTGAAAGGTAAGCAGGGCCGCTTCCGTCAGAACCTGCTCGGTAAGCGTGTCGACTACTCCGGCCGTTCCGTTATCGTCGTCGGTCCGGAACTCAAGATGTACCAGTGCGGTCTGCCGAAGGAAATGGCGCTCGAGCTGTTCAAGCCCTTCGTCATGAAACGCCTCGTCGAGACCAATGTCGCCGGCAACATCAAGTCTGCCCGCAAGATGGTCGAACGCTCCAAAGACGAAGTCTGGGATGCCCTGGAAGTCGTCATCAAGGACCACCCCGTCATGCTGAACCGTGCTCCTACGCTGCACCGTCTCGGTATCCAGGCCTTTGAACCGGTCCTGGTCGACGGCCGTGCCATCAAGCTCCACCCGCTCGCATGTACCGCCTTCAACGCGGACTTCGACGGTGACCAGATGGCAGTCCACGTACCGCTGTCCGCGGAAGCTCAGGCGGAAGCCCGTTTCCTGATGCTGGCTGCGAACAACCTTCTGAAACCCTCCGACGGACGTCCCGTCACGGTCCCGACCCAGGACATGGTCCTCGGTTCGTACTACCTGACCCTCGACAAGGACGGCGAGCCGGGTGAGGGGAGAGTCTTCCGTGATGTCAACGAAGCCACCATGGCCTTCGAGGAAAAGACCATCACGATGCACTCCAAGATCAAGATCCGTATGACCAAGGAGATCGACGGCGAGCAGAAGTCCGGCATCATCGAGACCACGCTCGGTAAAGTCATCTTCAACAACCCGATCCCGCAGGACCTTGGCTTCATCGACAGAAGCATCCCGGGCAACGAGTTCCGTCTGGAAGTCGAAGACCTGGTCAACAAGAAAGTCCTCGGTAAGATCATCGACCGCTGCCTGCGCATCCACGGCACCCATACCACGTCCGTCATGCTCGACGAGATCAAGGCTCAGGGTTACAAGTACTCCACGCTGAGTGGTATCACCGTCGCCGTCTCCGACGCGAAGATCCCCGAAAGCAAATGGGATTACGTCAGCGCCGCATCCGACAAGGTCGACCAGATCGAATCCTACTATCAGATGGGTATGCTTTCCAGCAAGGAACGCTCCCGCCTCATCCTCAGCGAGTGGGACAACTGCACGAAGCAGGTGTCCGACGGTCTGAAGGACAATCTCGGTAAATACAACCCGATCTTCATGATGATCGACTCCGGCGCCCGTGGTTCTGACTCCCAGCTGCGTCAGCTCGCCGGCATGCGTGGTCTTATCGCCAACACTTCCGGTAAGACCATCGAGATCCCGATCCGAGCCAACTATCGTGAAGGTCTGAACATCATCGAATACTTCATCTCCTCCCGTGGTGCCCGTAAAGGTCTTGCCGATACCGCACTCCGTACCGCCGACTCCGGTTACCTGACCAGACGTCTCGTCGACGTTTCCCAGGAAGTCATTGTCTCGGAAGAGGACTGCGGCTGCAAACACGGCATCCCCGTCTACGACATCACCGACGGAAACGAAGTCATCGAGAAACTCGAAGAACGTCTCGTCGGCCGTTACCTGGTCGAAGACCTCGTCGACCGCAAGACCGGTGAAGTCCTCATGGACTGCGACCACATGCTGACGGAAGACGACGCCGACCTCGTTGCGAAGTACGTCAAAGAGACCCACGCCGAAGACATCGCTGCCGGCAAGGCAGAAGAGGGCTCCAGAGCCGAGATCGACATCCGTTCGCTCCTGACCTGCCGCGCCCACCACGGTGTCTGCATCAAGTGCTACGGTAAGAACCTTGCCACCGGCGGTACCGTCACGGTCGGTGAAGCGGTCGGTATCATCGCTGCTCAGTCCATCGGTGAACCCGGTACCCAGCTGACCATGCGTACGTTCCACACCGGCGGTGTCGCTTCGGGCTCCGATATCACACAGGGTCTTCCCCGTGTCGAAGAGCTGTTCGAAGGCCGCAAGCCGAAGACCCTCGCCATCCTGTCCGAGTTCGACGGTACTGTCACCATCGACGACGACAAGAAGGGCAAGCATGTCATCGTCACCAACGCGGAAGAAGGGAAGGAGAAGTCCTACCTCATCCCGTACGGCCTGCGTCTGCGCCAGAAGATCGTGGCCGGTGCCACCGTCCAGAAGGGCGAGGCCCTGACCGAAGGTTCCATCAACCCGCATGACCTCCTCGAGATCATGGGCGTCGATGCGGTCCACGATTACCTCATCCGTGAAGTCCAGCGCGTCTACCGGATGCAGGGTGTTGACATCAACGACAAGCACATCGAAGTCATCGTCCGTCAGATGATGAAGAAGGTCACCGTCACCGATGCCGGTGAGACCGACCTCATCGCGGGTTCCGTCATCGAGAAGTCCGACTTCTACGCGGTCAACGAGAAGCTGGAGAAAGAAGCTGCCGAGACCGGTCGCGAACCGGCATACGCCAAGGCCGACCCGATGCTCCTCGGTATCACCAAGGCTTCTCTCGCCACCGACTCCTTCCTGTCCGCCGCCTCCTTCCAGGAGACGACCCGTGTCCTCACCGACGCGGCCATCAAGGGCAAGACCGACCCGCTGCTCGGCCTCAAGGAGAACGTCATCATCGGTAAGCTGCTTCCGAGCGGCACCGGTATGAAGTGCTATGCCGACGTCGAAGTCGAACAGAAACACGACCTGTTCAACGCCATCGATTCCGACCTGTTCATCGAGGACATCGAAGAATTCGAGGACCTGCCCGAGGAAGAGTGAATCGCCCACGTAAACAGGCGAAAAACTCTTGTTGACAAAGCATAAGAATTCGGCTACAATACCGAATTGTCGTGGTGTTTTCACCACACAGTAACAACTATACAGGGGAACTTCCGGAACACCTTCCGGAGGCTCTCCTTATAGCAATATATTTATACTTTACATTATTTGCATGGAGGTGAAACAGATTGCCAACCTTTAACCAGCTTGTTCGTCAGGGTCGTAAGACCTCCGAAAAGAAAGCAAAGGCTCCGGCTCTTCTGAAAGGACTCAACTCTAAGAAGAACGTCATGACCGATGTTCAGTCTCCGCAGAAACGCGGTGTCTGCACTGCCGTCAAGACCGCCACACCGAAGAAGCCGAACTCTGCACTTCGTAAGATCGCCAGAGTCCGTCTGACCAACGGGATCGAGGTTTCCGCCTATATTCCGGGTGTCGGCCACAATCTTCAGGAGCATAGTGTCGTCCTCATCAGAGGCGGACGTGTTAAGGACCTTCCCGGTGTTCGTTACCACATCATCCGTGGTACGCTCGATACGCAGGGTGTTACGGACCGTATGCAGTCCCGTTCTAAATACGGCGCTAAGAGACCGAAGAAAAAGTAAGAGAACAAACTTCTTGCAAGGCCACGCGTGAATGCGCGTGACAATGTGAAGTGTATATATATTGTTATTTATATGCCTCACATTGGCGCCACGAGAACGTTGTCACTCGAGTACCTATGATATCATTACTATGAAGGAGGGAAGCGAAGTGCCAAGAAGAGGCCAGATTGCAAAACGTGATGTTTTGCCCGATCCGCTTTACAACTCAAAGCTCGTAACACGTCTCATCAACAGTGTTATGCTCGATGGTAAAAAAGGTGTCGCTCAGAAGATCGTCTACGGCGCTTTTGACATCATCAAAGAAAAGACAGGTGAAGACCCCCTCGAAGTGTTCGAGAAGGCTATGGAAAATGTTATGCCTGTCCTTGAAGTCAAGGCTCGCCGTGTCGGCGGTGCCACTTACCAGGTTCCGATGGAAGTCCGTCCGGAACGCAGACAGACCCTGGGTCTCCGCTGGATCACCCTGTATGCTCGTCAGCGTGGTGAGAGAACCATGAAAGAACGTCTCGCGAACGAGATCATGGATGCTGTGAACGAAACCGGTTCCGCATTCAAGAAACGCGAAGACACTCACAGAATGGCAGAAGCCAACAAGGCGTTTGCTCATTTCCGCTGGTAATCACGGGAGGATTATATGCCGAGACAGGTATCTTTGGAAAAGACCAGAAACATTGGTATCATGGCTCATATCGACGCCGGTAAAACGACGACGACGGAGCGTATCCTCTACTACACCGGTATCAACCATAAGATCGGTGAGGTCCATGACGGCGCTGCCACCATGGACTGGATGGTTCAGGAACAGGAACGTGGTATCACCATCACGTCCGCTGCTACCACCTGCTTCTGGAAAGAACACAGAATCAACATCATCGACACTCCCGGCCACGTGGACTTCACCGCAGAAGTCGAGCGTTCTCTTCGAGTCCTCGACGGCTCCGTGACCGTCCTCTCCGCCAAGGGTGGCGTCGAGCCCCAGTCTGAGACCGTCTGGCGTCAGGCTGACAAATATCAGGTCCC
Organism: uncultured Eubacteriales bacterium; assembly: GCA_900317085.1. GTDB lineage: Bacteria > Bacillota > Clostridia > Oscillospirales > Acutalibacteraceae > RUG420. The sequence goes on along the minus strand of ONFJ01000014.1, from coordinate 11,481 downwards.
GCGCATGATTTACGTCAACAAGATGGACATCATGGGCGCCGACTACTACAACGTCATCGAAATGGTCAAAGACCGTCTGAAGGCGAACCCGGTCCCGATCCAGATCCCGATCGGTGCCGAGTCCGAATTCCGTGGCATCATCGACCTGCTCACCATGCGCGCCGAAGTTTACTACGACGACATGGGTCAGGACGTCCGCGACGAAGACATTCCCGCAGACATGATGGACAAAGCCCAGGAATATCATGACGCTCTCATCGAGACCGTCGCGTCCTACGACGACGAGCTCATGGAGAAGTACTTCAACGGGGAAGAGCTGACCATCGATGAGATCAAAGCTACGATCCGTAAGGGCACACTTGCCAACGACATGGTCCCGATGGTCTGCGGTACTTCCTACCGCAACAAGGGCGTTCAGCCCCTCCTCGACGCCATCGTTGACTACATGCCCGCTGCTACCGATATCCCCGCCATCAAGGGCACTGACCCCGAGACCGGCGAAGAGATCGAGAGACATCCGAGAGACGACGATCCGTTCTCCGCTCTTGCATTCAAGATCGCGACGGACCCGTATGTCGGTAAGCTCTGCTTCTTCCGTGTCTATTCGGGTACTGCCAATGCCGGCGAGACCGTTTACAACTCTGTAAAGGGCAAGAACGAGCGTCTTGGTCGTATCATGCAGATGCACGCGAACCACAGACAGGATATCGATACCGTTTACTCCGGCGATATCGCCGCCTGCGTCGGTGTCAAGAACACCACCACCGGTGATACCCTTTGCGATCCGAAGGCGCCGGTCATCCTTGAGTCCCTCGACTTCCCGGAACCCGTTATTCGTGTTGCCGTCGAGCCGAAGACCAAGGCCGGTCAGGAAAAGATGGGCATCGCCCTCGCCAAACTGGCCGAAGAAGATCCGACATTCCGTACTTACACAGACGAAGAGACCGGTCAGACCATCATCGCCGGTATGGGTGAGCTCCACCTGGAGATCATCGTCGACCGTCTGCTCCGTGAGTTCAAGGTCGAAGCAAACGTCGGTCAGCCTCAGGTTGCCTACCGCGAGACCATCAGCGCTCCGGCGGATGTCGCATGCAAGTTCAAGCGTCAGACCGGTGGTTCCGGTCAGTACGCCGAAGTCAAGATCAAGATCGAGCCGAACCCCGAGAAGGGCTACGAGTTCGTCAACGCCGTTGTCGGCGGTGCCATTCCGAAGGAATTCATCGCCCCCACCGAACAGGGTATCAAGTCTGCCATGCAGAGCGGTGTCCTGGCCGGCTATAACGTCGAAGACGTCAAGGTCACCCTTTACGACGGTTCTTACCACGAAGTCGACTCCTCTGAAATGGCCTTCAAGATCTGCGGATCCATGGCCTTCAAGGACGCCATGAGAAAGGCCTCTCCGGTCCTCATGGAGCCCATGATGAAAGTCGACGTCACCACTCCGGACGACTATGTCGGCGACGTCATCGGCGACATCAACTCCCGACGTGGTCTCATCAAGGGTATGGAGCCCGTCAACGGCGCCACCCAGATCAGCTCGTTCATCCCGCTTGCTTCCATGTTCGGTTACTCCACCGACCTTCGTTCCAAGACCCAGGGCCGTGCCAACTATGTCATGCAGCCGTCCCACTATGTCGAGGTTCCGAAGTCCATCGCGGAGGGCATCATTTCCGACCGAAACAAGAAGGACTAAGCGCTTGAAACCGTACTTGCATTGAATCAGTCTATCTGATACAATCAAAATAATTCTGAATGAATAAAGTTCACCATTATGAAGGAGGAACATTCCAATGGCAAAGGAACATTTTAACCGAAACAAACCGCACGTAAACATCGGTACCATCGGTCACGTCGACCATGGTAAGACCACCCTTACTGCTGCTATCACCAAGACTCTTGCTATGAAGGGCCTTGCCAAGTTCGAGGACTATGGCGAGATCGATAAGGCTCCCGAAGAGAGAGAGCGTGGTATCACCATCAACACCGCTCACGTTGAGTATGAGACCGAAGACAGAATCGGCCTCAACGGCGAAGAGATCAAAGGCCGTCACTATGCTCACGTTGACTGCCCCGGCCATGCCGACTACATCAAGAACATGATCACTGGTGCCGCTCAGATGGACGGTTCCGTTCTTGTTATCGCTGCTACCGACGGCCCCATGGCTCAGACCAAGGAGCACCTTCTCCTTGCCCGTCAGGTCGGCGTTCCCTACATCATCGTTTTCCTGAACAAAGTCGACCAGGTCGACGATCCGGAACTCCTTGAACTCGTCGAGATGGAAGTCCGTGAGACTCTGTCCGAGTACGAATTCCCGGGCGATGACATCCCCGTCATTGCTGGTTCCGCTCTTCAGGCTCTTGAGTACACCGGCGACGACGTCAACGCTGACGTCCTGAAGCCGATCTGGGAGCTCCTCGATGCGATCGACACTTACATCCCGACTCCGGACCGTAAGTCTGACCTTCCCTTCCTTATGCCTGTCGAAGACGTCTTCACCATCTCCGGCCGTGGTACTGTTGCCACCGGTAGAGTTGAAAGAGGTCAGCTGAAGACTGGCGAAGAAGTCGAGATCGTTGGTCTGAAAGACGAAAAGGCCAAGACCGTCTGCACCGGTATCGAAATGTTCCGCAAGACCCTCGACTATGCTGAGGCCGGCGACAACATCGGTGCCCTGCTTCGTGGTGTTGCCCGTGACGAGATCGAAAGAGGCCAGGTCCTTTGCAAACCCGGCACCATCAACCCCCACACCAAGTTCCGTGGCCAGGTCTACGTCCTGACCAAGGATGAAGGCGGCCGTCATACTCCGTTCTTCAACAACTACAGACCGCAGTTCTATTTCAGAACCACCGACGTTACCGGTGTTATCACCCTTCCGGAAGGCACTGAGATGTGCATGCCTGGCGACAACGTCGAAATGGACGTTGAACTGATCACCCCGATCGCTATCGAAGAGGGTCTTCGTTTCGCTATCCGTGAAGGCGGCCGTACTGTTGGTTCGGGCGTTGTTATCGCGATCAACGAATAAGTCATTCTAACTGACTGACATAGAAAACCTGTGCATCCGCACAGGTTTTCTTTTTTCTTTCCTTCAACTAGCGTGTATGCTATAATATTGACCGCTATCAAAAACACCTCTCCCATATGGGAGATGAAGGAGATACACTATGATCTGCAACACCGTACTGGATGCACTCGGCAACACCCCGCTCATCCGTCTGAACCGCCTGACCGGCCCGGAAGACGCCGATGTCCTCGTCAAGTTCGAGGGCCTCAATGTGGGCGGGTCCATCAAGACCCGCACCGCGTTCCAGATGCTCGAAGCGGCGGAAAAAGAGGGCATCATCGGCCCCGACACCGTCATCGTGGAACCGACCAGCGGCAACCAGGGCATCGGTCTGGCGCTTGTGGGCGCCGTGAAGGGCTACAAGGTCATCATCATCATGCCGGACTCCGTCAGCAAGGAACGCCGCATGCTGGTCCGTCAGTACGGCGCGGAGGTCCGTCTCGTCCACGACCGCAACAACATCGGTGAATGCATCGAGAAGTGCATCGAGATGGCCCAGGAGATGGGAAGGGAAGACCCGAACGTCTTCATCCCGAACCAGTTTGAAAACTACAATAACATCGAAGCGCACCTGCAGCACACCGCGCTCGAGATCCTTGACGACATGGATGGTCAGCCCATCCACGCCTTCTGCTCCGGCGTCGGCACCGGCGGTACGCTGTCCGGCATCGGCAAAGTGCTGAAGGAAGCGAACCCGGATATCTCTATCGTGGCCTGTGAGCCCGATAACGCCGCCATTCTCAGCGGAGGCAACATCGGTACCCATTTGCAGATGGGCATCGGCGACGGCGTCATCCCGGCCATTCTGGACCAGGAGATCTACAACGACATCCGCATCGTCACCGATGAGGAGGCCCTCGAGACCACCCGCCGTCTGGCAGCGGAGGAAGGCATCCTCTGCGGCATCTCCAGCGGCACGAATGTGTCCGTCGCGCTGAAGCTCGCGAAGGAACTCGGGAAGGGGAAGACGGTCGTCACGGTCCTGCCGGATACGGGCGAACGGTACTTCAGCACCATCCTGTTTGAGTAAATCGTTTAAAAACGACGTACCTATTGAACTTTTCGTTTGATTGCGCTATAATTCACTTATAATTATAAATATAATTATAAGGAGGAGTTTGGAAATGCCGGAATTCACTTATGAGATCACGGAAGAATTTGGCGTCCTTTCGGAGAACGCCCGCGGCTGGACCAAGGAACTGAACAAGGTCTCCTGGAACGGCGGCAAACCGAAGTTTGATATCCGTGACTGGGCTCCCGAGCATGAGCGCATGGGCAAAGGCGTCACTCTCAACGAGGAAGAGGCCGCTGAGCTCAAAGAGCTTCTGAACGGAATCAAAGATCTTTAAGCCATCTTTGAACACCAGAGAATGGAACACCGGTAGCGGTCCGATCAGGACATGCGCCGGTGTTTTTTCTTGTGACACGTCACAGAATCCTCTCTGCGGCCGTCTAAGGAGTGTAACAGCAATGGAGGTGAACAGCATTGCGAATGGACAAAGCATGGTTCTCGGACCAGATCCGGGAAAGGGAAGCGGCGATGTACGCGTTGGCGATGAGCTATATGAAGCAGGAGGACGATGCCCTCGACTGCATGCAGCAGAGCATACTGAAGGCGTATGAGCATCTCGACACCCTGAGAGACCCGGAGAAGTTCAAACCCTGGCTCTACGGCATCCTCATCAACTGCTGCAAAGATGAACTGCGGCGCAGGAAGCGTGCCGGGGTCCCGGAGGAACACACGGAAGACCGCCCGGCGCCGGAAGCGGCCGTCTCGACGGAGACGAAACAGGTCCTCTGGAATGCTGTGGACCGCCTTGGTGAACCGTACCGGACGGTGCTCATCCTCTTCTATTATGAAGACCTGCCGACGGCAGACGTCGCGGCAGCGACGGGCACCCGACCCGCCACGGTCCGCAAACAGCTGGAACGCGCGCGGGACCTGCTGAGAGCAGAGCTCGCGAAGGAGGGATTCGATGAAACGGAATGACGATATGCTTCGCAAACTGGCACAGGAGGAGCGCGCCCGGGTCGAGGTGCCGGACCATGTCCGGTCTGCCGTCGAAGAGACGCTCGCCTCACTGCCCGAGACGCCGGCCTCGAACGTCGTTGAGATGCCGAAGCGAACGAGACACTGGAAGATCCCCGCGACCATTGCGGCCGCCTTCCTGGCCATCTTCCTGATCCTCCCGAACACCGGCGCTCCGGTGGCACAGGCCCTTTCGAGCATCCCGGTCCTCGGCACGGTCTTCGAGGCCGTCACCTTCCGGGAGTACGCGGAGGAGACCGAGACGACCGACGTGAGCGTGAAGACGCCGAAGATCGCGTCGGAGGAAAAGGGGAAAGAGGCCGCGGAAGCGGTCAGCGCTGAGATCGACGCAATGAATGAGAAAGCCGTCGCGCAGTTCAGGAAGGACCACGCGGACGGCGGCTACGGAAGCCTCGATATCTATTATGATGTAGCGGCAGACACCGACCGCTGGTACACCGTCCGGGTCGTCCGGGAAGAGACGGCCGCGTCAGGCGCTGTGGAAGAGGACTACTACACGTTCGACAAACAGACCGGCAACCTGGTCATCCTGTCGGACCTCTTTGAGAAGGATGAGTACATCGCCCACATTTCAGAGAACATCAAAAAGCAGATGCGGGCACAGATGAAGAAGGACGACTCGGTCTCCTACTTCCTCGACTCCGACATGCCGGAGGAGGACTTCGCCGAGATCGACCCGAACCAGGACTTCTACATCGCCGAAGACGGCAGCCTCGTCGTCTGCTTCGACGAATACGAAGTCGCCCCCGGCTCCATGGGCACGGTCAGCTTCAAGGTCCCGCCAAAAGTCTACCGCGGAGACTTGAAACCTGAATATAAGTAAACACTGAAATGCAGATCCCCGAAGTCGTCAGACTTCGGGGATCTTTACAATTACGCGTTTTTTCGTAGGAAAAGTTTGTCGAAGCAAGAATTGAGCTTTGCGGGGTACGCCGAAGGCGTTATTGATTCCCCCGTACAGCCTCCGCAACGCGACCTTCGCCGCGAGACAAAGCTTTTCCAGAAAAAACGCCAAACCATATCATAAAAGCCCGGCCGAATCCTTTTAATTGATAGTATTCTGTGGTAAAATACTATGGCTATTTTTACGAAAGTTGGTGACCTGTTTGGCAGTCTCTACTGAAGCGCTGAACCGGCAATTTGAATACATGACGGAAGTGAAACGGCTCCTGCAGGACCGCTTCGGCGATGTGGCGCCCAAAGCCTTCACCCACACCTACGGGTGCCAGGGCAATGTGGCGGACGGGGAGCGCATCGACGGCCTCCTCGAGCAGATGGGCTATGAGTTCACGAACGATCCGTCGGAAGCGGACTTCATCCTCTTCAATACCTGCGCGGTGCGAGAGCATGCGGAGGAGCGCGTTTACGGCAACGTCGGCCGTCTCAAGAAGTTCAAGGAGACGAACCCGAACCTGGTCATCGCACTCTGCGGCTGCATGGTCCAGCAGGAACACGTCGCAAAACGGCTGAAAAGCCATTTCCCGTACGTGGACCTCGTCTTCGGCACCCATGTCCAGTACAAGGTCCCGGAGCTCCTCTGGAACGTCCTCAGCACCGGAGAGCGGGTCTTCGACATCACCGAGGACGACAACGATATCGCCGAGGGTCTGGAACCCCGCCGCAACCACCCCTTCAAGGCGTTCCTGCCCATCTCCTACGGCTGCAACAACTTCTGCACGTTCTGTGTCGTGCCCCATGTCCGGGGCAGAGAGCGGAGCCGGAAGTACCAGGACATCATGCACGATGCAAGACAGCTCGTGGCGGACGGCTACAAGGAGATCATGCTCCTCGGCCAGAACGTCAACTCCTACGGCAACGACCTCGGCGAAAAGGAACTCTTCCCGAAGCTGCTGCGGGACATCAACGACATCCCCGGAGACTTCCTCATCCGGTTCATGACGTCCCATCCGAAGGACTGCTCCCACGCGCTCCTCGACGCCATGGCGGAGTGTGAGAAAGTGGAGAACCACCTGCACCTGCCGGTGCAGTCCGGGAACAGTGACGTGCTCCACCGAATGAATCGCCACTACGACAGAGCGAAGTACCTCGAGACCGTGGCCTATGCCAGAGAGAAGATGCCGGACCTCTCCATTACGAGCGACATCATCGTCGGCTTCCCCGGAGAGACCCACGAGCAGTTCCTCGACACCATCTCTCTCATTAAAGAAGTGGGCTGCTCGGCGCTCTATACCTTCATCTATTCTCCGCGAGTCGGGACCCCCGGCGCCAGTATGCCGGACCCCGTTTCCGCGACCGAAAAACAGCAGTGGTTCGAAGAGCTTCAGTTCGCCCAGGAGCAGGTGGCCTCGAAACAGTCCGCCGCCACGAAGGGCAGAACGTACCGCGTCCTCGTCGAGTACCGCAACAAGTCGGGCCGGCTCTGCGGACGGAACTCCGGCAACACGATGATCGAATTCGACGGACCGGACGAACTCATCGGCACGTTCACCGACGTGCGCGTCACCGAACCCCTGACCTTTATCCTGAAAGGCGAACTCGCCTGACTTCATAACGAACGAAACTAGTAGAAAGAGTGTGGACCAATGGCGGAATTCACCCCCATGATGCAACAGTACCTCTCCATCAAGGAGGAGTACAAAGATACCATCCTCATGTACCGGGTCGGAGACTTCTATGAGATGTTCTTCGATGACGCGAAGCTGGTGTCCTCGGTGCTGGACCTCGTCCTGACCGGCAAGGACTGCGGCAAGGAGGAGCGCGCCCCCATGTGCGGCGTCCCGTTCCACAGCGTCGACCCGTACATCGCCCGACTCGTGGCAAAGGGGTACAAGGTCGCCATCTGCGAGCAGGTGGAGGACCCGGCTCTGGCGAAGGGCCTTGTGAAGCGGGAAGTCATCCGCATCGTGACCCCCGGCACCGTCATCGAGAGCTCCATGCTCGACGAATCGAAGAACAACTACCTGTGCGCTGCCTTCCACGCGGAGGGGAAGACCGGCATCTGCTTTATCGATGTCTCCACCGGCGAGGTCCAGCTGACCGAACTGGAGGAGTCCCAGAACGGGGAACGCATCATCAATGAGCTGGGGCGATTCACCCCGCGGGAGATCTTAGTCAACGCGCAGTGTGCCAAACTGAAGGGCTTCAAGTCCTTCGTCGAGAAACAGGAGGGCACCAGCGTCAAGACCCTGAAAGAAGGGGAGATGCGCCTCGAGGACATGGAGCGGGTGGTCACTGACCATTTTGACAAGAGCCTCGAGGAACTGGAACTGACCTCCGAGAACGGCACCCGTGCCCTCGGCATGGCCCTCGAGTACCTGTTCGAAGTCCAGAAGACAGACCTCCAGAACATCCGGGAGATCCAGTTCTACTCCGACAACAAATATATGAAGCTCGACTTCTCCGCCCGGCGGAACCTCGAGCTCACTGAAACGCTCCGCAACCGGGAGAAGCGCGGCACCCTCCTCTGGGTCCTCGACAAGACCCGGACGGCGATGGGCAAGCGTCTGCTCCGGGCCTGGGTCGAACAGCCCCTGCTGTCGCCCGGCGGCATCACGGAACGCCAGAACGCGGTGCAGTACCTCGTGAACGACCTCGCCCTGCGCGATGAGATCGCCGAGTACATGACTTCCATCCACGATATGGAACGGCTCATCACCCGCATCTCCTACGGCTCTGCGAACGCGAGAGAGCTGCGCAGCCTCTATGAGACCGTACAGTGCCTGCTGCCCGTCAAACTGCTTCTGGAGGGCGCAGAGCCCCGTCTCATGCAGCGCATCGAGGCGAACATCGACCCCCTGGAAGACATCATGGCCCTCATCGAGGAGGCCATTGCCGAAGACCCGCCTTTCACGGTCCGGGAAGGCGGCATGATCAAAGAGGGCTACAGTCCCGAACTCGATGAACTCCGCGACATCGTCGCGAACGGCCAGGGGTACCTCGCCACCATCGAAGCCCAGGAGCGGGAACGCACCGGCATCCCGAAACTGAAGATCGGCTACAACAAGGTCTTCGGCTACTACCTCGAAGTGCCCCGTTCGTTCCAGGGCGACGTACCGGAGGAATGGATCCGCAAGCAGACCCTCACGAATGCCGAGCGGTACATCACCGGTGAGCTGAAAGAACTCGAATCCAAAGTCCTGGGTGCCCAGGAACGGATCACGAAACTCGAATACGAACTGTTCTGCGGCGTGCGGGAGACTGTCGCCCAGAGCCTCGTCCGCATCCAGCAGACCTCCCACGCGGTGGCCACCCTCGACGTCCTCTGCTCCTTTGCCAAAGTGGCGGTGGACAACGGGTATGTGTGCCCCGAGATCACGGAGGACGGCAGTGTCAGCATCAAGGACGGCCGCCACCCGGTGGTCGAGAAGATGCTGGACGGCGCGCCCTTCGTCCCGAACGACACGGCCCTCGACCTCGACGACGCCCAGGCCGCCATCATCACCGGTCCGAACATGGCAGGTAAATCGACCTACATGAGACAGGTCGCCCTCATCGTGCTGATGGCACAGATGGGCAGCTTCGTCCCGGCCTCCTCCGCCCGCATCTCCATCTGCGACGCCATCTTCACGAGAGTCGGCGCCTCCGATGACCTCGCGTCCGGACAGTCCACCTTCATGGTCGAGATGAACGAGGTGGCCATCATCCTGAAGAACGCGACCCGCCAGAGCCTCATCATCCTCGATGAGATCGGCCGCGGCACGTCCACCTTCGACGGTATGGCCATCGCGAAGGCCGTCCTCGAGTACGTCTGTAACAAACGCAAGATCGGGGCCAAGACCCTGTTCGCCACCCATTACCATGAGCTGACGGACATGGAGGAGGAACTCCCCGGCATCAAGAACTACAACATCGCCTGCAAGAAGCGGGGCGACGACATCATCTTCCTGCGCCGCATCGTCCCCGGCCCGGCGGACGGCAGCTACGGCATCGAAGTGGCCAAGCTCGCCGGTGTCCCGAACCCGGTCGTGAAGCGGGCGAGGGAAGTGCTGAAAGAGATCATCGACGAACAGGAGCGCACGGGAGGCGTCCTGAAAGTCCCGACGGAGGTGCCGGAAGAGAGCGGTACATCGCCCGAGGACTTCCAGATCAGCTTCACGAGCCACGCGTCCGATGAGATCCTCGACGAACTGAAAGCGCTGGACGTCAACACGTTCACTCCCATCGAGGCGATGAACTACCTGTACGACCTGTCCAAACGCGCGAAGGAATCGTAACGTAACAAATAGAAAGGAGGGGCACCATGGCAAAGATCAATGTACTGCCGAAACACATCGCGGACCTCATTGCCGCCGGCGAAGTCGTCGAACGGCCGTCGTCTGTCATCAAGGAACTGATGGAGAACGCCATCGACGCCGGTGCCACTTCTCTGACGGTGGAGATCAAGAACGGCGGTGTCACCTACATGCGGGTCACCGACAACGGCTCCGGCATTCTGCGGGACGACATCCGCAACGCGTTCGTGAGCCATGCCACCTCTAAAATCCTGAACGAAGAAGACCTCCACGGCATCGGGACCCTCGGGTTCCGGGGCGAGGCCCTGGCCTCCATCTGCGCGGTCTCGAGGGTCGATGTCCTGACCCGCACCGCGGACGATGACGTCGGAACGGTCTACAAGATCGAAGGCTCCGAAGAAATCCTGCTGAGTGACGCGGGCTGCCCGCAGGGGACGACCATCGTCGTCAAGGACCTCTTCTACAACACACCCGCCCGCATGAAGTTCTTAAAGAAGGACGTCACGGAGGGCAACAGTGTGGCCGGCGTCGTCGACCGCATCGCGCTGTCCCACCCCGAGATCTCCATCCGGTTCATCCGTGACGACAAGCAGATCCTGGTGACGCCCGGCAACGGGAACCTCAAGTCCACCATCTACTCGGTCTTCGGCAAGGACTTCTCGAACGCGCTGCTCGAGACCTCCTATGAGCTGAACGGTGTCTCCGTCGAAGGCTTCGTCTCGAAGCCCACCGCGAGCCGCCCGAACCGCTCCATGCAGTTCTTCTTCCTGAACGGCCGCCTCGTCAAGAGCGCGACGGCGTCTGCCGCCCTGGACCGGGCCTACAAGGACTCCATCATGGTCGGCAAGTTCCCGGCCTGTGTACTGAACATCACGCTGCCCTTCGAAATGGTGGATGTCAACGTGCACCCCGCCAAGACCGAAGTGCGCTTTTCCAATGAACGCCCCGTGTTCGACGCGGTCTACTACGCCGCCAAGAACGCCATTACGGTCAAGGACACCCCGAACCGTCTGACCCTTGCCCGGCAGGAAGTCCGGCGTCAGGGGAACTTCAAACCGGAGACCGGCGAACAGCTGAAACTCGACAAAAAGAAACTCGGCCGGACCGAACTGCCGGAGAAGATCGAAGGTTTCTGGTCGAAGGAACTCCCGAAGGAGTGGGAGCGGAAGGGGAG
>ONFJ01000028.1 GCA_900317085.1 uncultured Eubacteriales bacterium | reverse complement strand
AAGAAGTCCGGCAACCCGCGTTGGGCCTGGGACTGCTACAGACGTTTCATCCAGATGTTCTCCGACGTCGTTATGGAAGTCGGTAAGAAATACTTCGAACAGCTCATCGACGAGATGAAAGAGAAGAAGGGCGTTACTCAGGACGTCGACCTCGACGCTGATGACCTGAAGGAACTCGCCTTCCAGTTCAAGGAAGAGTACAAGAACAAGATCGGTGAAGAATTCCCGTCCGACCCGAAAGTTCAGCTCTTCGAAGCTGTCAAAGCTGTTTTCCGTTCCTGGGACAACCCCCGTGCGAACGTTTACAGACGTGACAACGACATCCCGTACTCCTGGGGTACCGCTGTCAACGTCCAGATGATGGCCTTCGGTAACATGGGTGACACCTCCGGTTCCGGTGTTGCTTTCACCCGTGACCCGGCTACCGGTGAAAACCAGTTCTTCGCAGAAGTTCTTATGAACGCTCAGGGCGAAGACGTCGTTGCCGGTGTCCGTACTCCGATGCACATCGACGCCATCAAGGAGACCATGCCGGAGATCTACGATCAGCTCCTCGGCATCGCTCACAAGCTTGAGAACCACTACAGAGATATGCAGGACATGGAGTTCACCATCGAAGACGGTAAGCTCTACATGCTCCAGACCCGTAACGGTAAGCGTACCGCGAAGGCCGCTCTGAAGATCGCTCACGACCTCGTCAAGGAAGGTAAGATCTCCAAGGAGAGAGCCATCCTTGCGGTCGACCCGAGAAACCTCGACACCCTGCTTCACGGCTCCTTCGACAAGGCTGCTGTCAAGAACGCCACCAAGATCGGTAAGGGTCTTCCCGCCGCTCCCGGTGCTGCTTCCGGTAAAGTCGTCTTCTCCGCGGAAGACGCAGTCGAATGGGCTGCCCGCGGCGAGAAAGTCGTTCTTGTCCGTCTCGAGACCTCTCCCGAGGACATCGAAGGCATGAAGGCTGCTCAGGGTATCCTGACTGCCCGCGGCGGTATGACCTCCCACGCAGCTGTTGTTGCCCGTGGTATGGGTTCCTGCTGTGTCGCCGGCTGCTCCGAACTCGTCATGGACGAGGAGAACAAGACCTTCCAGCTCGGTGGTAAGACCTACAAAGAAGGCGACTGCATCTCCTTCGACGGTTCCACCGGTGACATCTATGACGGTCTCCTTCCCGTTCTCGATGGTTCCATCGAAGACGAGGACTTCAAGACCCTCATGCGCTGGGCGGACGACTTCAGAACCATGAAGGTCCGTACCAATGCCGATACTCCGGAAGACGCCCGCAAGGCCCGTGAGCTTGGCGCAGAAGGCATCGGCCTCTGCCGTACCGAGCACATGTTCTTCTCCGAAGGCCGTATCGATTCCTTCCGCGAGATGATCTGCTCCTCCACCAAGGAAGAGAGAGAAGAAGCTCTTGAGAAGATCCTTCCCATGCAGCAGAAAGACTTCGAGCAGCTCTACGAAGCCCTCGAAGGTATGCCTGTCACCATCCGCTTCCTCGATCCGCCTCTCCACGAGTTCGTTCCGACCGAAGAAGCTGACATCAAGAAGCTCGCCGATGCCAAGGGCAAGAGCGTTGAAGAGATCAAGGCTCTCATCCAGGGTCTCCACGAGTTCAACCCGATGATGGGTCACCGTGGCTGCCGTCTGGCTGTCTCCTATCCGGAGATCGCTGTCATGCAGACCCGTGCCGTCATCCGCGCTGCGATTGCTGTCAACAAGAGCCACCCGGGTTGGAAGACCATGCCCGAGATCATGATCCCGCTGGTCGGTGAGACCAAAGAGCTCCAGTTCGTCAAGCAGATCGTCATCGACACTGCGAACGAAGAGATCGCCGCTGCCGGTGTCAACATGAGCTACCAGGTCGGTACCATGATGGAGATCCCGCGTGCCTGCCTCATCGCCGATGAGATCGCAGCCAACGCCGACTTCTTCTGCTTCGGTACCAACGACCTTACCCAGATGACCTACGGCTTCTCCCGTGACGACGCCGCGAAGTTCTTCCCGGACTACTACGACGCCAAGATCATGGAGAACGATCCGTTCGCCAAGCTTGACCAGAACGGTGTTGGCAAACTCATGAAGATGGCCCTCGACCTTGGCAAGCCCGCCAACAAGGACCTGCATGCAGGTATCTGCGGCGAGCACGGCGGCGACCCGACTTCCGTCGAGTTCTGCAACAGCCTCGGCCTTGACTATGTCTCCTGCTCCCCGTTCCGTGTCCCGATCGCACGCCTTGCTGCTGCTCAGGCTGCCATCAAGCAGTCCAACAAGAAGTACAACGCGTAACTTCTGCGACACAACGTCGAGCGCGGCTTAACAACCGCCAAAACGCAAATATGCCCGAGAACTTCTTAGGAAGCTCTCGGGCTTTTTGTTTTGTTTTCCTTTGGCGATATACCCCTCAATCCCATCACCATTGGTGAAGCTTTCGGAGGCTTCGCCTCCTTTTCGGAAACATCCGCCAGGCAGCGGGGCGGACGGCGACGCTCAGCTAGTACACCGCAAACCGTCCCTGTTAGCTGCCGTGCGTATTGACGCCCTCCACTCCGCTCCGGGCTCAGTGTCATACCCACCACAATAGCCCTTTTATACGCTCTCGCTCTCAAACTTGCTAAGCTTATAGGTGCCACAGTCCTTCGGTGCTGTCAAGGGCGCACCCGTGCGCCGCATACCGTGCGGCAAAGCCCTATGACAGCACCTCCGCCCTGCGGCACGGGGCAGACAACAGACCAAAGGGGCGCTGCGGCCCTTTGGCCTGCAAGATACTATGGACATGAGGAGTTCACGCTAAATGCCCGTTTCGGCGTTTTTGGCGTTAACTTTATTTTCTCTGCTTGTCAGGGTTCTCACGCTAAATCATCGTCACTCGGATTTTAGCGTTAGAATCAGAGTGATTATCATCCAATCATCAAAGGAGCAGAAGATGAAAACCGAGAAATCTCTCACGCTAAATGCGTATTGCGTTATATTTAGCGTTAACATCGAATAGGCCGCCGCGAATAAAACTAACGCTAAAACCGATATTTCAACATTTAGCGTGAACTCGGCGAGAAAGCCGGAAGGGGTAGGGGTCCGGGGACAGGGGAAGGTGGCTTTCTCCCACGCTCTTTGGCTCCCCCTTCCCCGGAAGAGAGCATATCGCCTTCTATGGCCGGCGTTTGTTGATGCCGGCTAGTCTGTTAATGCCGATTATTGAATGTTCACCGAATCCCTGTTTGCCGGAACAGACCCTGCAACCGAAGCTGCAGGGTCTGTTTTGTGAAATATGCGTGTAAAAAAGTAGTGGGATAAGAGTAGTGGGTCAAGCGTAGTGCGTCAGTTGAGGTCCACCTTCGGCAGGGTGACGGTGGCTTTGAAGAGGTCGCCGTCGATGTCGAGGGAGAGGGAGCCGCCCATGAGGGAGACGAGGTCTTTGGCGATGGACAGGCCGAGGCCGTGACCTTCGGTCTCGCCGCGGGAGCGGTCGCCCCGGACGAAGCGCTGCATCAGCTCTTCGGCGGAGATGTTCAGCGGTTCCGCGGACGTGTTCTTGAGCTCAAAGATTGTTGTAGTTGAACTCTTGGCCGAGCCGTCAATGCCGGTGGCCGAGCCGTCAGTGCCGTTGCCGGTGGCAGCCGGGCCGTCTGCCACGGACGCGTAGATGCGGGTGTTCGGCGCGGAATACTTCAGCGCGTTGGACAGCAGGTTCGAGAGGACCCGGTAGGTCTGCTGCCCGTCCGCGTAGACGATGTGCTCGCCGGTGACGGGCTGGCCGTCGGCGCCGGTGAATACGATCTCATTGCCGTTCTTCTCCATTTCCGGCGCGAACTCGGCGATGGCCTGGGCCGCGAGCTCTGTGAGGTTCAGCGGAGTACAGTGGAGTGGCACGTTGCCGGCGGAAGCTTTGGAGGCTTCCAGCAGGTCTTCGATGAGGTGCTTCAGCTTCTCGGACTGGTCGTGGATGACGCCGACATACTGCACGGACTCCTCGTCCCCGAGTTCGCCGGCCTCAGCCTTGCGGTCCAGCAGACCGGAGTAGTTGATGAGCGACGTCAGCGGCGTCTTCAGGTCGTGGGTCACGTTCGTGATGAGCTCCGTCCGGGTCCGCTCTTCCTGAACGGCCTTTTCGACGGCTTTGTCCATGGTCTCCCGGGTGACGGTGAGGTTCCCGGCGAGGGTCCGGAGGGAGGCGGGCAGGCCGCTCCCGTCGACCGTGACATCGGTGTCGGTGCCGGAGGCGGCGATGATCTCATCGAGCCCCCGGAGGTACTTGACCAGCCGGGCCAGGACATAGAGGTTGAAGGCGACGAGCAGGACGAGGAACAGGATGGCTGTCCCAACGGGGCCCCGCATGTGCACCATCAGGTTGATGAGCAGGGTGTTGAGGAACAGGTAGCCGATGACCCAGAGCACCGCGCGTTTCGGCAGCTGCTTTGGCACATATTTGGCGTTGGCCGCCGCCTCTTTCCAGTTGTTGGCGATGTACGTCCCGTTGCGCCCGAGCCAGCCGAAGAACCGGCCGATGAGCGTGTGTTTCCAGTAGCCGCGTCCGGACTTCACGGTCCGGCAGACGGAGGCGAGCCATTCGGCGAGGAGCAGAAAGCAACCCGCGGTCGTCAGGACGCCCCCCAGCGGGAGCCAGGGCCAAACGCTCAGCGAGTCGGCCGATTCAGTCATCGCAGCGAGGGGAAGGCCCAGACAGAGGCCGAACAGGATGGCGAAGAGCAGGAAGTGTACATCGCCGGGGAGCTTGTCGATAGCGGCCGTCACCAGACGGGAGCCGTCTTTGGCGTACCGGACCGGTTCCGGAGACCCGTCAGCCGCGACGGGGTCGTCGTTTCGGTGTCCCACGAGGTGCAGGAACCAGATCAGGAGTGCGAGGCCTGCCAGGTACGAGAAGATCATGATGGCAAGGATCCAGCCGGCGGGCCGGTCTTTCATGATGTCGTACATCTGCCGGGCGGCGATGTATTCATCGTTCTCGTCCGTGAGCGCGCGGAACAGGGTGAGGTCCGCTTTCTGTCCGGCGGGGTCGTTGACCCAGAAGTAGACGGCGGTCCCTTCCGGCAGTCCGTCGAGGACATTGTCCACTTCCTGGTCGTTCAGATAGTCGATGCCCTTCATGAAGGAGCGCTTGCTGTCCTTGCCGGCGCAGATAGCGTGGCCTTTCACGTCGGCGACAGAGGGCTTCCCGGAGAGGTTCGTGTAGACGGACCCGTCGACGGCCCGGACATAGTACCGAAGGCTCCCGTTGTGTTTGAGCCAGAGAGTATGGTCGTTCCGGTCGGATTCGAGGCTGTCGAGCTGCGCGTCTTCCCAGGTGTCATACTGCCGGTTCAGTTCCGCGCGGATCTCGTCTTCCGACAGCGCCATGGTGTCGTATTCGAAGTCGATCGTCAACGTGTCATCGTCGACGTCCGCAGTCTTCAGATGGACCGTCGGGCTGCGGTAGAAAGGTTCTTCCATCGGGTCCATGTTCTGCTGTTTCAGGTATTTCTGCCGGGCCATGTACTGGTCGACGATGGCCTCGACCGTTTCTTTCTGTGCTTTTGCATAGGCTTTTTCGTAGACATCCCGGTCCGCGGAGGCCAGGTACTGAAGGCTCCCGACGTCGTCTTCGAGGATCCGCTCAAAGGCGGGCGTCGCGGTAAAGCTCTGACGGCCTTCCGCCGCGTCGTTCGCAAAGTATTGGCCCGGACCTAAGAGGACGCTTCCGATGCCCAGTTCCACGGCACACCAGGTGCCGAGAGAGAACAGCAGCGTGGCTAACAGAAGGCAGATCGCCTTCGAAATTTTGGAGTATTTAAATTTTGTCGACTTTGTAGCCAAGTCCCCACACCACCTTCAAATAGTTTGGATTTTTCGGGTCGATCTCGATCTTTTCACGGATGTTCCGGATGTGCACCGTCACGGTCTTCTCGGTCGACAGGGCCGGTTCGTTCCAGACGGCCTCATAGATCTGCGCGGAGGACAGCACGTGTCCCATGTTCCGCATGAGGTATTCGAGGATCTGGTACTCGAGGGCCGTGAGCCGGACCTCTTCGCCGTCCACGGTCACCCGCTTCTTGTCGGTGTCGAGCTCGAGGCCGCCGGTCACCAGAACGTGTTCACTGACTTCCATGCTGCCGAGCTTCGCGTACCGGCGGACCTGGGACTTCACCCGGGCCACCAGTTCCAGCGGGTTGAAGGGTTTCGTGACGTAGTCGTCCGCGCCGAAGCTGAGCCCCGTGATCTTGTCCGTGTCCTCGGACTTCGCCGAGAGCAGGATGACGGGGACGTTGTTGGTCTCCCGGATCTTCAGCATGGCGGTGAGGCCGTCCATGCGGGGCATCATGATGTCGAGGACCATGCAGTGGACCTCGTGTTCCTTCAGGAGCTCCAGTGCCTCGATGCCGTCCATCGCCGTCAGGACCTCGTACCCTTCCTGGGTGAGGTAGATGCGGATGGAGTCGAGGATCGCTCTGTCGTCGTCACATACTAAAACCGTGTACATAAGTGCCTCCGTGTCGTGTTCGAGATCGTTCTGACCTGGCTTTACTCTATCATAACAAAAGTGCATCTAAAATTCAGAGTTTTCAAAGAAAAAGTAAAGTTGTGCAACCTGCACGGAAAGTTTACGTCGATTTTGACACCTTGCGTCCAAAAAAAGTCAGACTTTCCCTTGTTCGCACAAAATCTCATGTTATAATATACAAGTAAAAAAGCGCATTGCGTAATCCCGCGCTGTGTGGAGTACTTTTGGGAGGGTATCATTATGACCAACATGCTGAAAAACGTTATCATCGTCGGTCACCAACTATGACCGTAAAGCTTATGTCATCCCCGGCGTCGACGCTGAGATGACCATGGAAAAATACGAAGAAGAGCTCAAGTCCATCCTTGCCGACCTCGAAGCAGGCGTCAAGATCGAGAAGGCTGTCCGAAAGCTCACCGGCTACGGTGTTGGCCAGCGCGAGTTCACGAAGGAAGGCGTCGTCGCCAACATCGCTGTCCTCGACAAGCCGGCTACCAAGATCCTTGCTGCTTACGCTGCCGGCGAAGAACTGTAAGAAAGGTCCATTTGAGTCATGCATGAACTGGGAATCGTGTTTTACATCATCGACGATGTCGAAGAGGTCGTCGAGAAAAATGAACTGACCACCGTGTCCTCTGTCACGCTGGAATTGGGAGAAGTCTCCGGCGTCGTCCCGAGCTATCTCGATGACGTCTGGAACTGGGCTGTCAAAAAACATGAGTGCATGACCGAGGCCAAGCTCAATGTCATCAACACGCCGGCTGTCACGTACTGTGAGAACTGCGCGAAGACCTATGCCACCGTGAAGTACGGGCGCCAGTGCCCCTACTGCGAGTCAGGTAAAACGTACCTGCTCCGCGGTCAGGAGATCAACGTCAAGGAGATCGAAGCGGTCTGACGACATATCTGTAACACCAAACCCCCGAGCGTCCGCTCGGGGGTTTTTGTCGACAAAAGAGTCGATTTATCTCTGTACGGAAGTCCGCGACTTAGTCTATAATAGATGGGTACAAACACAGTATACTCAGAAAGGGGAACTCTGAATGAAACACGTAAGGAAACTGCTGGCAGTGCTTCTGACCATGGTCATGACCCTGGTCCTGGCGCTGCCCATGAGTTTTGCCGCCGACGAGGAGACCGTCTCCCAGGAGAACGACCTGCGGGTCATGGTCATGTCCGACATGCACACCATCCCCGAGGCCATGATCAAAGGGACCGCGGACTACCAGCACGCCGTCGACCTCGACCAGAAGGTGTTCAACGAGTCGGAAGCTATCCTGGATGCCCAGCTTCAGCAGGTACGCTTTTCGAAACCGGACGTGCTGCTCCTGAACGGCGACATCACCAAAGACGGTGAGTACGCGGCACACAAGTCCCTTGCCACCAAGCTGAAACAGCTGAAAAAGGACCTGCCGGGCCTCAAAGTCTATGTGACGAACGGCAACCACGACATCAACAACCCCGCCGCGAAGAACTTCAACACCGCGGACGGCAAGGCGGTCAAGGCGAAGCGGACGACCCAGAAGGACTTCCGGAACCTCTATAAAGACATCACCTGGAACGACTCCACTGTCAAAGCGACTTACACGCCGCCGGAAGGCGCTGAGGCCGGTGCCCTCTCCTATGTGGCCCGCCCGAAGAAGGGCTTTACCGTCATCGTCATCGATTCGAACTGCTACACCTCGGACAATACGTCCGACGGCGAACAGCTCTGTGAAGTCCGCGGCAACATCCCGTCCGACCTCCTGAAATGGGCACAGAGACAGGCGAGAGCCGCCCGCAAGAGAGGCGATACGGTCATCGGGATGATGCACCACGGCGTGGTCTCCCATTTCACTCAGGAGTCCACCATCCTCGGTCACTTCCTCGTCGATGACTTCCAGAACGTCTCGACCAAACTGGCCGACGCCGGCATGCACTATGTCTTCACTGGACACCAGCATTCTCAGGACGTGGCGGTCATGCGCACGGAGAAGGGCAACCAGCTCTATGACATCGAGACCGGTTCCTCCATCACGTATCCCTGTCCCATGAGAGCCGTCTGGTTCCTGCGGGAGGGTTCCGCGAAGACCGACAACGGCTGGAGCGAGATCGTCAAGGGCGCGACCATCAAGAACCTGCCCATCGCCCATACGGACCCCCAGACCGGAGAATATGTCACGATCGACGACATGACCGCCTATGCGAAGAACCGGGGCCTCAGCGCCACCATCGTGAGCGCGGTCCTGAAGGACAAGCTCTACTGGTCCCTTCCGAACTATCCGAAGGAACTTGACACCGTCATCGACAAACTCATCCCGGACCTCTGTAACATCCCGGTCAC
This sequence comes from uncultured Eubacteriales bacterium, assembly GCA_900317085.1. Lineage (GTDB taxonomy): Bacteria > Bacillota > Clostridia > Oscillospirales > Acutalibacteraceae > RUG420. The sequence continues at coordinate 26,279 of ONFJ01000028.1, read as the reverse complement.
GGAAGACGGAAAACACTCGCTGATGGACATTGTGAACTACGCAAACCAGAGCCATCAGGGCGGCACGGACAACGGACAGGACCCCGCCTGGGTCAAAGAGGCCAAGAAGAACGTTGCCGAGAACAAGTTCGTCGCGGCACTGACCGACACCCTGTGCAAAGACCTTGCGGTCCTGACCGGACAGGGCGTGAACAAGCTCACGAAGACCGAGCTCGTCAAGGGCCCTGCCATCGACCTTTTGTACCACGGCCTCTTCGGCGCGGCCCATGTGTCTTACTATACCGTCCCGCAGATCGCCAGAGACCTCGATGAGTTCCTCGTGAAGACGCTCGAGTCCATGACGAACGACAAGAATTACCCGAACGACAACGCGTTCACTCTGACCGGGGCGAACGTCGTGAAGGAAGGACAGCCCGACTGGTCCTCCCTCGACAACCGGGTCTCGGAGACGAACATCGTCCAGAAGCTCGTCGCCGCTCTCCTCGGCAACAGCTGAGCAGAAATGGCGGAATCATGCGGAAAAGGTTGACATAAAAAAACAAAGATGTTACACTCTTTCGCGTATTATAAGTAAATAAACCTTTTGAAAGACGTTGACGGAGACAGTAGGTCTACAGTGCCAAGGCACGAGGAGCGAGCGCGGGGACGGTGAGAGCCCGGCAGGCGGAGGCGGCAGACACGAATATCACTCCTGAGTTGCATGCTGAACGCGGGCGGTACATCGCCGCAAGTAAGCACCGCCGGCACCCGCCGTTACCCGGGGCTCATATGTTGGTATGATGCTTAACAGGTGGTTACAAACGAAGTTTAGGCTTCGTCCTGTCAGCACAGGGCGGAGCCTTTTTTGATGCACTGGCCAACAGCAGTGGATCGCCGAAAGGAGTAAAACGCAATGGCTCTCTATGAGAAAGTGTCCACGGACCTCAATTTTGTGGAGCGTGAACACGAAGTCGCGAAGTTCTGGGACGACGCGCACATCTTTGAGAAAACCGAAGAGCAGGACGGCCGTCCTTCCTACGTCTTCTATGACGGCCCGCCCACCGCGAACGGTAAACCGCACATCGGTCACGTCCTGACCCGTGTCATCAAGGACATGATCCCGCGGTACCGCACCATGAAGTACAACTTCGTTCCCCGCAAGGCCGGCTGGGACACCCACGGCCTCCCCGTTGAGATCGAAGTCGAAAAGAAGCTCGGCCTCGACGGCAAGGAGCAGATCGAAGAGTATGGCCTCGAGCCGTTCATCGCCGAATGTAAAAAGTCCGTCTGGCAGTACAAGGGCATGTGGGAAGACTTCTCGAAGGTCGTCGGCTTCTGGGCTGACATGGACCACCCGTATGTCACGTACGAGAACGACTTCATCGAGTCCGAATGGTGGGCGCTCAAGAAGATCTACGACCGCGGCCTCCTCTACAAGGGCTTCAAGGTCGTCCCGTACTGCCCCCGCTGCGGTACGCCGCTGTCCTCCCACGAAGTGGCGCAGGGCTACAAGGACGTCAAAGAGCGTTCCGCCATCGTCCGCTTCAAGGTCAAGGGTGAGGACGCATACTTCCTCGCATGGACCACGACACCCTGGACCCTGTCCTCCAACGTCGCTCTCTGCGTGAGCCCGACCGACACCTACATCAAGGTCAAGGCGGCGGACGGTTACACCTACTACATCGCCCAGCCCCTCGCGGACACCGTTCTCGGCAAACTCGCCGAAGACGGCAAACCCGCTTACGAAGTCCTCGAGTCCTATGTGGGCAAGGACCTCGAATACAAAGAGTACGAGCCGCTCTACGACTTCGAACAGGCCCTCGCCGACAAACAGCGCAAGAAGGGCTTCTTCGTCACCTGCGACTCCTACGTCTCCATGGATGACGGTACCGGCATCGTCCACATCGCTCCCGCTTTCGGTGAAGACGACGGACGCATCGGCCGCAACTATGACCTTCCCTTCATCCAGATGGTCGACGAGAAGGGTGAACTGAAACCCGAGACTCCCTACGCCGGCATGTTCGTCAAGGACGCCGACCCGAAAGTCCTCGTGGACCTCGACAAGGAAGGCAAACTCTACGACGCGCCGAAGTTCGAGCATAACTACCCGTTCTGCTGGCGCTGCGACACGCCGCTCATCTACTACGCCAGAGAGTCCTGGTTCATCAAGATGACCGACGTCCGTGACGACCTCGTCCGAAACAACAACACCATCAACTGGATCCCGCAGTCCATCGGTGAAGGCCGGTTCGGCAACTGGCTCGAAAACGTCCAGGACTGGGGCCTGTCCAGAAACCGTTACTGGGGCACCCCGCTCAACATCTGGGAATGCCCGGACTGCGGATGCCGCGACTGCATCGGTTCCATCGAGGAACTGAAGGAAAAAGCCATCGAGTGCCCGGATGACATCGAACTCCACCGTCCCTATGTGGACCGCGTGAAGCTGAAGTGCCCGGACTGCGGCGGCGAGATGCAGCGTGTCCCCGAAGTCATCGACTGCTGGTTCGACTCCGGCTCCATGCCCTTCGCCCAGCACCACTATCCCTTCGAGAACAAGGAACTCTTCGAGTCCCAGTTCCCGGCAGACTTCATTTCCGAGGCCGTCGACCAGACCCGCGGCTGGTTCTACTCCCTTCTCGCGATCAGCACCCTCATCTTCAACAAGGCGCCATACAAGAACGTCATCGTCCTCGGCCACGTCCAGGACGAAGACGGCCAGAAGATGTCCAAGTCCAAGGGCAATGCCGTCGACCCGATGGAAGCGCTGAACACCTACGGTGCCGACGCCATCCGCTGGTACTTCTACACGAACTCCGCGCCCTGGCTGCCGAACCGCTTCTCCGGCCGCGCCGTCACGGAAGCGCAGAGAAAGATCCTCGGTACCCTCTGGAACACCTACGCGTTCTTCGTCCTCTACGCGAACATCGACGAGTTCGACGCCACGAAGTACACGCTCGACTACGACAAGCTGTCCGTCATGGACAAGTGGTGTCTCTCCAAGATGAACTCCATGGTGAAGGGTGTCGACGAGAACCTCGACAACTATCGCATTCCGGAAGCTGCCGCCTACATCGAGAAGTTCGTGGACGACCTCTCCAACTGGTATGTCCGCCGCGGCCGTTCCCGTTACTGGGGATCCGAGATGACGCAGGACAAGATCAACGCCTACATGACGCTGTACACCGCCCTCGTCACCACCGCGAAGACTGCGGCCCCGATGATCCCCTTCATGACGGAAGAGATCTACCGTAACCTCGTCTGCAGCATCGACAAGGACGCTCCGGAGTCCGTCCACCTGTGTGCGTTCCCCGAAGTGAACGACGCCTGGATCGACCCCGAACTCGAGGCGGACATGGATGAAGTCCTCTCCATCGTCACCCTCGGCCGTGCCTGCCGCAACGGTTCGAACCGCAAGAACCGCCAGCCCCTCGCGAAGATGTTCGTGAAGGCCGACAAGCCGCTCTCCGACTTCTATGTCGAGATCATCGAAGACGAGCTGAACGTCAAGGCCGTCGAATTCGTCGAAGACGACTCCGCACTGGTCACCTATGCGTTCAAGCCGCAGATGCGCACCCTTGGTCCGAAGTTCGGCAAGCAGCTGGGCGAAGTCCGTACCGCGCTCCAGAATATCGAAGACGGTTCTGCCGCCAAGGCCGAGCTCGACTCCACCGGGTTCCTGACCATCACCCTGTCCACGGGCGATGCACGCCTCGCCGAGGAAGACCTCCTCATTGAAGCGGTCCAGCAGGAAGGCCTCTATACCCTGTCCGAAGGCGGTGTCACCGTCGCGCTCGACACGGTCCTGACGCCCGAACTGGAAGCCGAAGGCCTCATGCGTGAAGTCGTCTCCAAGGTCCAGACCATGCGGAAAGACGCGGGCTTCGAGGTCACTGATCACATCGCCCTCTACGTCGACGGTTCCGACGCGGTCAAGAAGGTCATCGAAGACAACGCGGCCTCTGTCCAGAAGGATGTCCTCGCGGACAGCCTCAACGTGGGTGAGACCCTCGCCGACGCGGACGAAGCCGGTGTCGCCCTCTCCAAGGAATGGAAGATCAACGGCAACGACACGGTCCTCGGCGTCAAGAAAGTCTGAGTCGCCAGGCTCCCTCGCAGGCCGGCAGGTCTGCTCAGCACAGGCTGAACCACACAAAACAATACCGGACGAGCTCGGTTCGAGTTCGTCCGGTTCTTTTTTGTATTATGTTTGGCGATGTACCGCTTCGCTTATGTAAGGCCCGCCGGGTCGTTCACGACGCCCGTGAAGAGCAGGTCGCCGGTGTACCCGGTGATGGCGAAGTAGAACGGGCGGTCCACCGTGAAGGTGATACGCTGCGTCGGCAGAGCGGACTTGCTCAGCACGATCGCTGTGAAGGCGGCGGCTTCGACGCCCTCTTCATCGGTCTTGACGCGCGCCGCGTGCTCGATCTGCGAGACGGACGTGTTCGACGAGTCCTCCATGAGCGGCGTGAAGTTCGCTTTCGCCCCGAAGATGTCGGTGACGCCGAGCTTCTGAAGGTCCTTGATGAGGTCCACATCGGAGACCGCGTCCATCTTCGGAAGGCTCAGGGTGACCTGCGGGTACGAGAAGTTTTTGTAGTTCTCGGTGTCGGTGAGCAGGTTCAGCGCTTCCTTGTCCGACGCGAGCTGCGCCGGCGTCACGCCTTTCTTCGGCAGGAAGAACCACATGGAGCCGCTGTTGCGGAGCGGCAGTGCGACCGCTTCGAAGTTCTTGCCGGTGTAGTAGGGGTAGGTTTCGACGAGGTGCATCATGTCGACCTGCTTGTCTCCGGAGGGGACATGGAAGGTCTGCTTCTTGGTGGCAGAGGCGTCGAACTGTTCCGCCCAGGCGGCTTTATAGTAGATGGTCGAGACGAGAGCCAGCACGACCGACGGGTCGAGGGTCAGGTTCCCGGCCTGGTCTTTCAAGAGGTCGTGGGTCTGTTCGTTGATCCAGTCCTGCAGCGCTTTGTTCATCTCTTTGGAACCCGGCTTCCCGGCAAAGGACCAGGCGTAGTGCTTCTTCGCGAGGGTGTCGAGCGTCTTCTGGTTGTACTTGAGGCTCTCGTTCAGCCACAGGGAGTTCGCGAGGAGGCTGATGCATTCCCCGTCGTCCTGATAGTTGGCGGTGAAGAGGTTCTGCACGCGTTTGCGCAGGGAGGACAGGCTCTTTTCCCCGAGCAGGTCGAGGAGCTGCTGCCGGCTGTTGCCGTCGGTGGTCGCCAGGTAGACGTTGATGGGGGAGTAGAGCGCATTCGTGTCCGAGCCATCTTTGGCCGCTTTGCTGTTGCCGAGGACCTGGGCGAGGGTCTTTTTGTAGAAGGCCTTCAACGCTTTCGGGTTGCCCTTGCCGGCTTCGACGCGGGCTTCGTTGTAGGCCTGCCAGGCTTCGAAGTCTTTGTCCGTGGCGTTGTCGCCGGGGTACTTGACCGTTTCCGGGTAAACCGGTTTTGCGATCGCCAGGTTCGAGGCCGCGTTCGACGGCGCGCAGGCAACGAGGGTCGTGAGCAGGACGCTCAGGACCAGCGCGACCGCCACCACCGCGGACAGGCGTTTCATCATCGTGTGTTTCATAAGAGCTCTCCTTTTCAAAGCATGGAGTTTCTAAATCAGTAATAGCAGAGTTTGCGGAAAAATGCAAGTTCCCGGACAGAACAAAAACCACCGAACGACTCGCGAGAGCCCTTCGGTGGTTCGTATTCGTTTTGGCGATGTACGTCAGGCTGTCTGCAATGCTGCCAGAATGATGTCCGCCATCTGTTTGTGGCCGTAAGGCGTCGGGTGGTTGTCGTTGAGGTACCCGGGGCTGTTGCGGTCGCAGAACAGGGTGTCGATGTGTTCCATCTTCACGTAGGTGTAGCCGTTGCCCGCGGCAGCGCCGGCGGCGTGGCTGTTGAAGAGGTCGATGAACGGAGTGACGAGAGCGCCGATGTCGACGGGCAAAGCGCCCTTCACGAACGCGTCCTGCGCGGCGTTATAGTAGCCGATGACGAGGAGCTTGGCGTTCGGGTTGATCTCCTTGATCTTCGTGACGATCGCGTTGAAGTTCGAGACGTACTGACGGTAGAAACCGATCAGCAGGGTGGAGACCTGCGCCATGTATGCGGCGTTGTCCGCCAGTTTATAAGCATTGCCCAGCATATCGCCCCAGAACGCGAGAGCGAGGTTCAGGTTCTCGCCCTGGACGTTGTCGAGGATGCCGGAGGGGATGGTCAGGTCGTTGATGCCGATGCCGAGGGTGATGACGTCCGCCTGCTTGATGTGGTTGTAGTACTGCTTGCGGACTTTCGCGAGGCCGGTCTGGTCGACGGTGCGGTAGTTGTCCGTGGTCGGGACACGCCAGCCGACAGCGATGTCGCCGGGGTAGTCCTCGCAGAGCAGGTACCGGAGGTCGTGGGAACGGAGGCCGATGTGGGCGTCCTGGTAAACTTTGGTGGCGCCGATGCCCTGTGCGACATACTGCGGGTAGGAACCGTCGACGACGGGCCAGGAAGCTTTCCACTTGGTGTCTTCCACGAAGCCGGGCAGGGAATAGCCTGCGGCGATGGAGTCACCCAGTACGGTATAGACGACCTTGCCGTCTTTGTTGATGTCGTACTTCGCGTACGTTTTCGGTTTCTTTGCTGCGAAGGCGAAGACTGACGTGACGCTCAGGATGAGCGCGAGGGTCAGAAAGATGGCCAGCAGCTTTTTGGTTTTCTTCAATGAAAACCCTCCTTACAAACACACAAAATCACTAATAATAATTATAGCACCGGAATGCTGAATTATTCTGAAAGCATTTCTTTACCTTACGCCCAGCATCTTTTCGAATGCGTTGCGGTAGGTCGGGTTCGAGGGGGCGAACGCGTAGTTTAAGAACAGGACGTCGTCGATGTCATGCTGCTGCACGAACGACGTAAGGTTCAGGTCCACCTTCCGGGGGTCGACGACGTAGACCGTTTCGTAGTTGTCGGTGAGGAAGGGGGCGAACGCGTTGCCGTAAGACTCCTTGACCATGAGGATGGACTTGCCGTTATGGTTTTCGGTGTCGTATTTCAGGATGGGGTTGTCGCCCTCGATGAAGCACAGGTAGGCGTACTTCGAGGAGACGTTCGTGTTGATGACCTTCGCGGTCCGGCCGCCGGTGAGCGCCGCCGTGTCGTAGGCGTGGCCGGTGGACTCGGTCAGCGGGAAGTAGTACTTCACGGTGTCAGGATTATTCTTCAGCACGGCCTCCTGGGTCTTGCTGTAGAGGCTTCCGACGAAGCCGTCGATCTCGCCGGACTTGTACTCCGAGAGCTTCGGGTACTCGAGGCCGGCGGCCCGGCAGAACGTGACATAGGCGTAGTAGGCGCCGGTCGCGGTCCAGTGGTGGTCCGTCCGCAGGTAGATGTATTCATCGGTGTGGCGGGCCATGGTGTCCCGGCAGTCGATGGCGGTGATGTTCGATGCCTTCATCGGCGTGTAGGCATAGTCGATGGCGGTCTCGAACAGGTGGTTCTTCGTCTTGTAGTCGTCCGGTCCGTAGAACTCGACCGAGGTGGGGGCGAGGAGGACGTAGACATGGGAGTTCGGCACGGTGCCGGCGAACGTGTTGATGTTCTCACCGTAACGGGTCAGCCACTTCTGGGAGACACTGAAGATCTCCATGGCGCGGTTCCCCTGGATGATGACCGTGCTGTCGACGCTGTAGTCGTTTTTGTTCGATGGGACTTCGACGGTCCCGCCCTTCTGGATGTCCGCTCCTTCGACGGCCGTCTGGTTTGCAGCCGGTACATCGCCCACGGTGGCAGTCTGCGCGGAGCGGGACTGACCGAAGAGCAGAATGAGCACGAGGACCAGCAACACGCCGACTGCAGCGCAGATGGCGGGGATGGTCTGGTCCTTCGCGAAGGGTTTGATGGTGGCAAAGTCGCCGCCGTAATGGGGTTTTACCGGCGTTCCTTTGACTTGCTTCATGTAGGAAAAAAGCCTTCTTTCTGGCGATTCACATTAGATGGGTTTGCCCGTCCAGGCCTCGAGGACGTTCGTGAAGACCGCGACCTGGGTGGCGGAGATGTGCTTGTCCATATGCAGGCTGCCGAAGTACCACTTGCGGTAGTCGACGGCGCCGGCCAGTTCTTCAAAGTAGGTGTTGAGCAGGGTGACACGGGACTTCTCCGTGAACTGCATCTGCAGGAATTCCTTCACTTTCGCGGACGGCTCATGGGTGATGACGATGTCCACGATGTTGTTGTAGGTGGCCATGTTCTCGGCGCCCTCGATGAGTTCCTGCTGAGAGGGGCTCTCCTCCGGGTACCAGGTGTTGTTCGCGATGCGGATGTCCACGTCGGGGCTCTCGCCGCCGCCCATCGTGAAGATGCGCAGGCCGTCGATGTTGAAGATCTGACCACGCATGAGGTGGTAGACACTGCCGATGATGTGGTGGACCTTGCCGCCGTTCCATTCGCTGACGGGGAAGCTGTTCAGCATCTCGAAGTTTTCATGGGTGCCGTCGACGAAGCAGATATTGAATTTCTTCTCGCTGAGCTTTTCGAGGATCTTCTCCTCCTCCTTGGAGCCGTCCCACAGGAAGCCGAAGTCTCCGCAGATGATGAGTGTGTCGCCCTTCTTGAGCTTCTTCATGGCAGGCAGTTTGAAACGTTCAAAATCGCCGTGCATATCGCCGGTCACATATACCAAAGGTGTTCCCTCCAAAAGTCGTTTTGTTGCACTTTATTTTTGTGAATAATCTGTTATACTTATAATGCTTTAGTAATAATACAATATTACAGAGGGAATTGTCTATGGGAAAAGCGTTAAAAAAACTGTATATCCTCCCGTTACTTTTGGCGCTTCTTGTGACTCTCACACCTGTCCTGCCGGCACACGCGGCCTACAATGCGGAAGTCGAATTCGAGTCCGACATCGTGTACATGGAGAGTCTTGACCAGGGAACGGTCATCTTCAACAAGAACGCCGACAAGAAGACGCCGATGGCGTCTCTGACCAAGATCACGACCGCCATGGTGGTCCTCGAAAAGGCGGACGACCTGCAGCGGGTTTGCACCGTCACACAGGATGAGCTCGACGAACTCGCGGGCACCAACAGCTCCACGGCCGGCCTGGTCGACGGGGAACAGCTCACGGTCGAACAGCTCCTGTACCTGCTCATGGTCCACAGCGCGAACGAAGCGGCTATCATCCTGGCCCACGAGTTCAGCGGCACCACCGCCGCCTTCGTGGAAGAGATGAACGCGTATGCCGCGAAGCTCGGTTGCAAGGACACCCACTACCTGAACCCCCACGGTCTCGACGCGGAAGGCCACTACACCACCGCAAGGGACCTCGCGCTCATCATCCGCCACGCGCTGCAGAACGACGAGTTCACGAAGATCGTCGGCACGCCCGTCTACGAGATGGAGGCGACCAACAAGCGCGACGCGACCAAGTACAACAACACGAACTCGCTGCTGGTCCCGGGTTCTTATTACTCCTACACGCCCTGCAAGGGCATCAAGACCGGCACGACCGCGGAAGCGGGCTACTGCCTCGCCTCCTACGCGTCCCAGAACGGGTACACGTACCTGACCATCATTATCCAGGGCGCCGAAGGCTGGAAGAACCGGACGTACTCCGGCGGCAACACGGCGTTCAACGAGACCATCCGCGCATACAAATGGGTGTTCGACAACATCAAACTGACGCCCATCGCCACCCCGAAGGACAAGGTCACCCAGGTGAACGTGGATCTCGGCCGCAAGAAGGACAAGGTCACGCTGGTCCCGGCGCAGGAAGTCCAGGCGCTCATCCCCTCGAGCATCGACTCGTCGGGCATCTCCATCGAACTCATCCCCGAGTCTCTGCCGAAGGAGATCCTCGCGCCTATCAAACCCGGTGACAAAATCGGCAAGGCGAAAGTCCTCTACGCCGGCGAAGAGCTGACCACCGTCGACCTCGCCGCGTCCGAAGAGGTCAAGCGCAGCTGGCCCGCCACCATCTGGTACTACGTGAAGAAGGGCTTCGGCTACTGGAGCGTCCGCATCGCGGCGCTGGCCCTCGTGCTCCTGCTCATCGCTCTGCTCATCTGGCGGCGCGTGAAGCAGAAACAGCAGAAGGACTCGAACCTCAACATGATCCGCATCCGCCACGACGTGGACGGCTCCGGCGGGTCCCTCCGCGGCGTCAACACCGAACTCGTCCGCGGCAGGAAGTCCTCCTACCAGATGAAGCGTGAGTCCCGCCGCCGCCACCGCTCCCGCAGCTACTGGCGCAAGCGCCGCTAAGCGCACCCGGCACTGCGCGCTGAGCCTGCAAAGCCTAAACGCACTGAGCGCTGAATAACACAACCCCAAAGACCTGCAGATGTCTCTGCAGGTCTTTTCTTATGCTTCAATCTTAACCTTCCAAGGAAACATCCGCCCTGGCAGCCGGCCGTCGGAGCGGCCTGGTAAGCTGCCGTGCGTATTGTCGCCCTCCACTCCGCTCCGGGCTCGGGTGCCACAGTCCTTCGGCGCTGTCAAGGGCGCTCCCGAGCGCCACATCCCGTGTGGCAAGCCCTATGACAGCCCCTCCGCCCTGCGGCACGGGGCAGACAACAGGCCAAAGGGGCACTGCGGCCCTTCGGCCTGCAGGTCCACTCTCGATTGGGGAAATCGAGCTGCCGAGAGCCGTGTGAGTGAGCATTTATAAATCTCAGCCCTCCATTACCTCAAACGCGATTTACGCTATTTGCCTTGTGATGGCCTTGTTTCCAAAAAAAGTAAATCGCATTATCTGTAATCGATGCGTGCGATTTGCAATTATTGAAGGATAGGGATAAGGGTGCCTCAAACAGCAAATCTCATTTCTTGAATCAGAGCTTTACGATTTACTTCTTTGCCAGAAACGTGTTCCAAGAGTAAGAAAAGATAAATCTCATTCCAGAAGACCTTAGTCTGCGATTTATTTTTGGGAGAAATAACAGCATTGGCACAAGAAAAGATAAGTCGCATTTCTTCAAAGCATTAGTTGAGATTGATTCCTGAGGTTAGAATAAAGCTGGGAGAAAAGCTCAGCCCTGCTGTTGCGGCCAAAAAGGAAACGTGCAGATAGTCAGATTGTAAAAGCATGTGCCGCACAGCAGGGCGTCAATAGATTTCAGTTTCTGGAGGGGCTTTGGTCGTCAGGTATCTTTTGTCTATGGCGTGGGAGGAGGTTTCTGTTATACTGAAGGCAGAAATCTTCAGGAGGGATCGGTTTGAAGCAGAGAAAGAGAAGGACATGGGTCAGAGCGGCGGTCAGCGTGCTGCTGGTGCTGGTCATGGTTTGCACCAGTGCCGTGGCGGCTTTGGCGGCAGTGCCGGGGAGTTCGGCTCCCGCAAGATCGGCGCCGCAGGGAAGAGCAGCCACGGCCGAAAAGCTGACCGCGCAGGAGAAGTCCACGGAGCAGCTCATCGGAGACGCATTGGCGATGAACCGCTCCGCCGTCGACGCGTTGAAACAGCAGAAAGTGTACAGGGACTTTCTGGACACAGTCGCGGCCCGGCAGCGGACCTGGGTCCGGGCCGAGGTCAGCCGTATGACGAAGGTGCTGAAGGGGATGGGTGTATCGCCACAGAGCACGGTGAAGGAGCTGAAGGCTTCGGAAAACCCGGAGGCAAGAGCGCTGTACAAGGACATCTGCAAGTGGCTCGTCGAGGCGACGGAGGACTCGTCGGTGCTTCGGTATTCGCAGTTCACGTCGGTGAAGGCCATCGAGGGGCTGGACCTCTCGCAGCTGCTTTCGTGGAGTGCGCTGCAGGACTTCGTGGACACCATTGTGCCGGAACTCCTGCGGTATGCGCTCGACGTGTTGCGGCAGCTGGGTTTTGAGTTTGAGAACGACCCGCTTTTCCCGATGCTGGACCAGAAAGCCATCGTGGACTATGCGCACAAGTACGCGAAAAAATATAACTCTGAGTATCGTGTGCCCGACTCCGGATCCGATTGCACGAACTTTGTGTCCCAGGCGTTGTATGCCGGCGGGCTTTCCATGAGTCCGTCCTCCATCCGGGGCACGAACCCGGGGACGACCGAGACGACGGAGGAGTGGTACTACTACAATTCGCCCTCCGCGACCGCGGACACGCCTTACGAACGGGCCGTGGCGGTCTCCACTTCCTGGGTGCGGGTCGAGGACCTCTACACGTACCTCGCACCTCACTACGAGACCGTGACTTCCACGAACGACAACGAGGTGCGGAACAACCTGAAGGAAGGGTACGTCATCCAGGGCGGCAAGCTCGTCGGGCGGTATGAGCACTCGTCCATTGTGACGAAGAAGAGCGACAAGTGGTGCTACACGGCGCACACGAACGACCGCAAGGACCGCGACATGAAGCATTACTTCAATGCGTACGACAAGTTCCGCATCATCAAGGTGTGCTGAGAAACAAAAAGAACCGGAAGGCTCGAGAGAGTCTTCCGGTTTTCTGTTTTGTCGCAGTCTTTTGGCGATGAACCTCTTCCGCTTATTTACGGTCCAGGAACGCTTTGAAGCCGTAGACGTCGGTGATGAACGCTTTGCCGAAGGCCAGGATGTTGTCGTTGTCCTTGCGGCTCGGCATGGTGACTTTGCCTTCGCCGTTGATGAAGTAAACGTTCTGCAGGGTGACTTCGTTGCGCTCACTGGGGTTTGCGAATTCGAAGACCAGGGGAGCGTTGCCATCGGCAACCAGGGAGACAAGGTTCTCGACCTTGACACCGGCAGCCTCGGCTACCGCAACAATGTGTTCATTCACAGGGTCGTCCGAAACGACGGCGCCGCCAACGGTGATCGTGTTTACATTCGGGTCCATATAGATTTCAATCCTCTCGGCATCAATATATTCATCGGGTTCCACTTCGCCGTAGAACTCGTGTGCTTCTTCCATCAATTTCGCCTCAGCCGCAAGCTTCGCAGCTTTCTCAGCCTCGGCTTTGAGACGAGCCTCTTCTTCCGCTTTGGCCTTTGCCTCAGCTTCAGCCTTCAGTCGGGCTTCCTCGGCAAGTCGGGCCTCTTCGGCGAGCCGCGCTTCTTCCTCAGCCTTGGCTTTCGCTTCGGCCTCCGCTTTCAGGCGAGCCTCTTCTTCGGCCTTGGCTTTTGCCTCAGCTTCTGCCTTCAGGCGGGCCTCTTCTGCGAGGCGAGCTTCCTCTTCTGCTTTGGCTTTTGCCTCAGCTTCTGCCTTCAGGCGGGCCTCTTCTGCGAGGCGAGCTTCCTCTTCTGCTTTGGCTTTCGCCTCGGCTTCGGCTTTCAGGCGAGCCTCTTCAGCGAGGCGAGCTTCCTCTTCTGCTTTGGCCTTTGCCTCAGCTTCAGCCTTCAGGCGAGCTTCTTCCTCAGCCTTGGCTTTCGCTTCGGCCTCCGCTTTCAGGCGAGCCTCTTCTTCGGCCTTGGCTTTTGCCTCAGCTTCAGCCTTCAGGCGAGCCTCTTCAGCAAGTCTGGCTTCCTCTTCAGCCTTGGCTTTCGCTTCGGCCTCCGCTTTCAGGCGGGCTTCTTCAGCAAGTCTGGCTTCTTCCTCCGCTTTGGCCTTTGCTTCGGCTTCTGCCTTCAGGCGGGCCTCTTCCGCAAGACGAGCTTCCTCTTCTGCTTTAGCTTTTGCCTCAGCTTCAGCTTTGAGTCTTGCTTCTTCAGCAAGTCTTGCTTCTTCCTCGGCTTTGGCTCTTGCTTCGGCTTCCGCTTTCAGGCGGGCTTCTTCAGCAAGTCTTGCTTCTTCTTCTGCTTTAGCTTTTGCCTCAGCTTCAGCTTTGAGTCTTGCTTCTTCAGCGAGGCGAGCTTCCTCTTCTTCTTTGGCCTTTGCTTCCGCTTCGGCTTTCAGTCTTGCCTCTTCAGCGAGTCTGGCTTCTTCCTCGGCTTTGGCTCTTGCTTCGGCTTCCGCTTTCAGGCGGGCTTCTTCTTCGGCTTTCGCCCGTGCTTCGGCTTCAGCCTTGGCCTTCGCTTCTGCCTCTGCTTTCGCTTCGGCTTCCGCTTTCAGGCGAGCCTCTTCTGCAAGCCGCGCTTCTTCCTCTGCCTGTTTGGTTTTTTCTTCGGCCAGGCGGATCTTTTCTGCGGCTTTTTCTTCCTTAGCTTTGCGCCGGCGCTCGAAGTAGCTGAGCTTCTCGACTTCCGGGGTCTCGGTGGCGAGGGGCAGCGGCGCGACCTCCGGGGTCTTGCGGGACATGGAGGGTTTGATGACGGTGGCGTCGACTTTCTTCGCCTCGTGTTCGGCGCTCATGAGCTCGTCGACGCGGAGTTCGTCGGTCAGGGGCGTGCGGGACAGGGGCCGGCGGTAGATGCGGTCGGACGCATTGTTCTCCGCCACGACGAAGTCGGGTTCGGAGGTGTTGCCGGTCTCGAGGTCTCGGGCCAGCTGCTCATCTTCCCGGGCGAGCCGGCTGATGCGCTCCTGTCGTGCGGCGACCGCGGCGCGGGCGGCCTTGCGGGCCTCCTCTTCTTCCGCTTTGCGCGCGGCTTCGGCGGCCTTCTCGGCCTCCATCCGCTTCAGTTCCTGCTCGGCCTTCTCAGCGGCCTTGCGGGCTTCAGCAGCGGCACGTTCCGCCGCGGCGATCCGCTCTTCAGCGGCCATCAGCTCCGCTTTCGCCTTCGCCTCTTCCAGCGCGGCGGCCTTCTGCTCCTCGGTCCCCTCGTTGATCTCGCTCAGCGCTTTCGCGACGAGGTCCGCGATGTTGTCCTCCTCTGAGGTCGCCTTGTCCGGCGTCGCGGTCGGGAGGTCGAGTCCCGGAAGGTTGCCGAGGCTGAATCCGGTGTTCTCCGGATGGTCTCCGGCGAACATGGCCTCTTCATTCTGTTCGGCGGACCGGTTCGCGATGGCGGCCGTTCCCGCCACCGTGGCGGCAATGGCGCCGACGACGGCACCGAACTTTAAAAATCCACTTTTACTCATGGTGAATCGCCCCTTAATACGACGGGCTTTCCCGTCGGGATACTGCCCTACATTTTATCATGTTTCCAAATACTCTACAATGTCTCCCTTAAAAATAACAAAGGGCACATCGCCACCGAAAAACAAAACCGGAAGCGCCGCGGGGCCCTTCCGGTCTCATTCACTTTTGTGGTAAAGCAGTCGTTACGCTTCCGGAGAGAAGTCGTCCTTGCCAACGCCGCAAAGCGGGCAGACCCAGTCTTCGGGAAGTGCTTCGAACGCAGTGCCGGCCTCGATGCCGTTATCGGGATCGCCGACTTCGGGATCGTAGATGTAACCACAAACATCGCATACGTACTTCATGATAATATACCCTTTCTTAGAATAGCTATTCGGAAACGCCGCGCCGGGCAGGCACAGCGGTTTACCCTGGTGTTGGGGCGATCTACCGACCGCCGCCGTCGATGCGTTTGCCCTGCACCTTGACTTTGCCGAGCAGTGGCACTTTGGCGAAGGCCGCACACCGGTCGTCCAGAAAGGTCATGGCCAGTTTCACCGGCTTCTTCATGGGGATGAACGATGTGGTGAGTTCGCCGGAGAGGGTGTTGCCCTCTTCCTTGACGGAGAGGACCTCATACTCGAGAGGTCCGTTGTAACCGGGGAGTTCCGGTTTGAAGTCGTACTGACCGTCCTTGTTGGAAATGGTCAGGTGAAGGGTGCCGCTGAATACGGGAGTCTTCAGTTCGAACGCCCAGGTGCCGAGACCGATCATACAGTCCACCGTCCTTTCAACCATCATTATATCGGATTCCGTTCGATTAGTACACCCGAAAATCAAAAAGACCACTGCGGGAGTGGTCCTTTTCGACAATGTGTTGGGCCTTACTGGGCCTCACTCATGTTTGCAAAGCATTCGCTGCAGTACACCGGACGGTCTTCGCGCGGCTTGAAGGGAACTTTGCATTCTGCGCCACAGTTTGCACAGACCGCATCGTACATGACACGGTTGGCTCTGACCGCCTGTTTCCGGGCATCGCGGCACTCTTTGCAGCGCTGGGGCTCATTCTCGAAGCCTTTCTCTGCGTAGAACTCCTGCTCACCGGCGGTGAACACGAATTCTTTGCCGCATTCTTTACAGACAAGAGTTTTGTCTTCGTACATGTTCTTAACCTCACTTGAAAAAATTGCCGTATGCAATCGTACACACGCATTAAAAGTACTCCATTTTTCAAAAAGTGTCAATCAACGTCATGCACAAAACAAACATATGAAATTTGGATAAAAAAACGACCGATAAATCCGAATGACAAAGATTTTTACTAAACGGTTTGGACGTTTTGAAAATCGCATAAACACGCGGGTTACGTAAACATCTGAAAGCCGGCGACCATGACGCTCCCGGCCATGAGAATTGCGAGGATAATGGCTGTTATTTTCGTGAAAAGGTTGTTCATTGGAAAGCTCCTTTTACATTAAGTGTTATCGGACACTTTACAGAACGAGTCGAGAAATGTCCGGACAGAACAACAGCATTGTAAATCGCCGACAGGCTTCTGTCAAATGGGAAGGAGGTGCATTTTGGGGCGATATACGCTACAATAGTCAGGACCCCTGCGGCAGCAAACGGCCTTGTCTCCGCCCCCAGATGCGCCGGCCGGCAGGGTATGTAAGAAAGGAGACATTCTTATGTACGCAAGTGTAAAAAGCGCCGGGGTGCGCGGTCTGTCCGCGGAGCTCGTGACGGTCGAAGTGGACCTGTCGAGCGGCCTGCCCCGGTTCGACCTCGTCGGCCTGCCAAATTCGGCGGTGTCGGAGTCGAAGGAACGGGTGCGCTCCGCGGTGCGAAACTGCGGGTTCCAGTTCCCCATCAGCCGCATCACCGTGAACCTGGCCCCGGCGGACTTCCGCAAGGAGGGACCCATCTACGACCTGCCCATCTTCACGGCCATGATGCTCGCCGACCACCAGATCATCTCCGGACAGAAGACCCTCGAGCGCAAGCTCGACGAGCTGACGTCCGCGGTGTTCCTTGGCGAACTGTCCCTCCGGGGCGATGTGCGCCGGGTCCGTGGCGTGCTCCCCATGCTCATCTGCGCCCGGGAGAAGGGGATGAAGCAGGCCTTCATCCCGGCCGGGAACGCGAAGGAAGCGACCGCCGTCTGCGACGCGATGGACGTTTATCCGGTCCACACGGTGAAGGAACTTCTCGCGCACCTGCGGGGCGAGAAGCTCATCGAGCCCGTGGAGCCGGTGCCCTTCGACGTCCTGGTGCAGAAAAACGCCCGCGCCGACGCCCCGGACTTCTCCGAAGTCATCGGGCAGCGGGAGGCGCGCCGCGCCCTGGAGATCGCCGCGGCCGGCGGCCACAACGTCCTGCTGGTCGGCCCGCCCGGCGCCGGCAAGAGCATGCTCGCGAAACGCCTCCCGGGCATCCTGCCCGAGATGACCTACGACGAGGCGCTCGAGACCACAAACATCTACTCCGTGGGCGGCCTCCTGCCGGAGGACCTGCCCCTCATGGTCGAGCGTCCCTTCCGGGCGCCGCACCACACGGCCACCCTCGCCGCCATGGCGGGCGGGGGCGCCCAGGCATCGCCCGGCGAAGTCACCCTCGCCCACAATGGCGTCCTCTTCCTTGACGAGACGCCCCACTTCGCGCGCCCGGTCCTCGAAGCGCTGCGCCAGCCTCTCGAAGACCGGTGCATCACCATCGCTCGCAACCGGGCCACGGTCACGTACCCCGGGAACATCCAGCTCATCGGGGCCATGAACCCCTGTCCCTGCGGCTACTACGGCGTCCCGTACACTGAGAACGGCCGCGTCTGCAGCTGTTCCCTCCAGGACATCCGCCGGTACGCGGACAAACTGTCCGGGCCGTTCCTCGACCGCATCGACATCCATGTCCGGGTGCGGCCGGTGCCGGAGCGTCTGCTCCTCGCGGGCGGCACCTCCGAGTGCTCCGCGGACATCCGCGCGCGGGTCGTCGCGGCCCGGGCGGTCCAGAAAGCCCGCTTCGAGGGCTCCGGCACCGTGTGCAACGCGGCCATGAACCGGACGCAGATGAACGAGTTCTGCGCCCTGGACGAACCCTGTCGGGACGCCCTGCTGGCCGCCCACGAGAAGCACCAGTTCAGCGCGCGGAGCAACGACAAGATCCTGAAAGTGGCCCGCACCATCGCGGACCTCGCGGGGAGCGAACACATCGAGCTCCCGCACCTTCTCGAGGCCATCCAGCTCCACGCGATGGACGCGTACCTCGACCCGTAAATCGCCACCCGGAAAATAATGCTTGCAATGTCACCCGAAACGTGGCAGAATGTCGGCGGTATTTCCCGAGAGGAGGAGTGGCTCATGGAGCACCTGAAACAGTCTGCGAAAACGGAATGGTTCACGAAGCGGAACCTCATCACGTCCCTGGCGGTCGTGGTGTCGGCCCTCGTCATGGCTGTCGCGAACAACGTGTTCCTCGACGCGGCAGACCTCCTGCCCGGCGGGTTCATGGGCATCGCGGTCCTCGGACAGAAAGCCGGCAACCTCGTCGGTCTCCACCTGTCGACGGCCCTGCTCCTGACCCTCATCAACCTGCCGGTGGCCCTCTTCAGCGCGCGGCACATCTCGAGACGGTTCGTCTTTTTCTCACTGGCGAACGTCCTCCTGACGTCCCTGTTCCTGAAGGTCATCCCGGTATTCCCGTTCCTCGGGGAGATCATCCTGAACGTCATCTTCGGCGGGTTTCTCTACGGCTTCGGCATCGTCATCGCGCTGCGGGGCGGCGCCTCCTCCGGCGGAACGGACTTCATCTCCCTGTACGTCGCGAACAAGTCCGGTAAGGAGATCTGGACGGAAATCTTTGTCTTCAACTGCGTTCTCCTGACCATCTTCGGATTCCTCTTCGGGTTCGACAAGGCGGGATACTCCATCCTCTTCCAGTTCCTCTGCACGCGGACCATCTCGAGTTTCCACAACCGGTACAAGCGGATCACGCTGCAGATCTTCACGAAGAAACCGGACGCGGTCATCAAGGCGTACATCGACGCCTTCGAACACGGCATCACGGCCCTCGACGGCACCGGCGGCTACTCCGGGACCCCCACCTGCCTCTGCGTCGCCATCATCTCGAGCTACCAGCTCCACGAGGCCACGGACGTCATCCTGGCGGCGGACCCCGACGCCATCATCAACGTCATGAAGTCGGAAAACTACGTCGGCAAGTTCGTCCAGCCGAAGATCTGACCCCGGCAAACAGCATTACAAAAAGCGCTCTCTGCATGAGAGCGCTTTTTCTATACCCTTTGGCGATTCAGTTATTGTCCGCAGAACGACTCCCGCGGCAGGCGACCCGGTTGCGGCCCCGGCGCTTCGCCTTGTACAGCTGCGTGTCCGCTTCGCGGATGAGCCCGTCCGGCGTCATGCCCGGACGGTACATGACGACTCCGCAGCTGAGCGTGATCGGCTCCCGCAGAGCGGCCGCCAGCCGGGTCTCTGCGACCTTCGCGCGGATCTCCTCCGCGCGCTTGACCGCGGTGTAGTCCGAGGCGCCGCGCATGACGCAGATGAACTCCTCTCCGCCGTAGCGGATGAGGGCGTCTTCTTTTCGCAGGTTCTCCCGGACGAGACGCGCGAGGGAACGGATGCACTCATCGCCGGTGAGGTGGCCGTACCGGTCGTTGATCTGCTTGAAGTGGTCGAGGTCGAACATGAGGACCGAGAAGACCGGCAACTCGCCGGACTCCACGAGCCGGATGCTCTCATCGAGGTCGTTCAGCAGGAACCGGCGGTCGTAGGCTCCGGTCAGCGGGTCGATGACCGAGGTCTCCTCGAGCTGTTTCATCAGCTCCTCGGAGAGCTTCCGGTTCTCCTGGTAGTTCCGGTACAGCATGTGCATGATGCGGCTCAGGGTGACCCCCACGAAGATGACGGTGGCCAGCGTGTAGAAGTACGAGAGGTCCCCGAGGTCTGTGAAGCCCGCGACGAACCCTTCGTGCCCGAGGTCCACGGCGATGACCGTGGCGGACAGGGCCACCAGAAGTGCCAGCGTGAAGACCATGAACGGTCCGTTGAACAGGAGCGTGATGGCGGAGGCCGCCAGAATGAACAGGACCGGTACACCGCTGCCGAGGCCGCCGCCGAAGAAGTACATGGCGGGCAGCGTGACGAACAGGGAACCGTAGGCGTAGAGGAGATACAGCCCGGTGACCTCTTTGAAACTGCGGCTGCGGGGCAGCCTCTTATAAAGGAGGAACAGGAAGACACCCGTGACAGCATAGGCACAGAAGGCCGGGACGGAACGGCTTAAGAAGAGCGTCAGGAGGAGCCAGAGCGCGATGCCATAGAGGCACTGCTGCAGCAGAAGGTGGAAAAACTCCTGCTTGGAGCCCGGGTCCTCGACGATGGACCGACGCCGCTTCCTGATCTCCGGCTGGGGCAGGGGCTGGGCGTCGTCCTGCGGCGCCTGCATCTTCGACGCGGCGAACTCCGGGCCCGCGTCGGTCAGGTCGCGGCCCGCTTCCTTCGCCGTGTACATGCGCTGGTCCGCGAGGTCGATGAGCGCGGCGGCGTCCATGCCGGGCTCCCACTCCGCGACGCCCGCGCTGGCGGTCACGCGGAAGGGCTTGCCGCCGTCGAAAAACTCTTTCTCGGCGCACCGCTGCCGGCTGACTTCTGCCCGGGCGACCGCGCCTTCCAGGCGCGTGTCGGGAAGCACCAGCACGAACTCTTCGCCGCCGTAGCGGGCGGCGAGTTCCTGCCCGCGGACGCGGTCCCGCAGCATCTCCGACAGCGCGACGAGGCATTCATCGCCCACCGCGTGCCCGTGGGCATCGTTGACGTCCTTGAAGTTGTCGAGGTCGAACAGGATGAGGGAGAGGGGCGTGCCGTGCTCCTCCGCGTAGCGGATGCGGGACCCCAGTTCACGGAACAGCGTCGCCCGGTTGTAGAGGCCCGTGAGGGCGTCGAGCTGGGAACGCTGGATGGTTTCTTCGATGGCGGCTTCGGTCAGGCGGACCTCCTGCTGCAGCGTGCTGAACACGGCGCGAGTCAGAAGGCAGATGAACAGCCCGACGAGGCCGATGTTCAGGAGGAGCAGGAGGAAGATCTGCACCGAAGTCACGTCCTGCTCGTACATCAGGTAGAAGACGGCACAGAAGTAGAGCACCTCGATGACCGTGAACACGATGCCCGCCCGTCCCCGGAACAGAAGGAGGGTGAGGTCCATGGCGCGCCGGTGGAACCGGTCGGCAAAGTCCCGGAACCAGTTTCCGCGGTTGTCGTCGTGCATCGCCACAGGGATCCCTCCTTTCACAGTTGTACATACAATCTTATTAAAGCGTAACAAAAAACGCGTCGAAAGGGAAGAAAAATCGATGTGCAGCGCCCCGGGTGCAACAAGAAACGCAAAAAGAAACCCTGCCGCGTTTGCGACAGGGCTTCGTGTCTTTATGAGTGCTGTGGCGATTTATACCTCGCCGTTCTGGATGTCTTCCATCATGTGGCACTTCTTGTACTTCTTGCCGGAACCGCACCAGCAGGGGTCGTTCGGGCCGGGCTTCTTCTCTTTGATGACGGGCTTCTTGACCTCTGCCTTTTCGGCCTGATCTCCGCCACCGGAAGTGCCGGTGACTTTCGCGACGGCCTTTCTCTTGATGGGGGTCTGCTTGCGGACACGGACGGTGAGCATGTCGCGGACCGTGTTCTCGCGGATGGCCTCGGTCATCTCGTTGAAGACCTCGGAAGCTTCATATTTGAAGGCGACGACGGGGTTCTGCTGTGCGTATGCGCGCAGGCCGATGCCGCGTTCGAGCTGTTCCATGGCGTCGATGTGGTCCATCCACAGGGAGTCGACGTTGCGGAGCAGGATCATGCGCTCGAGGTTTCTCGTGACTTCCGGAGAGAACTCGAACTCGCGCTCGTCGTAACGGGTGCGGCCCTTGTTCTTGAGGAACTCTTCGATCTCGTCGCGGGTCATCTCTTCCCGGAGGTCGTCCGGGGAGGTGATCCAGCCCATGAAGTGCTCGCGCAGAGCCTTGATGTCCCAGTCTTCCCAGGTCTCGCCGACACAGAAGTGTTCGACAGCGGCTTCGACGCACTCGTCGAGCATCTCGAGGATGTTGTCTTTCAGGTCGACTTCGTCGAGGACCTTGTCGCGCTCTTTGTAGATGATCTCACGCTGCTGGTTCATGACGTCGTCGTACTGGAGGACGTGTTTACGGGTGGCGTAATGCTGACCTTCGACCTTCTTCTGGGCGTTCTCGATGGTCTTGGAGAGGGCGCGCATCTCGATCGGGACGTTCTCGTCGACTTTGAGGGTGTCCATGATGCGGGTCATTCTCTGACCGCCGAACAGACGGAGCAGGTCGTCTTCCATGGAGAGGAAGAAGCGGGATTCACCCGGGTCGCCCTGACGGCCGGAACGTCCGCGCAGCTGGTTGTCGATACGGCGGGACTCGTGGCGCTCAGTACCGATGATCATGAGACCGCCGGCCTGGCGTACTTTTTCTGCTTCGGGAGCGATCTGAGCTTTGTATTTTTCAAGGAGCTTCGCGTACTCTTCGCGGGCCTTGATGACGTCTTTGTTGTCGGTCTCCGCATAGCCCATCGCCTCGACGACGATGTCGTTCGGGAAGGACTTTCTGAGCTCACCGCGGGCGAGGAACTCGGGGTTACCACCGAGCATGATGTCGGTACCACGACCGGCCATGTTGGTCGAGATGGTGATGGCGCCGAACTTACCGGCCTGGGCGATGATCTCCGCTTCACGCTCGTTGTTCTTCGCGTTCAGGACCTCGTGCTTGATGCCCTTTTCCTTGAGGAGCTTCGAGAGTTTTTCGGATTTTTCGATGGAGACCGTACCGACGAGGACCGGCTGCCCCTTCGCGTGGGCTTCGGTGATCTGATCGATGATGGCATAGTACTTGCCGTTCTCGGTCTTGTAGACGACGTCGTCGTTGTCCACACGGATCATCGGCTCGTTGGTCGGGACCTCGACCGGGTACAGGTTGTAGATCTCGGAGAACTCGTCTGCTTCGGTCATGGCGGTACCGGTCATACCGGACAGCTTCTTGTAAAGACGGAAGTAGTTCTGGAAGGTGATGGAGGCAAGGGTCTTGCTCTCGCGCTGGACGTTGACGTGTTCCTTCGCCTCGATGGCCTGATGGAGGCCTTCGTTGTAGCGACGGCCGTGCATGATACGACCGGTGAACTCATCGACGATGAGGACTTCGCCGTCACGGACGATGTAGTCGATGTCCTTGTGCATGATGCCGTGGGCGCGGATGGCCTGGTTGATGTTGTGGAACAGCTGGGTGTTCTCGGCATCGGTCAGGTTCTCGACGTTGAAGAACGCTTCCGCCTTCTTGACACCGCTCTGGGCGAGGGTCGCGGTCTTGTTCTTCTCGTCGACGATGTAGTCGCCTTCGACGACATCTTCGTATTCCTGCTTGGACTCGACTTCTTTGACTTTACCCATGGTCAGGGTGCAGACGAACTGGTCGGCCAGCTGATAGAGGTCCGTGGACTCGGTGCCCTGACCGGAGATGATCAGAGGAGTACGGGCTTCATCGATGAGGATGGAGTCGACTTCGTCGACGATGGCATAGGCATGGCCGCGCTGAACTTTCTCAGACTTGTACTGGACCATGTTGTCACGCAGGTAGTCGAAACCGAACTCGTTGTTGGTACCGTAGGTGATGTCCGCGGCGTAGGCTTCGCGTCTCTGGTCGTTGTCGAGGCCGTTGACGATGAGGCCGACGGTCAGGCCGAGGTAGCGGTAGACCTTACCCATCCACTCGGAGTCACGACGTGCGAGGTAATCGTTGACGGTGACGATGTGGACGCCTTCGCCGGTGAGGGCGTTGAGGTAGGCGGGGAGGGTAGCGACAAGGGTCTTACCTTCACCGGTCTTCATCTCCGCGATACCGCCGTTGTGGAGGACGATACCACCGAGGATCTGGACCGGGTAGGGCTTCAGGCCGACTGCACGGACAGATGCTTCACGGCAGGCCGCGAACGCATCGGGGAGGATGTCCTCCAGGGTCTCGCCGTTTTCGAGACGCTGCTTCAGAGCGGGAGTGACGGCGCGCAGTTCCTCTTCGGACATGGCGGCGTACTTCTCCTCCAGAGCAAGGACTTCTTCCTTGATGGGATCCATCTTTTTGAGTTCCTTGGCGGAATAATCAAAAAGGTTTTTGAAAAGTGCCATATGTAAATATAACTCCTTTTGGGGTCGCGTTCCGGGGCGATGTACCTCTTCTGCTTCCCGAGATTAGAAAAATTCAACGTACATTGTATCACATCCTTCTTGAAATTCCTACAAAAATATATTTTATCTTATATAAAATATTGATTTAAAGGGGGAAATCCCGTATAATAAGGAGCACTGATAAAAGCGGAGTGAGCTTTTGTTTGGCCATATGGCGCGTGGGTCCTGTGCGACGGAGCGCTGTGAATCATGTCAGGCGGGGAACCGAGCAGCATTAAGCGGTTAGCACTGTGCGCCACAGTAAGCCTGCTCGCCATATGGTCAAGTGAAAGCAGCTTCGCTTCTTTTTGCGTTTATCAGACATTAGTGTGGAAAGTCGGTGGTACCATGGCAGAAGCATATCAGGCCCTGTACCGGAAGTGGAGACCCCAGGTCTTCGCGGACGTCGTCGGGCAGGAACACGTCACCCGGACCCTCATGAACGAGGTGCGGACGGGTCGGCATTCCCATGCTTACCTGTTTACCGGTTCGCGCGGCACCGGCAAGACGACCTGCGCCAAGATCTTCGCGAAGGCGGTCAACTGCGAGCACCCGGTGAACGGGGACCCCTGCAACTGCTGCGAGACCTGCAAGGGCATCGACGCCGGCTCTATCCTCGACGTCGTCGAGATCGACGCGGCGTCGAACAACGGCGTCGACAACATCCGTGAGATCCGCGACGAAGCGAACTTCACACCCGTCGGCGGCAAGTACCGCGTCTACATCATCGACGAGGTCCACATGCTCTCCACCGGCGCGTTCAACGCGCTGCTGAAGACGCTGGAGGAGCCGCCGGAGCACGTCAAGTTCGTGCTCGCCACGACGGAAGTCCACAAGCTTCCGGCCACCATCCTGTCCCGCTGCCAGCGTTTCGACTTCCACCGTATATCGCCCGAGGACATCGCCGCACGGCTCACGTATGTCGCGAAGGAAGAAAACCTGCAGCTGACGCCCGGCGCCGCGAACCTCATCGCCCGTCTGGCGGACGGCGCCTTGCGTGACGCGCTTTCCATCCTCGACCAGTGCATCGGCCAGAGCACGAACATCGACGAAGCCACGGTCAACGCGGTCGTCGGCCTCGCCGGCAGAGACTATCTCTTCCAGCTGGCTGACAGCATCCTGCACCGCAACAGCGCGATGGCCCTCGCCCAGATCGACGACCTCTACAACCGCTCCTGCGACATGGAACGGCTGTGCAATGAACTCATCAACCACTTTAGAAACCTCATGGTCTGCAAAGCGGTCAAGAACCCGAAGGACCTCATCGTCTGCTCGGCCGTCGAGCTGGCAGCGTATCAGTCCGTCGCGAAGAAGACGTCCATGAGCGACATTTTGAATACCCTCAACGCACTGGGCGACGCCCTCGTCCTCATCCGCAAAGGCCTGAACCGCCGCGTGGAGATGGAGATGGCCCTCATCCGCCTGTGCACCGACGGCATCTACACCGAGAACGTCCAGGACCCGGTGCCCACGACCATCCCGGAGCGGGCGAAGATGCCTGCCCCTGCAGCTCCTGCCGCTGAGCCCGTCTCGGCTCCGGCGGAGGACCCAGCTCCTGCACCGGCTGAGGCGCCTGCAACCGAGCAGGCCGCGCCGGAAGCTCCTGCTGAGGAGCCCGCAGCCGAGCCTGCTGAACAGGCCGCGCCGGACGCTCCCGCCGAGGAGCCTGCAGCTCCCGCAACCGAGTCAGCAGCGCCGGCTGAGGCTCCCGCAACGCCCGCCGTCGAAGCGGAAGTCGCTGCAGAAGCCCCCACCGCGGAAGCTCTGACCGCCGCCATCGCCGCCGCAGCCGCCACCGCCGCGGTTGCTTCTGAAGAAGCGGAAGAGGCTCCCACGGAAGAGCCTGCAGAAGCGCCGGTCGAGGCAGATGAAACTCCTGAGGACGAGCCCCTGGAAGGTCAGATCTCTCTGATCGAAGAGGCCGCCTCCGAAGATAGCAACCCGGAAGAAGCGGAACCCGCGAAAGAGGTTGCCTCCGAAGAGCCGGAACCCGAGGCGGAAGCCGAAGAAGGCAACCCGGAAGAGGCAGAACCCGCCGAAGAGGTTGCCTCCGAAGAGCCTGAACTCGAGGCGGAAGCCGAAGAAGGCAACCCCGAAGAAGCAGAACCTGACGAAGAGGTTGCTTCTGAAGAGCCTGAACTCGAATCAGAAGCCGAAGAAAGCAACCCCGAAGAGGCGGAACCCGCCGTAGAGGTTGCTTCCGAAGAACTTGAGCCGGAACCCGAACCCGAAGCTCCTGCCGCAGA
>ONFJ01000023.1 GCA_900317085.1 uncultured Eubacteriales bacterium | reverse complement strand
ACGGCCGCCGAGGAAATACTGCTTTTCGCTGTCTCCGTCTTTCCGGGTACGGACGAAGAAGAACAGTCCGATGCCGAGAACGAGGACGAAGTAGAGCACAAAGGCAAAGATTTCAAGATTCATAAACTTCTCTCCTTATCCCATAAGTTAGGGTTGATACACTTCAGCATTTTACCACATCAAAGTAATTAATACAAGAAAACCGGCCCCGAAGATGTTTGGGACCGGTGCGAATGTTTGTGTAAATTTACTCGTCTTCGACGTAATCGGAATCGGAGAACGCGAAGAAGAGGTCGTCGACCGCAGCGACGGCGTCGGCCGCGACATTGTCCTTCGAGATGTGGCTCGTGACGACGGGCTCGACATCGAGGGGCTTGTGGACCGGCATCTGGACGGACTCGGTGGCGGGGACCACTTCGGGTTCCGGCTTCTCGAAGGCCCAGTCGTCCTCTTTGGCGGGAGTGACGAAGAACGCGGGTTCGACGGTCTGGGCCGCCATCTTCGTGACGTTCGGGGCCTCTTCCAGGACACCCTTGTCATGGACGAAGTCGTCGATGAGACAGATGAGGGTCAGAAGGAAGGTGATGGCCGGGATGAGGAACGCCAGCGGGTAGGGGAACCAGGCTTTCGGCTGACCGAACATGTAGATGCCGAAGACCGTGGCGATGGCCGCAAGGTCGTTGTAGATGAAGGCGAGGACCGTCATGAGGGACGGGAACTTCCGGGTGACCTTCGTGATGGCCGCGATCATCGTATCGATGATGAGGACCACGGCGGCGCCGACTTCGATGAGGAAGAACAGCGTCCGGTGAAGGAAGGTGACGACGGCTTCGAGACCGTGGGCGGTCAGGAAGTTGCACACTCCTTCAATGTTCCCGAGGATGCCGGCACAGAGGACCAGTTCGCTGAGGAACAGCAGGATGAGGACCACTGTTTTCCAGCCCCCGGATACGGATTTTTTCATCATGACGGATCATCTCCTGTAGAGTTTGCTGTAGAGCGTTTTAACATAAAAATACTAACAGATTCCGGGTCTCTTGTAAAGGCGGTGCATCGCCTTACAGACCGGTGGAAACGTAGTTTTCATCGTACTCGTCACGGTAGATGTAGTTCTTCAGGATGGTGGCATTCTGGTCGACATCGAAGTAGAGGACCGCGCCGACATTGGGGATGTTGCGGTTGGTCCAGGTGTCCGTCCGCGGGGCCGTCGTCTGCAGGATGTCATAGTGACGATAGAGCAGCAGAGAGCCGATCGCGAGGTTCGAAGTCTTGATGCCGCCCATGTCGGTGCGCAGGTAGGGAAGGACGTCCCACGCGGCTTTCGCGAGGTCGGAAGGCTTCGCGTCGGCGGCTTTCTGTCGGATGGCGTTGACGACGAGACGCTGGCGGCGGGTCCGCTGGATGTCGGAGTCCAGTTTCCGGATGCGGGAGAACATCAGGGCGTGTTCACCGTCCATGTGGACCGAATCGCCCGACTCGAAGTAAATGCGGTTGCCGGTGAGGGACCACTTGTACCAGGTGCTGTTGAGGTAGGCGGCTTCCTTCGCGGTGACCGGGACATCGACTCCGCCGAGGGCATCGATGATGGCGGTGAAGGCGTTGAAGTCGACCTCCATGTATTTGTTGATCTTGACCTTGTAGTTGTACTCGATGGTGTCGATCGTCAGCTGGATGCCTCCGAGGGAACTCGCGGCGTTGAGTTTCATCATGCCGTGGCCCGGGATCTCCACGTAGCTGTCCCGCAGGAAGGACGTGAACTTGATCTTCTGATGCAGGTTGTCGATGGAGATGAGCATCATGGTGTCCGCTCTCTGGAAGCCGGTCTCACCTTCGCGGTTGTCGACACCGAGGAGCAGGATGTTCGTGATGAGGGGACTCTTCTTGAGGCTGAAGCTCGAGATGTGGGAGTTGCTTTTGTGCTGGCCCGGTTCATAGTCCATGCGGGCAAGGAAGACCGTGGACATGGCGAGGTACAGGATGACGAGGATGAGGAACAGGGACAGGAACGCGGAACCGCATCCACCACGCCGTCTGGGGCGATTTGCCTTCTGTTCTTTCTTGGCTGCCTTTTTTGCCTTTTTACGGGCTTTTTTCAGGTCGCGCTCATCGTACTCGCTGTAGTCATCGTAATAGCCGTTTTCATAGGCTTCCGCTTCGGCGCGGGCCCGGGCTCTCTGGAATTCGACATCGGACCTGCGCTTTGCCGATTTGCTGGAAAAGCTGCTGATGTCTTCGTAGTCGTCGTTCGAGGGGCGTTTCTTCGGACTTTTGTTGAAATAGACGTCCGGCATGTGCTCGCCTCCTTTCATGTTTCCCTGATTTTACATGGTTTGCCCTATATAATCAACTGTATTTTTCTACTGTTTGACTTTTCTTTGACTTTTCTTTACAATGTCCACCGTGACCTGGTCGAGCGGCCGCTGGTGCCTTCCGGCACGAGAGGAAAGTCCGAGCCCCGCAGAGCAGGATAACGGCTAACGGCCGCCGGGGGTGACCCCAGGGAAAGTGCAACAGAAATAAACCGGCTACCGCCGCGGCCTGCCGCGGCGCGCTAAGGATGGAACGGCGAGGTAAGAGCTCACCAGCATGGTGGAGACATCATGGCTATGTAAACCCTATCCGGAGCAACACCGACTTGTGAGGCCTGCTCGGCCGCTGACACAGAAGGGTGGCTTGAGCCGGTCAGCAATGGCCGGCCTAGATAGATGGTCGCTTTAGAAGACAGAACTCGGCTTACACGCCAGGTCACACAAAAGAGGGCAAGCACACGCTTGCCCTCTTTTGTTATCTAAGTTAAAATATAAAAGGTGCTTTCGGGCTTTCATGATCGGTTCCGTTTTTCCGTCCGTTTTTGCTTGCCATGCCATACCACGCGAGTGCCTGGAAAGAGGGGCACTCTTTCCCCCCTGCGCAAAAACGTTCCGAAAAAACTCCCCTCGCCTCATGTTCATTGGTGGGAAAGCCCGAAAGCACCTCCCGAAATAGCCCAAAGGAGTAATCAACGTGGTGGATGACAATCTCGAAATTTTAGAAGGCGTGGCGGAGGAACTGGTATTCCGGAGAGAGGATACCGGTTTTACGGTGCTGGACATTTCGACGGAGGACGGCGAACTCATCACCGTCGTCGGGGTCCTGCCCGAGATCTCCGCGGGCGAGGAACTGCGCCTGTCGGGCCACTGGGACGCCCACTCCACCTTCGGCCGCCAGTTCCGGGCGGAACTGTGCGAACGGCGGATGCCGGGCACGGTGGCCCAGATGCTGAAGTACCTCGCGAGCGGCTCCGTGAAGGGCATCGGACCCTCCACGGCGGTGAAGATCATCGAGGCCTTCGGCGAAGAGACCTTCGACGTCCTCGGGAACCATCCGGAGAAACTCGCGAAGATCCGCGGTATATCGCCCAAGAAAGCGGAGCAGATCTGCCAGCAGTTCAAGGAGCAGTACGCGGTCCGGGAAATCATGATGTCCCTCGAGACCCTCGGTCTGTCGCCGTCGGAGGCAATCAATGCGTACCGGGTGTTCGGCGATGACGTGACCCGGATGATCATGAAGAACCCGTACATCCTGTGTCTCTCCGACATCGGCATGTCCTTTGAACGGGTCGACGCGCTCGCCGACACGCTGCACGAGAAACCGGACCCCGGGTTCCGCATCCGGGCGGGCATCCTCCACGTTTGCAACCACAACCTGAACAACGGACACACCTGTCTGCCGAGGGAGAAGCTCCTGCGGCCGGCGGCGGACCTGCTCGGGACCAATAACGACACCATCGACATTGCAATCGACGACCTGTGCGACGAACACCTGCTGCGGGTCGCGAAACTGGACGGCCGGGAGTTCGTTTTCCTGCCGCACATCTTCGATGCCGAATACGACAGCGCCCAGCGGATCAAGATGATGGTCCGTTTCCCGCCGGCGGGCCGGCCCACCCTGGACCGGGACATCGAGCGGGTCGAACGGAAGTCCGGCATCCACTATGAGGGCAAACAGCGGGAAGCCATCGTCACCGCCATCGAGAAGGGCATCCTCATCCTCACCGGCGGCCCCGGCACCGGCAAGACGACCACCGTCAACGCCATCCTGCAGCTGCTCGAGGCGGACGGGCTCCACGTCGTCCTGACCGCGCCCACCGGCCGCGCCGCCCAGCGCATGTCGGAGATCACCGGCAAAGAGGCGAAGACCATCCACCGGCTGCTGGAGGCGGAACGCACCGGCAACGAGCAGATGCGCTTTGCCCGCCACGCCCGCAACCCCATCGAGGCGGACGCCGTCATCGTGGACGAACTGTCCATGGTGGACATCGTGCTGTTCTCCGCCCTCATGGACGCCCTGCCCATGGGCTGCCGGCTCATCATGGTCGGAGACTCGGACCAGCTGCCTCCCGTCGGCGCCGGCAACGTCCTCCACGACCTCATCGACTCGAACCTGCTTCCCGTCGTCAAGCTGGACGAGGTGTTCCGGCAGGCGATGGAGAGCCTCATCGTCACGAACGCCCACCGGGTCGTCGCCGGCGAACAGCCTATCCTCGACGTGAAGGACAACGACTTTTTCCACATGGAGCGGACCAACGCCGCCCGTACGGTACAGGATATCGTCGGGCTGTACAAGACCCGGCTCCCGAAGGCCTACGGCTATGACGCCGTCCGGGACATCCAGGTCCTGTGCCCCTCCCGGAAGGGAGACGCCGGCACCGTGAACCTGAATCGCGTCCTGCAGGAGGCCGTGAACCCGCCGGCGAAGGGCAAAAATGAAATCAAACTGCAGACCCGTGTCTTCCGGGAGGGGGACAAGGTCATGCAGATCAAGAACGACTACAACATCAACTGGAGCCGGGGCTCGGAAGAGGGCAGCGGCATTTTCAACGGCGACGTGGGCATCCTGACCTCCGTCGACAAACAGAAGGGTGTCGTGGAGGTGGACTTCGAAGGCCGCAAGGCGGTCTACCCGGTCCTGAACCTCAAGGAACTGGAACTGGCCTACGCGGTCACGGTCCACAAGAGCCAGGGCTCTGAGTTCGAAGCGGTCATCCTGCCCGTCGTCGACGTGCCGCCCATGCTCTGCTACCGGAACCTGTTCTACACGGCCGTCACCAGGGCTCGTTCCAAGATGATCACGATCGGAAAACGGGCCACCATCGAGGAGATGGTGAACAACGACCGGAAGATCCGCCGCTACTCGGCACTCAAGACGTTCCTGGAGGCGGACTATGGACTGGACTGATCTCCTGTTTCCGAGGACCTGCCCCTGCTGCGGGGGAGAACTGCGGGAAGGGCAGACCGTCTGTGACCACTGCGCGCCCGGGATACACGTCAATCCATCGCCCCAGTGCCCGTATTGCGGCGTCTCTCTGCGGAGCTGCCACTGTGCGAAGAACCCCCGGTCCTATGACCGCATCGTCGCGCCCTTTTTCTACGAAGGTTCCATCCGAGAAGCCCTTCTGCGCATGAAGTTCGGCAAGCACGAAGACGTGGCCCGGTACCTCGCATCGGAACTGCGGGAGGCGATCGACGCCCGGTACTTCGGAGAGACCTTCGACCTCCTGACCGTCGTCCCCATGTCCCGGGACCGCTATGCGTCCCGCGGCTTCAACCAGGCGCGGACCCTCGCGGAATTCCTCATGAAAGACCCGCCGGAGCCCCTGCAGGACACGTTCGTGGACTACGGGCTCCTGAAAAAGAAGAACAGCGGCGGCTCCATGCAGCATCTGCTGGGAGCAGAGGGGAGACGACAGAACATCCGAAGCGCTGTTTCCGTCGGACCCAACCGGCCGCTCGAAGGGAAGAGCGTGCTGCTCCTCGACGACATCGTCACGACCGGTGCCACGGTGGGGGAATGCGCCTCCATCCTGCGACTGTCCGGCGCGGCGAGAGTCTGTGTGGCGGCCGTCGCGGTCACCCGTTTTCAGGAAAAAATTGCGGGAAACACTATACAAGAAGAGCGAAAAAGTTTAAACTTTTAGTATTAACTTACTTTAAGAATAAAAGGGAGAGCAGAAATGCTTGGCAGAAATATAGGCATCGACCTCGGGACCACTTCGGTCATCGTCTACCTCGAGGGCAAGGGCATCATCATGTCGGAACCCTCGGTGGTCGCCTACCGGAAAACGACGGGCAAGATCATGGCCGTCGGCCGGAAAGCGTATGACATGGTGGGCAAGGAGTCCCGGTCCGTGGAAGTCATCCGCCCCATGCGGGACGGTGTCGTCTCGGACTTCTCGGTCACCGAACAGATGCTCCGCTACTTCATCCGGATCATCTGCAAAAACGAGATCTTCAAACCGAACATCATCGTCAGCATGCCCGGCACGGTCACGAACCTCGAGCGCCGCACCATCCTCGACGTCATCACCGCCAGCGGTGCCGGCAAGGCCTGCCTCATGGAGGAGCCCCTGGCCGCCGCCATCGGTGCCGGTGTCGATACCATGCAGCCGAACGGTGTCATGATCGTCGACCTCGGCGGCGGCACCACTGACGTGGCCGTCATCACCATGGGCTCCATGGCGGTCGCCTCGTCCATCAAGGTTGCGGGGAACACGCTGAACGAGTCCATCGAGAAGTACTGCCGGCGCGAACGGAACGTCCTCATCGGCGACCAGACGGCGGAGGAACTGAAAAAGATCCTCGGCTGCGCGTACCGCCGCCGCGAGCAGGTCGCGATGATTGCCAAGGGCAAGGACTACATCTCCGGCATGCCCGTCGAATTTGAGATCAACTCGGATGAGATCTACTACTGCATCCGGGAAAACATCCGCGCCATCGTCGACTCCGTCACCGGCGTCCTCGAGCGCACCCCGCCGGAACTCGCCGGCGACATCATGGAGGAGGGCATCATCCTGACGGGTGGTACCGCCCAGCTCCTCGGCCTCGACAAAGTCATCGAAGAGGCCACCCACATCCACACGCGCATCGCCGACGACCCTGTGAACTGTGTGGCGAGAGGCATCGGCGCCGTCCTCGGCGACCTCGACATCCTCGTCAACAACGGTTACCTCTTCATGAGCCGCCAGGACATCAGCGGTGTCACCAACGAGAAGGAGGACTACTACGATGTCTAAGCGCGACCCGAGAGACGCGGTCAAATGGCCGGAAGAGCTCTCCGCCGAAGAGCGCGGCGCCAGAGAACCGGTGTTCGACGCCTTTGCCGAAGGCGTGGCCCCCGGCGGCCTCCGCTCAAAGACGGACATCAAGCTCCTCATCCTCTACCTGCTCGAGCAGCAGGAACAGCCGGTACCGGTGCGCATCATCTCCGATGTCATCACCGACCAGGAACTCGCCAACTATTTTGAGGCGATGGACGCCATCAGCGAACTCAAAAAAGATGGCAACCTCGAAGTCGTCTCCCTCGACGGGCAGGACGCCCTTTCCATCACGCAGCCCGGCAGCGACGCCGTGGCCTACGTCGAGGAAGACCTGCCGCTGTCCGTCCGCTCGAGAGCCCTCGACACGGTCCGCCGCTTCCTGCGCCTCGACCGCCACGCGAGAGAAAACGCCGTGGAGATCACCCCTTCCGGCGACGGCTTCAACGTCTGCTTCTCGCTGAACACCGGAGACACGAAACTCATGGAACTCAACATGTACGTTGTGAGCCGGGACCAGGCGGAACTCCTCAAGAACAACTACCTCGAAGACCCCACGCATCTCTATTCCAGCATCCTGACCGCTCTGATGCTGGACTGACATAAGGGAGGACCCCATGAAAGGCAAATACTCAGTACCTCTTAGCAAGATCATCCGTTCCGAGCAGCTGACCCCCGTCTACCTGCCGAAGGACCCGGAGGAGATCCTCATCTACTCGATGGAGGTGAATCGCCCCGGCCTCATCCTCGCCCGGTACGACAACAACTTCCTGCCGGAACGCATCGAGCTGCTCGGCAACTCCGAATACCTGTTCCTGCGGGAACTCGATGACGAGGCCAGAGCCGCGAGCATCGACCGACTCATGCGGGAACAGCCCGCCGCCATCATCTTCTCCATCGACTTCGCGGACGAAGCGGTGCAGGAGTTCATTCCGTACGGCGAGAAGTACGATGTCCCCATCCTGAAGACCGCGCAGGAGACGTCCTTCATCATGTCGTCTCTGGTCTCGTACCTCAACGTGGAACTGGCGGAGCGCCAGACCGTTCACGGCGTCCTCGTCGAGGTCTCCGGTGAAGGTGTCCTCATCATGGGCGAGAGCGGTGTCGGTAAAAGCGAGACCGTCGTCGAGCTCATCCGCCGGGGCAACCGCCTCGTCGCGGACGACGCCGTCGAAGTGAGACGTGTATCCCAGAAGACCCTCGTCGGTTCCGCGCCGGAGAACATCCGGCACTTCATGGAACTGAGAGGCATCGGTATCATCGACGCCCGCCGCATCTTCGGTATGGGCTCCGTCAAGATGACCGAGAAGATCGACCTCGTCATCAATCTCGAGCCCTGGGACGACACCAAAGCCTATGAGCGCATGGGCCTCGCCGACGAGACGATGGACATCCTCGGTCTGAAGATCCCGATGTACACCATCCCCGTCAACCCCGGCCGAAACCTCGCCATCATCATCGAAGTGGCGGCCATCAACTACCGGCTCAAGAAAATGGGACACAACTCTGCCAAAGAGCTGCTGGAGGGCCTCGGCATGAACGAGGACGCGGCGAACATCGATGTGGCAGATGTCGATACATGGCATTCGAACTGAACCCGGGGGAGGCAAAGACTATGGTAAGACTTGGCATCGACCTCGGCGGTACCAACATCGCCGTCGGCGTCGTGAACGAACAGAATGAGATCATCGGAACGGCCAGCGTGAAAACGAACGCGCCCCGTCCCGCCGAAGAGATCGCCGACTCCATGCGGGAGGCCTGCCTCCTCGCGCTGGGCGAAGTCCGCATGACCCTCGACGACGTCGCGTCCGTCGGCGTCGGCACCCCCGGTGCCGTCAACGAAGAGGGCGTCGTGGAGTTCTCCGCGAACCTCGGGTTCAACGATACCCCGCTGCGCGACCTCGTCGAAGAGCGGCTGAACAAACCCACCTACATCGAAAACGACGCCAACTGTGCGGCCCTCGGTGAGCAGGTCGCCGGCTGTGGCGGCGGAGTCCCGAACTTCGTGGCCGTCACCCTCGGCACCGGCGTCGGCGGCGGCATCATCCTCGGCGGGAAGCTCCTGACCGGCATCAACGGCGCGGCAGGGGAGATCGGCCACATGTCCGTCGAGATGGACGGCATCCCCTGTCCCTGCGGCCGCAGCGGCTGCTTCGAGCAGTACGCCTCCGCGACGGCTCTGGTCCGCCAGACGAGAGAGGCCATGGAACAGGACCGCGACAGGTCCAGCAAACTCTGGGAGCTCGCGGAGGGAGACCTCGACAATGTCAACGGCCTCGTCCTCTTCAACGCGGCCCATGCGGGAGACGGCCGGGCGCTCATGGTCCTCGACAAATTCACGACCTACCTTGCCGTCGGCGTCGCCGACCTCATCAACATCTTCCAGCCGGACGTCCTCTGCATCGGCGGCGGCATCTCCAGGCAGGGGGACTTCCTCATCGAGCCCCTCGCGCGGAAAGTGGAAGAACTGCGCTACACGAAACATTCCAAAAAGCAGACGAAGATCTGTGCCGCCACCCTCGGCAACGACGCCGGCATCATCGGCGCGGCCCTTCTGTCTGACGTCAAATAAGAACGAGAATCAACAAAACGAAAGAGAGTACCGAACACTATGTTTGAATCCATCCTGAAGGCTGCGGAGCAGTACGGATGCAAGACCGAGAAAAACGCCCCCATGAGCCAGTACACCACGTTCCGCGTCGGCGGACCCGTGGATCTGCTCGTCGAACCGAACAGCGTCGACTCCCTGGAGGCCCTCCTGAAAGCTGCGAAGGCCGACGGCGTGAAGCCGATGGTCATCGGCAAGGGCAGCAACCTCCTCGTGCCGGACGACGGCCTGCGGGGCGTCGTCTTCCACATGGGCGACGCGTTCAGCGACGTCTCCTATGCGGGCAACGACATGATCAAGGCCCAGGCCGGCGCCACCGTCATCAAACTGTGCCGGTTCGCCCTCGAATACTCGCTGACCGGACTGGAGTTCGCCTTCGGCATCCCCGGTTCCGTGGGCGGCGCCATCTACATGAACGCCGGCGCCTACGGCGGCGAGATCGGCG
Source organism: uncultured Eubacteriales bacterium (assembly GCA_900317085.1). Taxonomy (GTDB): domain Bacteria; phylum Bacillota; class Clostridia; order Oscillospirales; family Acutalibacteraceae; genus RUG420. Next base: position 12,590 of record ONFJ01000023.1, on the reverse strand, counting down.
ACTATGTCGTCGCGGTCAACCACATCGACTATGACGGTAACCGCGGCTCCTGGTCCCCGAGACAGGCGGGCTTCTCGTACCGTCACAGCAACTATATGGACAACGACCTCATCGTCACGTCGGTCGTCCTCCAGCTCGACAAGGCGAACCCGGAAGCCATCAAGATGAAGATGGACAACTTCATGGAGCGCCGGAAGGCGAAACAGCCCCTCGAGTACGGCAGCGCCGGCAGCACGTTCAAACGGCCGGAGGGCTACTTTGCCGGAGCGCTCATCGAGCAGTCCGGCCTCAAAGGCAAACAGATCGGCGGCGCCCAGGTGTCGGAAAAACACGCGGGCTTCGTCATCAATAAAGACAACGCGACCGCGAAGGACGTCATCGACCTGATGGCATTCATCCGGGAGACCGTACAGAAGGACCACGGCGTTACACTGGAACCGGAGGTCCGCATCCTGGGAGACGTTCCATGGAATTCCTGATCCTTACCGGGCTCTCCGGAGCCGGAAAATCAAAAGCGGTGGAGATGCTCGAAGACATCGACTTCGTCTGCATCGACAACATGCCGCCGACCCTGCTGCCGGCTTTCGGACAGATCGTCCTGAAGAGTCCGGCGGACTCGAAGTTCGCGGTGGTCATCGACGCGAGAGCCGGCTCCGGCATCACGGAGTTCTCCGGCGCCCTCGACGAGCTGAACGAGATGGAAGTGCCCTTCCAGCTGCTGTTCATCGACTGTGAGGACTCGGTCCTCGTCAACCGCTTCAAGGAGACCCGCCGGCGCCACCCGCTGGCCAACGAATACAACCAGTCCATCAGCGAGGCCATCTCGGCCGAACGGGAAATGATCGCCCCCTTCAAACAGCGGGCGGACTTCTCCATCGACACGACCTACCTGTCCTCGAAACAACTGAAGGACCGCATCGCCGGCCTGTTCCTCGGAAGCGGGGAGAAGACCATGCGCATCCAGTGCATGTCCTTCGGGTTCAAGTACGGCCTGCCGTCGGACGCCGACCTCATCTTCGATGTCCGCTGTCTGCCGAACCCCTTCTATGTGCCGGAACTCAAGACGAAGACCGGCCTCGACGAACCGGTCAGCTCTTACGTCATGGGCTTCGAACAGTCGCAGGAGTTCCTGCAGAAGCTCACCGACCTCATCGACTTCTCCCTCCCGCTGTACATGGAGGAGGGGAAGAGCGAACTCGTCATCGGCTTCGGCTGCACCGGCGGCAAGCACCGCTCGGTCACCTTCGCGGAGGCCATGTCGAAACACCTGCGGGAGCGCAGGATCCACTGCAACACCATCCATCGGGATATCCAGAAGAAGTAAGCAAAGGAGGGGCGTCCCTTGTCCTTTTCCCACGACGTGAAAAGTGAACTGGTGGCATATTCGGCCGCAGAGCGCGAGTCAGGGCAGATGAAGCCCTGCTGCATGCAGACCGAGACCTATGCGCTCTTCCTGTTCTGCCGCGCCTTCTCCGCGAAGGAGATGGGCCTCAAGACGGAGCACAAGGACATCGCCGACCGCTACGCGGCCGCCGTCCGCGAGATGACCGGCCACAAGCCGAAGCGGGAACGGACCGCCGGCGGGAAATACCGGGTCGTCGTCGAAGACCCCGTCGACCGGCAGGCCATCCTCTCCGAATTCGGGTACAGCGGGAACGAGGTGAATCGCCGCCTCAACACCGGCATCCTTCAGGATGACGGCTGCCGCTCGGCCCTGCTCCGGGGCGCGTTCCTGACCGCCGGCACCATCACAGACCCCGAGAAGGACTACCACATGGAATATGTCCTCTCGACGAAGAGCCTGTGCATGGACCTCTGCGACCTCCTGACGGAAGCGGGCCTCGGCCCGAAGTATGTCCAGCGGAACGGCGCCCACGTCATCTACTTCAAGGACAGCGAGAGCGTCGAAGACCTCCTGACCCTGATGGGGGCCACCGAGTCCTCGCTGGAACTCATGGGCACCAAGATGTATAAGGACATGCGCAACCGGGTCAACCGCCGCATGAACTTTGAGAACGCGAACTCCACCCGGACCTTCGACGCGGCCTACAAGCAGATCAAGGCCATCGAACTCGTCGAGCAGAAGCGGGGCCTCGAGTCCCTGCCGCCGGAACTGAGAGAACTGGCGAAGCTCCGGGTCGAGAACGTGGACTACTCCCTCAAGGAACTGGGGGAGAATCTGTCGGAACCCATCAGCCGCTCCGGCGTCAACCACCGTCTGCAGAAGATCATGGAGATCGCGGACGACCTGAAACTCATCGAAAAGAACAAACAGTAAGCATAAAAGGGAGGTGTCGTCATGGCATTCACGCATCTGCACGTGCACAGTGAATACAGTCTGCTCGACGGCGCCTGCCGCGTGCCGGAACTGGTGGCCAGGGCGAAGGAACTCGGCCAGGACAGTCTGGCACTCACCGATCACGGCGTCATGTATGGCGCCGTTGCCTTTTATAAGGCCTGTCGTGCCGCCGGTGTCAAACCCATCCTCGGAGTGGAGGCGTACATCGCCGCAGGGAGCCGGCTCGACAAAGCGGGCCCCCTTGCCAACGAACGGCACCACTTAGTCCTCCTCTGTGAGAACAACGAGGGGTACGCGAACCTCATGAAACTCGTGTCCCTCTCCTTCACGGAGGGCTTTTACCGCAAACCCCGCATGGACCGGGAGATCTTGCGGAAATACTCGAAGGGGCTCATCGCCCTGTCGGGCTGTCTGGCGGGCGATATACCGTCTGCCCTCATGGACGGCAACTATGAAAAGGCGAAGGCCTGTGCCCTCGAGTACCTCGACATCTTCGGGGAAGGCAACTTCTTCATCGAAGTCCAGGACCACAGCATGCCGGAAGAGGCGCAGATCCGCGCCCAGCTCATCCGACTCTCCCGGGAGACGGGCATCCCGATGGTGTGCACGAACGACACGCACTACCTGCGACAGGAAGACGCCCGCACCCAGAAGATCCTCCTCTGCATCCAGACGAACCATACCCTCAAGGAAGAGACGGGCATGGACCTGCGCACCGAGGAGTTCTACTTAAAGTCCGAAGACCAGATGCGGGACCTCTTTGGCGATATACCGGAAGCGCTCGAGAACACGCAGCGGATCGCCGAACGGTGCAATGTCGAACTGGAGTTCGGTGTCACCAAGCTGCCCCATTTCGAGATCCCGAAAGACAACCCCTACGGCCTGACCGAAGCGGACCCCCATGCCGCTTACCTGAGAGCGATGGCGGAGGAAGGCCTTGTACGCCGATACGGTGATGATCCTCCGACAGAATACCGGGAACGCCTCGACTACGAACTGTCCGTCGTCGACCGGATGGGGTATACCGACTACTACCTCATCGTCCACGACTTCGTCGCCTACGCCAAACGCCAGGACATCCCGGTGGGACCGGGGCGTGGCTCCGGCGCGGGCAGCATCGCGGCCTACTGTGTGGGCATCACCGATGTCGACCCCATGAAGTACGACCTCCTCTTCGAACGGTTCCTGAACCCGGAGAGAGTCAGCATGCCGGACTTCGATATCGACTTCTGTTATGAACGCCGGGGAGAGGTCATCGACTATGTCATAAGAAAGTACGGCGCGGACCACGTGGCCCAGATCGTCACCTTCGGAACACTCGCGGCCAAGCAGGCCGTCCGGGACGTCGGCAGAGTCCTGGAGATCCCCTTCAGTAAAGTGGACTCCGTGAACCGGCTCATCCCGTGGCCCCTCAGCCACGACCTGGAGCGGGCCGTGAAGATCACGAAGGAACTGAACGACCTCTATGAGAACGACCCGGAGGTCAAAGTCCTCATCGACAACGCCCTGAAGATCCAGGGCATGCCGAGACACACCTCGACCCACGCGGCAGGCGTCGTCATCACGGCAGACCCCGTCGATGCCTATGTGCCCCTGTCTGTGAAAGATGGCACCACGGTCACCCAGTACACGATGACGGAACTCGAGGAGCTGGGACTCCTCAAGATGGACTTCTTAGGGCTCCGTACCCTGACCGTCATCCAGGACTGCGAGGAACTCGTAAGGAGAAAAGAACCGGACTTCTCCGTGAAGACCATTCCGGAAGACGACCCCGCCACCTTTGCCATGCTGGGAAAAGGGGAGACCGAAGGCGTCTTCCAGTTCGAGTCCTCGGGACTCAAGTCGGTGATGATCCGCTTCCAGCCCGAAAAGCTCGAAGACCTCATCGCCATCACGTCCCTGTACCGGCCGGGACCCATGGACTCCATACCGACCTACATCCGCAACCGGCACAATCCGTCTCTCGTGACGTATGTGACGCCGGAACTGAAAGACATCTTAGATGTCACCTACGGGTGCATGGTCTACCAGGAGCAGGTCATGCAGGTCTGCCGGAAACTGGCGGGGTACACGTACGGCCACGCGGACATCGTCCGACGGGCCATGTCCAAAAAGAAACACAAGGTCATGGAAGAGGAGCGGGTGAACTTCGTCTCCGGGTGCCGGGAGAACGGCATTGCGGAGGATGCCGCCAACAAGATCTTCGACGAGATGATCAGCTTCGCGTCCTATGCCTTCAATAAATCCCACGCGGCGGCCTATGCGACCCTCGCGTACCAGACCGCGTACCTCAAATGTCATTACCCCGCGGAGTTCCTCGCGTGCCAGATCACTAGCGTGCTGGACTGGACCGACAAGGTGGTGGAGTACATCGCCGAATGCCGGAGACTCGGCATCGAAGTGGTACCGCCCCACGTGAACACGTCGGAAGCGCGGTTCGCCATCTCGGACGGCAAAGTCCTCTTCGGACTGCTGGCGGTCAAGGGACTCGGGCGGAACTTCATTGCGGATATCGTCTCGGAGCGGGAACGTTCCGGGCCCTACACGAGCTTCTACTCGTTCCTGAAACGCATCCACGGGCGGAACTTCAACCGCAAGGCGGTGGAGAGCCTCATCAAGTGCGGTGCCCTCGACGGCCTCGACCTGAACCGCCGGCAGATGATCACGGTCCTGCCGGAGATGCTGGCGGGCCTCGACAGCGACCGGCGCAAGAACGTGGAAGGGCAGATCGGCTTCTTCGAAGTCATGGAGCCCGAAGCGGTGCAGGAGGAGGGCGTCACGGTGCCGGAACTCGCGGAGTTCGACCACCTCGACCTCCTGGCCTTCGAAAAGGAGACCACCGGCCTCTACCTGTCCGGCCACCCGATGCAGCGCTACGCGTCCCTGTCCGATGACCTCGGCTGTGTGAAACTCTATGAACTGCTGGCGGCCACGGAAGACGGCACCTCGCAGTACAAGGATGGCGATTTGGTCAACGTCCTCGTCATGATCTCCGAGATCCGCATCCGCCTCACCCGGAACAATACGACCATGGCCACGGTCCTTGCGGAGGACCTGACCGGCGGCATGTCCATGACGGTCTTCCCGAAAACGTATTCCGAATACGGACCGCTGCTTCGAGACGGCGCCGTTCTGCTCTGCAGGGTCCGCCTCCAGGTGGAAGATGAGGACCGTCCGAGGCTCATCGCCATGGGCCTGCAGGAATGTCCCAGCAACGGCAGTGTCCCGGCCGGGAAGAAGAGCGCTCCCGTCAGCGCGGCTCCGGCGAAGCAGAACGCCCCGGCACCGAAGCAGCACAAGGTCAACGGCCTGTTCCTGCGCTTCGACGGGGAGGAGGACCCACGGCTGCCGAAGGTCGACAACCTCATGGAGATCTTCACCGGCGGCACCGAGTCTGTGTACTACTACTTCAAGAGCACGGAGCGGTATGTGAGACAGCAGCGCTTTGGCACCATCTTCGTCAGTGACGGTCTCCTGGGAGAACTGAAACGCCTCCTCGGAGACGAGAATGTCTTCCGACGTTAAACGATATGTGAAACGGGCTATCGGTTGACATTGTTGTTTCAAAGAGTAAAATAACGTTATAAATAGTATTTATAAGACCCCTATGGAGGTACTCATATGAAAACGATCGGCGTCCTTACCAGCGGCGGCGACGCCCCGGGCATGAATGCAGCTGTCCGTGCCGTCGTCCGTACCGGCCTTGAAAACGATATGCGCGTCGTCGGCATCTACAACGGCTATGAAGGCCTGATGTCCGGTGATGTCGCGGAGATGAACCTGCGCAGCGTATCCAACATCGTACAGCGCGGTGGTACCGTTCTCCGAACGGCCCGCAGCATGGAGTTCATGACCGACCGCGGTCAGGAGAAGGCGGCCGACATGTGCCACCGTCTCGGCATCGAAGGCGTCGTCGTCATCGGCGGTGACGGTTCCTTCCGCGGTGCCCAGGCCCTGTCCCGCAAAGGCATCAACTGTGTCGGCATCCCCGGCACCATCGACAACGACATCTCCTGTACCGACCTCACCATCGGCTTCGACACCGCGGTGAACACCGTCATGCAGATGGTCGACATGGTTCGAGACACGACCGAGTCCCACAGCCGCTGCTCTGTCATCGAGGTCATGGGAAGAAAGGCGGGGTACATCGCCCTTTACTCCGGCATTGCCGTCGGTGCGACCAGTATCCTTATCCCCGAGTTCGAGTACGACTTCGACATCGACGTCGTCGAGCGTATGAAGAAGACCATCTCCACCGGCAAGCAGCACTTCATCATCATCTTTGCCGAAGGCTGCGGCGATGCAACGGAAATGGCCCGTCAGATCGAGAGAGAGACCGGCGTCGAGTCCCGTGCCACCATCCTCGGCCACGTCCAGCGCGGCGGTTCGCCCACCGTCAACGACCGTGTCCTGGCGTCCCGCATGGGCAACTATGCAACGCGTCTTCTGAGAGACGACTGCAGTAGCCGTGTCGTCGCCATCAAGAACGACACCATCGTCGACTACGACATCGAGGAAGCGCTGCAGATGGAAAAAGAGATCGACATCGACATCTACAGAATGGCCCACGAGATCTCCATCTGATCGGTTTACGAGAAAAATGAACTCCTCTGTTCCGTATACCCGGGGCAGAGGAGCTTTTTGTATGTGGTTGAACGGACAACATTTGTGCAACATGCATAGAAGTTTTCCAAAAAGTTGAAAAATAAGATAAAAATTCGTCAAAAACCTGTTGACTTTTGGCCCTTTTACTGTTAATATGGGGGTGAAGAAAAGAGAACCACATTTCAAAGGGACAAGAAAACAGCCAAAGCGAGCTGAAAGGACACCCAGACAAACGAAATGTCACGAATTCTCAATTCTTCAAAAAGTATCTGAAGTACCGTTTCATGTAAGAAAATGAAACAAAAAAGGTACTACGAAAGGACTGATTCCAATGTACAGTGAAGAGGTAATTTGCCGCTGAACTCCGAAAGCGTTCTGGAATCATCATTACCGGGAAAACAAGTCAAAACAAAAACAAAAACGACAGAGACCCGGTACAATCAGAGAATGAATTTCTTCTAACGTCGCTTTCGAGAGGGAAGCGAAATCGGATAAAATAAAATAATCGCTGATTTCGAATTCCTCACACAACAAAAACCTGAACCACAATTTAGGCATAAAATCCAAAAACCAGGAATTTGAAAAAAGCACCATTCTGACAGAGCCAATCCAAAAAAGGACCGCCATCAGAATGAAGAAGCTCACGAAAACCAATTACAACAGATCAACTGAATAAAATAAAATACAACATTCCAAAGTACGGATCGACCAAGTAACAGTCTCAAATGTCAGGCCCAAAAAGACGACGTCTTTTGAACAAAAGAAAGACCAACGTTGAGCAGATGAACTTGGAAGAGAAACAAGTCAACATCTAACCTGGTGTAAATAGGCAGTCAGACAAAAGGCCGTATTCATAAGAACGATGGTAAACTTATGAAAGTCTTCTCAAGAAGGAAACCCCAAAAAGTTTCGAAGACCTTTTGAAAAGAAAGAACAAATCTGAGCTGCAAACGAGACAGAGGTCTTCTTCAAAAGATAATTGTCATTAGAAGACAGAGACAAACAGATCCAGACACATTTCAGAGATGAAAAACGACAGTCGGAGACAGACGTAGTAACTGAAACGAATGGAATGAAACGAAATCAGATCAACTGAAAACGGTTTTCAAACGAGTTTACAAAAACAAAAACAACCTTGAACGTACAAGAGAAATAATCAGAAAACAAAAAGGGGAAACCAATTAGTTTAAACGTATCGAAGGAAAATAGGTGAGTCCGAAATACAGTTTAATTGATTTCTGAGATTATTACGAAAGTTCAAAACAAACCAAGGTTTGTGAGGAAACTCCAATGTTCTAGGTAATCGAGAGAGCGTTTCGCAAGAAGCGCTCTCTTTTTCGTTTCACAGAAAAATAATCCACAGCCGGACCCCTGCATTTTGCAGGGGTTTTAGTCACCTTGCCGATTTTATCAGAATGATTGCCCTGGCAATTGTCTTTATACTCAAAATTAAGTATAATGACATTCCAGGATGTCTACATCTTGTGGAATTGTTTTGAAACGCACAGAATATATTGTGCTCGTTTACAAAGGGAGAAACGAAGGTAAGGTTATGGATTTCGTTGTCAACAACGGCGGCTGGGACGGCTTCAAAGCCGGTACCTGGCAGAAACACATCAATGTGAGGGACTTCATCCTGCTCAACTACACTCTGTACGAGGGCGATGAGAGCTTCCTCGCCGGTCCCACGGACCGCACAACAAAACTGTGGGGAGAGGTCCTCGACCTCTTTCAGCAGGAGAGAGAACAGGGCGGCGTCCTCGACATGGACACGAGCGTGGTCTCGACCATCACATCGCACCCGGCAGGGTACATCGACAAAGACCTCGAGCAGATCGTCGGTCTGCAGACCGACAAACCTCTGAAGCGTTCCCTGCAGGTCTTCGGCGGCATCCGCATGGCGGTGCAGGCCTGTGAGACCAATGGCTATGAAGTGGATGACGATGTGGTCGACATCTTCACGAAGTGGAGAAAGACCCACAATCAGGGTGTCTTCGACATCTATACGCCGGACATGAAGGCGGCCCGCCACGCCGGCATCATCACCGGTCTTCCGGATGCCTACGGCCGCGGGCGCATCATCGGCGACTATCGCCGGGTCGCTCTTTACGGGGTGGACAACCTCATCGCCGAAAAGCAGAAGGAGTTCCGGTTCGCGCCCACTCGGATGACCACCGAGAACATGCGTCATCGGGAAGAGCTTACGGAGCAGATCCGCGCGCTGCAGGAACTGAAAGAGCTGGGCGCCATCTACGGCCTCGACATCTCCGGTCCCGCGACCACCGCGAAGGAAGCGGTCCAGTGGCTGTACTTCGGCTACCTCGCCGCGGTCAAGCAGCAGAACGGCGCGGCCATGTCCCTCGGCAGAACGTCCACGTTCCTCGACATCTACATCGAGCGCGACCTGCAGAAGGGCATCCTCACGGAGGAAGAGGCCCAGGAGCTCATCGACCAGTTCGTCATGAAACTCCGTATGGTCAAGTTCGCGAGAACACCTGCCTACAACGACATTTTTGCCGGAGACCCGACCTGGGTCACCGAGTCCCTCGCCGGCGTCGGCATCGACGGTCGCCCGCTGGTCACGAAGAACTCGTTCCGGTATTTACATACCCTGGAGAACCTCGGCACCGCGCCGGAACCGAACATGACGGTCCTCTGGTCCACACGGCTGCCCCAGGGCTTCAAAAACTACTGCGCGAAGGTCTCCATCGACACGTCCTCTATCCAGTATGAGAACGACGACCTCATGCGGGTCACCCACGGCGATGACTACGCCATCGCCTGCTGTGTCTCCTCCATGCGCGTCGGCAAGGAGATGCAGTTCTTCGGTGCCCGTGCCAACCTCGCGAAGTGCCTGCTCTACGCCATCAACGGCGGCGTGGACGAGCGCCTCGGCACCCAGGTCGGTCCGAAGTTCCGCGCGGTGGAAGGGGAGTACCTCGACTTCGACGACGTCTGGGAGAAGTTCCTCGCCATGATGAACTGGCTGGCGGAGCTCTACGTCAATACCCTGAACGTCATCCACTACTCCCACGACAAATACAACTACGAGAGCCTGCAGATGGCCCTTCACGATGAACACGTCAAACGGTACTTTGCCACCGGTATCGCCGGCCTGTCCGTTGTCGCGGACTCCCTGTCGGCGATCAAGTACGCGAAGGTCCGGACCATCCGAAATGAGGACGGTGTCATCGTCGACTACGAAGTGGAAGGGGACTTCCCGAAGTACGGCAACAACGATGAACGCGTCGACAGCCTCGCCGTCGAGACCGTCCAGCAGTTCATGTATGCCATCCGCAAGCACCACACTTACCGCGACAGCATCCCGACCATGTCCATCCTGACCATCACCTCGAACGTGGTCTACGGCAAGAAGACCGGCAACACGCCTGACGGCCGGAAGATGGGCGTGCCCCTCGCGCCGGGCGCCAACCCGATGTCCGGCAGAGACACCCATGGCGCCGCCGCGTCCCTGTCCTCGGTCTCGAAGCTTCCCTTCGAATATGCCCAGGACGGCATCTCCAACACCTTTACGATCATCCCGAACGCCCTCGGCAAAGACGACGTCTTCATGGGCGACCTCGACCTCGAACTGGAACTCGACGCAGGCTGCTGCGACGACACCATCACCATCGAATAAGAAAGGAACGGTATCCTATGGCAACACAGTCTCAAGTGGAAAACCTCGTCGGACTCCTCGACGGCTATGCAGAAAAAGGCGGTCATCACCTGAACGTCAACGTCCTGAACCGGGACATGCTCCTGGACGCCCAGGCACACCCGGAAAAGTACCCGCAGCTGACCATCCGTGTGTCCGGCTACGCCGTCAACTTCACGAAGCTGACGAAGGAACAGCAGGATGACGTCATCTCCCGTACGTTCCACGCCGGCCTGTAAGCACATGACCGGTTACATCCATTCGACCGAGTCCTTCGGCACCGTTGACGGTCCGGGGACCCGGTTCGTGGTCTTTCTGGCGGGCTGTCCCATGCGCTGCCTCTACTGCCACAACCCGGACACCTGGGAGAGGAGCCGGGGCACCGAACGGACGGTGGAGGACATCCTGAAAGAGTACGACGGTGTGTCGACCCTTCTCCAGGGCGGCGGCATCACCTGTACCGGTGGGGAGCCTCTGACACAGATCGCCTTTGTGACCGAACTGTTCGCGGCAGCGAAAGCGCGGGGCATCGACACGTGCCTTGACACGTCCGGCATCACGTTTGACCCGGAGGACGTACATCGCCTCAGGGAATTCGACCGGCTCATGGAGGTCACGGACCTCGTCATGCTGGACATCAAGCATATCGACAACGAGGAGCACAAAAAGCTCACGGGTCAGCCGAACACGAACATCCTCGCGTTCCTCTCGTACCTTGCAGAGCGGGGGACACCGGTGTGGATCCGCCATGTGGTCGTGCCCGGCATTACGCTGAACGATGAGTGGCTCTTTCAACTCGGCGCGTTCCTGGGTCCCTTCCGGAACATCAAGGCGCTGGACGTGCTCCGATACCATGACATGGCTCGGCCGAAGTACAAGGAACTGGGCATGGAGTACCCCTTGGGCGATATACCGCCCGCCACAAAAGAAGACGCGCTGCACGCACGGTCCGTCATTCTAGACGGCATGCGGAGCACCAGAAACCATACAGAGTCCTGAGAGGCAAAATTTGTCTTGAACGGACTCTGTTCTCTCGTTATAATACCTAAGGAAAAACTTACAGAAAGGAGGCCGCATGCCTTGAACTTTTTCCGGCATACCGTACTGCCCATCGTGGCGGCGTTCATCTGGGGTACCGCATTCGTGTCCCAGGTGCAGGGGTCAGAGACCCTCGACGCGTTCTCGTTCAACATGGCGAGAAGTGTGGTGGCGGCCATCTTCCTGTTTTTCGTTGCCTGGGGCGTGCGCATCTGGCGCAAACAGAGCGCTCTGAAGAAAGGCACTTACGTGGAACTGACGCCGGACCAGAAGAAAGACCGGTGGAAAGCGCTCCTGACGAGCGGCCTCATCTGCGGCACCATGCTGACCATCGCGGCCAACCTGCAGCAGGCGGGCATCGCGCTCAGCGGAGCAGGGAAGAGCGGGTTCATCACGGCCCTCTATGTCGTCCTGGTCCCGGTGCTCGGCATCTTCTTAAAGAAACGGGTGCCGGCCCGTGTATGGATCAGTGTGGTCATTGCCGTCATCGGTCTGTACCTCCTGTCCATCCAACCCGGCGAGTTCAGCATCACCCGCGGAGACTTCCTGCTCATCCTGTGCGCGCTGGCCTTTGCGTTCCAGATCATGACCATCGACCGCTACTCACTGCTGGTCAACGGTATTGAGCTGTCCTGTGTACAGTTCGCCGTCGTGGCGATCGAGTCCGGCATCCTGATGCTGCTCTTCTCGGACGTGACACTGTCCGATTTCACCGCGGTCATCGGCCCCATCCTCTACGCGGGCATCCTCTCGAGCGGTGTGGCGTATACGCTTCAGATCATTTCCCAGAAGGGCGCGAACCCGACGCTGGTCTCGCTCCTCATGAGCCTCGAGTCCGTCTTCGCCGTCCTCTCCGGCGCCATCGTGCTGCACGAGCATCTGACCGGACGGGAGTACCTCGGCTGCGTCGTCATGTTCGCCGCCATCGTGCTGTCGCAGGTGCCGATCGAACAGTTCATCGCCAAAAAGAAAACAGAATAACAGACCATT
>ONFJ01000008.1 GCA_900317085.1 uncultured Eubacteriales bacterium | reverse complement strand
GACGGCTTCGTCGATGGTGCCGCGGGTACAGGCTTCTTCGCACTTGCGGTTACAGACACGACCGCAGACTGCCGGGAACGGGTTCTCTCTCTTGATGAGCTCGAGAGCCTCGTCATAGCGGCCTTCCTTGGCCATCTGCAGGTAACCCTGGATGGCGATGTGAGCCGGGCAGGCGGACTTACAGGGAGCGGTACCGGACTCATAGGTCTCTTCACGGTTGTCGTCTCTGTAGTTCGGGGACCAGCGATCCTTGAGCCAGATGTGATCGGCGGGATCGTCACGGAATTCATAGGTCATCTCGGAACCGTCTTTGCACTTCAGCTTCTGGCCAAGCTTGACAGCACCGGCCGGGCAGAACTCGACGCAGCGGCCGCAGGCGACACAGTTCTGCGGGTTGACTTTCGCAGTATAAGCGGAAGCGGAAAGGTTCGGAGTGTTGAACAGCATGGAGGTACGAAGTGCGTTACAGATCTTGACGTCGCAGTTGCAAAGCGCGAAGATCTTGTCGGAGCCGTCGATGTTGGTCGTCTGATGGACGAAACCGTTGTCTTCGGCGACCTTCAGGATGCGCATGACTTCGTCTCTGTCGATGTAGTGGCCGGGCTTTTTGGACTGGACCATGTAGTCCGCCATATCACCAACGGCGATACACCAGTGGTTCGGGTCATCGGCGCAGCCGACGCCGCGCTCGTGACGCTCCTGACGGCAGGAGCAGGGAGAAACGGCATATTTGCCGTCATATTTGTCGAGCCAGTGAGAAATGTGCTCGATGTCGATGGAAGTGTTCTCGGACTCGATGGCCTTTTCAACGGGGATGACGTGCATACCGACGCCGGCGCCGCCTTCGGGGATCATCTGAGTGAGACCCATCGCGCCGACACCCATCATGGCGCCGTCGAACGGCTGATAGGTCATGAGTTCGAAGTGCTCCGCCAGCTGCGGATACTCTTCGTACCACTCGGCGTGTTCGTTCAGCATTTCCGCGATGCCGGGAACGAAGGACTTGATGGAGTACTTCTTGACCTTCTCGGGGTTCTCTCTGTCGAATTCGCAGACACCGAGATAGCACATCTCTTCGAGGACGTCCTCGAGATGGAGCTTGTCCATGTCGGTCTTGCAACCCATGAGAGCCGCGATCTCGTCGAGGGTCTTCGGTTTGCGGAATTCCATCTTCAGAGCGATATCACCCATCTCTGCGGTGGCGACCGCTTCGAGGCCGATGGTGTCATAGTCATGAGCCTTGGCCTTACGGCGGACATGGGTGATCATGTTGGTCCAGTCCAGAATGCTCTGATCCGGATGGTCGGAACCATAAGTTCCCATACGGCCGCCGAGCATCTGGGCAGCGTCGTACTTTCTCTGTTCCTTTTTCTTCGGAATGTTAGGCATAATTTCCCTCCCAAAACTTAATACAAGATAATTGATACCTATGAATAGAAATTCACAGTTTAATTTTAGTGTGACATTGTCAAACTTTCAACAAAGTTACCTTGTGCTAACCGAGGTTTATCGGATGTCACAAAAACTAGATATTGTGCCATGGCATAATGTATAGTATAATTCCCATGTGGTCTGTGGTACAACCAGAGCCAAAACAGACCAGACATCATTTTGTTAGAAAAGAGCAACGATTCTTATGAAACTTGAACAACTGACGGCCCCTTCCCTTCGGGATCTTTTCGTCAAGACCATCCAGGATGCCATCATCTCCGGCGAGCTCAAAATCGGTGAGGTCCTCCCCACCGAACGCGAATTCGCGGAGCAGATGAACATCTCCCGTTCGGTCGTCAACAGCGGCCTCAACGAGCTCCAGAACCGGGGCTTCATCGAGATCAAACCCCGCAAGGGTGCCGTCGTCGCCGACTACATCTACACCGGCAACATCAACACGCTGACCGCCCTCATGGAGTACAAGGGCATCGCCTTCACGAAGGAGTCCGTCCGCTCCATCCTCGAGATCCGCAAGTTCGCGGAACTCATGGTCGTCGACCGCATCTGCGACACCGCCACCGAAGAGGACCTCGACGTGCTCGGCAAGCTCCTCGGCGACATGTCCGCCGCCACGACTCCGAAGGAAGCGGCGCTCATCGCCTTCGAATTCTGGCACGAGCTCGCCTACCGCAGCGGGGACATCATCGTGCCCCTCGGCATCCAGTCCTTCAAGGCTCCGGTCATCACGCTCTGGGAGCGGTACTGCAAGAAGTACGGCATCAGCGAAATGGTGGAAAACAACCGGCAGCTCTTCGACTACATCGCCGCCCGGGACGTCGTCAGCGCCCGCGCCTGCGTCATCGACTATATGGACAAATCCATCGAAGGCGACCTCGAGATCTACGACACATAAAAAGAGCCTGGCATAAGCCAGGCTCTTTGATTTTACTTATCAAGGGCGGCGATGAAGTTGCCGAGTTTCAGGATGTACTCCTTGTACACTTCAGGGTCGACCTCTTCGCCGATGTAGAAGTTGTGGTCTTTCGGTTCTTCCACCGGGAAGACGTTCCAGATGCCCTTGTCGACCGGTCCGCGGTAGTCATAACCGTCCGGGAAGTCCTGCCAGGGTTCGTTCTTCGGGTGGAGTGCGGAGGCCAGCGGGACCCGGCCGTCATTGGGACGCCATTCGGGGCCATAGTACTTCGAATGCATGCTGCCCATGATGATGGACGAGGAGCGGTGGCTCTCGACCAGGACATCGGTGGGCCACTGGGCTTCCCCGCCGAGGATGGGCTGGGTGCCGACGGCGGCGACCGAGAAGTAGTAGACGTTCTTATAGGGCTGGAAGTCGCCGGTGAAGCGGTCCGCGCCCGAAGGCGTCAGCTCATAGAAACAGTTGTCTTCTTTCTTCTTGAGATAACCGCGGATCTTCTCCGGTGCGTAACGGAGACGCAGCTTGTCGCTGGTGAAACCGAAGCGGTCGAGGTCGTATTTGTCCGCGTCGTTTTTCGTCGTACCGCTGTTGATGTTTGCTTTGGAGAACTCCATGAAGTAGGAGGTATAGATGAAGCCGCCGGCCATGGTCAGAACAGTCGTGCCGTTGTGGGGTGCCGCGACGGTGAAAACGGTCTCGATCCAGTCGTCGTGGCCGCCCTGGAACAGCGGGTGGAGCTCGTCGGCGGGAGTAACGGCTTTCTCCCGTTCATCGCCTTCGATGAGCAGGTGCAGAAGGAACCGGATGGTGGCGCCGCCGAAGCTGTGTCCGACGAAGTGGGCCTTGACCTTCTCCCCGTTCTCATCGAGTTCGCCCCAGTTCTTGAACATGCCCTCGAAGGTCTTGCCGTACCGGGGATGACCGCAGCGCTCCGAATGGGCGATGCCATAGTCGACCGTGCCGCCCTTCAGCATGGCGTAGAGCTCGCAGGCACGGTCCCACAGGCCCGTGAACGGACCGATGTGAGGCGAGTAACACTCGTAGCCGGCCTCCGTCAGGATTTCTCTGGCGGGGCCGAAGGTGTCGGTCATGTTGTTGTAGCCGTGGATGAGTACGAACGGGTAATTGTTAGCCATAAGTCGTAAAAGATTCCTTTCCAAACAAATGCTATGTTCGAATAACTTTGCTCTATTATCGCCTTTTTTGGCGATGTACGCAAGACCATTTTTTGGCCCTGTCGACGGTTCGGCAAAACTGTCAGCAGAAAACGCCCGGCGGACAGCCGGGCGCTTCGTGGTTCGATGTTTTTGTTGCAGTTACTGCGCTTCGACGAGACGTTTCGTGTCTCTTGCGATGGCCAGTTCCTCGTTGGTCGGGATGACCCAGACTTCGACGGCGGAGTCGTCCGTCGAGATTTTGATCTCCTTGCCGCGGCAGTCGTTCGCTTCCTTGTCGAGCTTGATGCCGAGCCAGCCGAGTTCGCTGACGACCGCTTCTCTCGTCGGGATGGAGTTCTCGCCGATGCCGCCCGCGAAGATGATGGCGTCGACCCCGTTCAGCGCGGCCACATAGGAGCCGATGAACTTGCGGATCTGATAGAACAGCATGTCGGTGGCGAGCTTCGCGTTCTGATCGCCCTTGTCTCTGGCGTCGATGTTGTCACGCATATCGCTCGAGAAGCCGGAGACACCGAGGAGACCGCACTTTTTGTTGAGGAACTCGGACGTCTCTTCCGGGGTCCAGCCCTCATGCTGCTGCAGGTAAGTCACCGCGGACGCGTCGATGCAGCCGGAACGGGTTCCCATGATGAGACCGTCGAGGGGCGTGATGCCCATAGATGTGTCGATGCACTTGCCGTCCTTGACCGCGGTGATGGAAGAGCCGTTGCCGAGGTGGCAGGTGATGATCTTCGTGCCTTCGAGGTCGATGCCTTTCATCTCGGCGTAACGCTCGACGAGGTACTTGTGGGACGTACCGTGGGCACCGTACTTGCGGCACTGGTGTTTTTCCGCAAGGTCCTGCGGAATGGCGAAGCTGTAGGCATACTTCGGCATGGTGCTGTGGAAGGCGTTGTCGAAGACGACGACCTGGGGTTTCAGGTTGCCGAAGACTTCGGTGCAGGCGTTGATGCCCTGGATGTGAGCCGGGTTGTGCAGCGGGGCCAGCGCGGAAAGCTTGTCGATCTCTTTGATGACTTCCGGCGTGACCATGACGCTCTGGTTGTAGACAGCGCCGCCCTGAACGACCCGGTGGCCGATGGCAGTGATCTCATCGAGGGAGTCGATGACTTTGCACTCGCCTTCGAGGAGCGCGTCCTTGACATAGCTGAACGCGGTGGTGTGGTCCGGAAGGTCCGGGTCCGCCGCATATTCACGGCCGTCGAAGGTCTTGCCTTCGATGTGGCTGCCGGCGATGCCGATACGTTCACAGAGGCCCTTGGCGATGACCTGCTCGTTCTCCATGTCGATGAGCTGATATTTGAGGGAGGAGCTCCCGCAGTTGATGACTAAGATCTTCATAGTTGTTCTCCATAGTTTTTTTATTGGTTCGCGATTTGCTCACCCTATTGTAACAATAAAAAACAGAATTGCAAAGAAAAAACAGACCACAGGATTCTGTGATCTGTTTCATGGTGGAGACGATCGGGATCGAACCGACTACCTCTTGAATGCCATTCAAGCGCTCTCCCAGGTGAGCTACGCCCCCATAGGCACGTCCCAGCCGTGGCTGCGACTTTGATATAATATCACGCGCTTTACAAAAAATCAACACCTAAATCGCCAATAGAAAAAATTATTCCTCCGTTGTTAGCGCTCCCTAATTTATGTATAATAAAAAAGAATGAAGCTGTATCAACCCCTGGAAGGGAGAAAATCATGAGTAAAAAGAAAGAATATTCCCAGGCGGAACTCGAATACCTGCGGCTGCTCGGCAAAGAGTACCCGACGGAACAGTCCGCCGCCACCGAGATCATCAACCTCAACGCCATCCTGAACCTGCCGAAGGCCACGGAGCATTTCATGTCGGACGTCCACGGCGAGTATGAGCCTTTCGTCCACGTCATGAACAGCGCCTCCGGTGCCATCCGGGAAAAGATCGACGCCCTGTTCGCCGATACCCTGACGGCCGATGAGCGGGACACCCTCGCCACCATCGTCTACTATCCGGAAGAAAAGATGAAGGAGCTCCTGGAGACCGCGGAAGACGAGACGGCCTTCTACCACGAGACCCTCCACCACCTCATCGAGCTGACCCACGTCATCACGTCGAAGTACACCCGGTCCAAAGTCCGTAAGGCCCTTCCCCCGGAATACGCGTACGTCATCGATGAGCTCATCAACATCGACTTCGACCTTCACAATAAGAAAGAATATTACGATAATATCTTAAATACCATTATAGAGATCGGCAAGGCACAGGACTTCATCGCCGCGGTCTGCAGCGTCATCAAGCGCCTCATCGTCGATCGCCTCCACCTGGTCGGCGACATCTTCGACCGAGGCCCCCGCGCCGACATCGTTATGGACGCCCTGATGGAGCACCACTCCCTCGACATCCAGTTCGGTAACCACGACGTCGTGTGGATCGGCGCCGCGGCGGGCTCCCCCATCTGCATCGCCACCGTCCTGTCGAACTCCATCCTCTACAACAACCTGCCGGTCCTCGAGATCGGTTACGGCATCAGCCTTCGTCCGCTGTCTCTCTTCGCGAACGAGTACTATGCCCTCACCGACCTGTCGAGCTTCGCCACCCGCATCCTCGACAAGGAGGAAAAGAAACATACGAAGAACCGCGATCTGCTGCTGACGGCCCGCATGTCCAAAGCCATCACCATGATCCTCTTCAAGCTGATGGGCCAGGTCGTCAAACGCAACCCGGACTTCGACATGATGGACCGCGCGTCCCTCGAGCACATCAACTATGACGACAGCACCGTCGAGATCGACGGCAAGGTCTACCCGATGAAGGACTGCGACTTCCCCACCGTCGACCCCGAAGACCCCTACACCCTGACTGCCGAAGAGCAGGACATGATGAACGAGATGGTCAAGGCGTTCCGCGGCTCCGAAAAGCTGCAGAAGCATGTCCGTTTCCTCCTCGACAAGGGTTCCATGTACAAGTGCTACAACGGCAACCTGCTGGTCCACGGCGGCGTCCCGATGAACGCGGACGGCACCTTCAAGGTCTTCAACTATGAAGGCAAGGAGTACAGCGGCAAGGCTCTCCTCGACTACTGTGACAAGAAGGTCCGCGACGGCTACTTCGCCGCCGACAACGACCCGAACCGCCAGAGAGGTCAGGACTTCATGTGGTTCCTGTGGTGCGGCAAGTGGGCACCCACCTTCGCCCGTGAGAAAATCACCACGTTCGAACGCCGGTTCATCGCCGACAAGTCCACCTGGACCGAAGCGAGAGACCCGTACTATCAGATTACCCAGACCGCGGAAGGCTGCAAGATCATCCTCCACGAGTTCGGCCTCGACACCGAGTTCTCCCACATCATCAACGGCCACACGCCGGTCAAGACGACCAAGGGCGAAACGCCCATCCGCGGTGAAGGCAAACTCTTCCTCATCGACGGCGGCTTCTCAAAGGCTTACCAGAAGACCACCGGCATCGCCGGATACAGCCTTATCTTCAACTCCCACGGCATGCGGATCTCCGCGCTGGAGCCCTTCGAAGGGTTTGAGGACGCGGTCCACTCCAACAAGGACATCATCCCGGAGACCGTGCTCATGCAGCCGAGCGACCACCGCATCAAGATCTACGAGACCGACATCGGCAAGAAGCTGAAGAAGAACATCGACATGCTGACCCGCCTGATGGACGTATATCGCCGCGGCATCCTGCCGGAGCACCCGGACAAACTGGACTGACAGAAATTGACAACCCCTGAAAAGTACAGTAAAATAAATCTAATCTGGGTTTGAAGGAGACTTGACAATGAAAAAGACATCAGACGCCATCGGATTCTTTGGTGGTTCGAAACCCGTCGCGTGCCCGAACTGCGGCAAGACCGTGAACATGCAGATGCTCCGTTCCTCGAACGGCATCGGCGCCTTTGGCATCAGTGTTCTGAACTACAGACACGACCTGTTCGCCATCTGCCCGGAATGCTCTGCCCTCTTTGGTGTGGACCGCAAAGTCTCCAAAGTCGAAGCACGGGACACCATGAACCAGTACCTCGACATTCCGGCTGAGAGCCTCAAGTTCCAGCAGGTCCTTCCAATCAAAGACTGATTTGGCTACAACTGGATAACGTACAAAATCCACCACCGGTAACACTCGTTACCGGTGGTTTTTTCTGTTTCAGGGATACTTGACTGAATATTTTAACCGAATATTAAAACTGAATATTTAAACAGAATATTTATTTATAAAAGTATTCATATTGCATTTTACAAAACAGCTTCACAATTGTGCATTTTTTATACATGGTCAAACCACGTGGAATTGCGCAAAGAAAGCACGATTCTGACAAACTTCTGACATGCGTAAAGATATTTGATATAAAACTGTCCAGTTTTGTAAAGTGATTCGCCTTGTCGTTCTCGTACATTTTGGCCGCATATAGTTCAGATTGGTTTAAGATTCTTTCTCTATATTTGAGCCATAACATACACAGGAAGGATTGTTTGTCCGATTTGTATTCAGACAACCGTACAACTCACTTTCAGAAATCTCAGAGAAAGCAGGAACGAAAAGGAACACTATGGAAAATGTAAAACGTCTTCCCTCCGTGGAAAAACCCTGGATGCAGTTCTTCAGCGAAAAAGCACAGAAAGCTGAAGTTCCGAAAGAAACGATCTATGAAGCGATCGTTCGCCGCAATAAAGGCTTTGAGAACAACGTCGCGATGAATTACTTCGATCGGAAGATCACTTATCGTGAGCTGATCGACCAGTCCAACAATGCCGCGGCAGCGTTCGAATCCCTCGGTGTCAAGAAGGGCGACATCGTCGCATGCGCGACCGTCACGTTCCCGGAGCCCGTTTATTCCCTGTATGGCCTCAACAAGCTCGGCGCTACGATCATAACGCTCGATCCGCGTCTGACCGCAGAACAGATGAAGGAGTTCATCGACCGCTCCGGCGCGAAGATCCTCCTTCTGGTCGACCTCTTCTATGATAAATTGAAAGACGATCTTCAGAAGATGGGACTCGAGCAGATCATCATCATCTCCGCGGACACCTCTCTTCCAAAAGCCATCAAATTCGTCAAGCAGTTCAAGATGCCGGCACCGAAGATCAAAGAAGAAGGCAACGTCATCACCTGGAACACCTTCGCGAAGAACGGCACCACCGATCCGGAAGCTTCCTACACCGCGGCCTACGGTGAGAACGACTGTGCAGCCATCACCCTGACCGGCGGCACGACCGGTATGCCGAAGGGCGTTATGCTGAGCCATGACGGCTTCAATGCCATCGCCACTTCCTTTGAGAACTGCGGCGTCTCCTACACGAGAGACCAGCGCTTCCTGAACATCATCCCGATGTTCTCCTCCTACGGCATCGTCTCCAGCCTCCATATGCCCTTCTGCCTCGGCCTCGAGGATGTCATCATCCCGAAGTTCGACCAGGAGAAAGTTGGCCACTACGTCAAGAAATACCGTCCGGCCCATACTCTGATGGTCCCGGCCCATTACGAAAAGCTCATGAACAGCAAGGAGATGGCGAACGGCTTCGACCTCAGCTTCTTCGAGACGGCCGGTTCCGGCGGCGACACCATGAATGCCGGTACCGAAGCCAAGCTCAACGGCTTCCTGAAGGACCACGGCAGCCGCTTCCCGCTGTCCCAGGGCTACGGCATGAGTGAAGTCAGCTCCGCCGGCTCCTGCTACTGCAACGGCAACTTCCGTTCCCTCAGCGTCGGCTATCCCCTGCTCATGAACACCATCTCCATCTTCAAGCCGGAGACCACCGAAGAAGTCGGCTACAACGTGGAAGGCGAGATCTGCATGACCGGTCCCTCCAACATGCTTGGCTACCTCAACGACCCGAAAGAGACGGACAATGTCATGATCCAGCATCCGGACGGCAAGGTCTGGATCCACTCCGGTGACATCGGTTACATGGATGAAGACGGTTACCTGTACATCAAGGGCCGTATCAAGAGAATGATCACGCCGTTCAACGGTCACAAGATCTTCCCCGCCCAGATCGAAGGCCTCATCGGCCGTCACGAAGCCGTCAAGAGCTGCGCCGTGGTCGGTGTCAAGGACTTTGACCACGTCCAGGGCGAATGGCCGGTCGCGTATGTTGAACTGAAAGAAAACAAGAGCCCTGAGACCGTGATTGAAGAACTGAAGGCGATGTACGTCGCGGAACTCGACGACCTCGCCCGCCCGGTCGATACCATCGTCATCGACGAGATGCCGAGAGAAGGCATGGGCAAGATCGCCTACAAGAAACTCTCCGAGAAGTACAACGCGGAAGAAGAAGCAAAACGGGCACAAATGGTCAGCTGACCATCCTCAAATACCTTGAAAGAAAAAGACTGCATCGGCAAATGCCGGTGCAGTCTTTTTTCAGGAATATGGTTTCACCGGCCATTGCCGATGGAAACATCATTTCCGTGGAAAGCGTGACGCTTAGCCGAAGTATCTCTCGAGGAGACCCTTGAACGCTTTGCCGTGGCGGGCTTCGTCGCGAGCCATCTCGTGGACCGAGTCGTGGATGGCGTCGAGGCCGAGTTCCTTTGCTTTCTTGGCGAGTTCGGTCTTGCCTTCGGTGGCGCCGAATTCTGCGTCGACTCTCATTTCGAGATTCTTCTTGGTGGAGTCGGTCAGGACCTCACCGAGCATCTCGGCGAAACGGGAGGCGTGGTCTGCCTCTTCGAATGCTGCCTTTTCCCAATAGAGGCCGATCTCCGGATAACCTTCGCGGAAAGCGACACGGGACATGGCAAGATACATGCCGACTTCGGAGCATTCACCGTTGAAGTTCTCACGAAGGCCTGCTTTGATCTCTTCCGGGACATCGGAAGCGATGCCGACCACATGCTCGGCAGCCCAGTTCATGTCGCCGCCCATCTCGTTGAACTTCGAAGCGGGAGCTTTACAAATGGGGCATACGAAATCGGCCGGAAGGGACTCGCCTTCATAGACATATCCGCAGATGCTGCAAACAAATTTTTTCATGATGTTTACCTCCAAAAAGCGATTTCAGGACGAGACCCCCAGATGATCAAGATACCATATTCCCAAACAGGTCCGTCCCGTTACCTTAATCCTAAAGGTTGAGACCTCAGTTTGTCAATGACAACTGCCAAATAATCTCAGTCTCCGAGCAGGGACTGCAGGATGGCGAGGCCTTTGTCGATCTCCTCGATGGTGATGACGAGGGGCGGCAGGAACCGCAGGACGTTGCCGTGGGCCGTCAGAGTCAGGAGACCGCGGGCAGCGAGCGCCTGGGAAATCTGTCCCGCATCCGCGCCGATGAGTTCTAGGCCGATCATGAGACCTTTGCCCTTGATGGCCTTGATGTTGCCGGAGCGCATGTTGTGGATGGCAGCGGCGATGTAGTTCCCCTTCTCCCGGACTTCCAGCAGAAGCTGGTCATCGAGCTCCGAGAGGACTTCCAGAGCCGCGCTGGCGGCGATGGGGTTGCCACCGAAGGTAGAACCATGGGTGCCGGGGCCGAGGGCTCCGCGTGCCTTCTCGGAGACCAGGAAACCGCCCATGGGCAGACCGCCGGCGATGCCCTTGGCAAAGGAGACGCCGTCGGGCTCGATGTCATAGTCCTGGAACGCGAACAGCGTGCCGGTCCGGCCGACGCCGGTCTGGACTTCGTCGATGAGCAGGAGCCAGTCGTTCTTCTTGCAGTACTCGGCAACGGTCTTCACGTACTCCTTGTCGAGGACGTTGACACCGCCCTCGCCCTGGACGAGTTCCATCATGACGGCGCAGACGGTGTCGTCCGCGGTCATGGCGAGTTCGGAGAAGTCGTTGGCCTTGACGTACATGAAGCCTTCCGTGAACGGGAAGAAATACTGGTGGAACATGTCCTGGCCGGTGGCGTTCAGGGTGGTGATGGTCCGGCCGTGGAAGGAATCCTTCATGGTGATGATGGTGGATCGCCCTTCCCCGTACTTGTCGAAGCTGTATTTCCGGGCCAGTTTGATGATGCCTTCGTTGGCCTCCGCGCCGGAGTTCCCGAAGAACACGGCACTCATACCGGTGCGGGTGCAGAGCTGCTCTGCCAGTTTCGCGCAGGGCTCAGTGTAGTAGAGGTTCGACATATGGCCGATTTTGAGGGCCTGGTCGTAGATCGCCTTTGCCCATTTCTCGTTGCCGTAGCCGACCGAGCTGACGCCGATACCGCTCGTGAAGTCGATGTATTCGTTGCCCTCTTCATCGTAGACCGTCGCGCCCTTGCCGTGGGAGATGGCGATGGGGTTCCGGCCGTAGGTGCCCAGCACGTACTGCTGGTCGAGAGCCATGAGTTCTTTCGTGGTCATGTGTTGTCCTCCCCTCTCCAGACCATGGTCCCGATACCTTTGTGGGACAGGACTTCGATCAGGATGGAATGCGGGATGCGTCCGTCGAGGATATGGGTGCGGGCGACCCCGTTCTTGACGGCGAATTCACAGCACTCGACCTTCGGGATCATACCGCCCTGCAGGACGCCGGACTCCTTGAGTTCGGGGATGTCGTCGAGGGTGATGCGGCCGATGAGGGTGGACTCGTCGTCCTTGTCTCTCAGGACACCGGTGATGTCCGTGAGCAGGATGAGTTTGGATGCGTGGCAGGCGATGGCGATGCGCGCCGCGGCCGTGTCCGCGTTGATGTTGTAGCACTTGTTGCCGTCGGTACCCATGGCGACCGTCGAGATGACGGGGATCATGCCGCTGCCGATGGTGTGGAAGATGACTTCGGGGTCGATGTTCTCGATCTCGCCGACGAGGCCGTAGTCGTAGCCGTCGCCCTTGTCGAGTTTGACCGCCTGGATCATGTTGTCGTCCATACCGGAGAGGCCGACCGCTTTACCGCCGGCGTCGTTGATGAGCTTGACGAGGTCCTTGTTGACCTTGCCGCAGAGGACCGACTGGACGATGTCCATGGTCTCTTCGTCGGTGTAACGAAGACCGTTGACGAACTTGCTCTCCTTGCCGGTCTTTTTGAGCATGGCAGAGATCTCCGGGCCGCCGCCGTGGACGACGATGACGCGGACGCCGATGAGAGACAGCATGACGATGTCGTCGATGACCGCTTTGCGCAGTTCTTCCGAGATCATCGCGTTGCCGCCGTACTTGATGACGATGGTCTTGCCATAGTAACGCTGGATGTACGGGAGCGCCTCGATGAGGGTCTGGGCCCGCTGTTCCGGCGTGATGTTCACGTGGTTGATGTTGTCGAAGTTATCCATATAGATCCTCTCCTGAAAGGCGCCCGTCAGGTCCGATAGTCGCCGTTGATTTTGACATAGTCATAGGTGAGGTCGCAGCCCCAGCAGATGGCCTGTTCTGTGCCTTCCTGCATGCGGATGTCGATGATGACCTCTTCCTGGGACAGCACTTCCTTCGCGGTCTCTTCCGAGAAGTCGACGCCCCGGCCGTTCTCACAGACCAGGACCTCCCCTGCGTCGGAGACGAAGGAAATGGAGACCTTGTCCGGGTCGAAGTCCTCGCCGGAGTAGCCCATCGCGCAGAGCACACGGCCCCAGTTGGCGTCGGCGCCGAAGATGGCGGCCTTCGTCAGGGACGAGTTGATGACGCTCTTGCCGATGACTTCCGCGGACTGTTCGGTGGCGGCCCCGGAGACTTTGCAGGTCATGAGGTGTGTGGCCCCTTCCCCGTCTTTAGCCATCAGCCGGCAGAGGTACAGGCAGACCGCGAACATGGCCATTTTGAAGGCCTCGAAGTCCTTGCCCTCTGTGGCGATGCACGGGTTCTCCGCGAGACCGTTCGCGAGGACGATACAGGTGTCGTTCGTCGACATGTCGCCATCGACCGAGATGCGGTTGAAGGTCTTGCCGACGACCTCCCGAAGGGCTTTGTCGAGCATCTCCGCGGAGACGCAGGCATCGGTGGTCAGGTAACAGAGCATGGTGCCCATCTGCGGGTGGATCATGCCGCTGCCCTTGGAGATGCCGCCGATGTGGGCGGTCTTCCCGCCGACCTGGAACTCGTACGAGATTTCCTTCTTGACGGTGTCCGTCGTCATGATGGCGCGGGCGACCGCGTCGGAGCCGGCTTCAGACGCCTCCAGTTTCGAGACGAGTTCCGGCAGCGCCGCTTCGATGGCCTCGACGTTCAGACGGACGCCGATGACGCCGGTGCTGGAGACCAGCACGTCGGACGCGTCCACGTCCAGCGCCTCGGAGACCAGCGCCATTTCTCTGCGGCAGGTCTCTTCCCCTTCCGGCGCGCAGGCGTTGGCGATGGAGCTGTTGGCGATGACGACCTGAGCCGTCCCGTTTGCCAGCTGCTCCTTGTCGAGCCAGACCGGAGCCGCCTTGACGCGGTTCGTCGTGAAGACGCCTGCCGCGACGCAGGGAACGCTCGAGACGATGAGTCCGAGGTCGTTCTTGTCGGCGGGCGAGGTCGGCTTGATGCCGGCCCGCAGGCCCGCTGCGGAAAAGCCCTTTGCGGCGCAGACGCCGCCCGGGATCTGTTTCATATGAATTATCTCCTTAGAAATCGAGCTTGTTGTAGAAGTCCGTGCCCTCGAAGGTGGCGTAGTAGTCCTTCGCGGTCTCCGCGCGGCGAATGAGGTCGACGGAGCCGTCCTCCTTCAGGAGCAGTTCGGCGCACTTGAGTTTGCCGTTGTAGTTGTAGCCCATCGAATAGCCGTGGGCACCGGCGTCATGGATGAACAGATAATCGCCCATCTCGATCTCCGGCAGCTCGCGGTCGATGGCGAACTTGTCGCTGTTTTCACAGAGAGAGCCGGTGACGTCGTAGACGTGGTCGCAGGGTTCGTTCTCCTTGCCGAGGACCGTGATGTGATGGTACGCGCCGTAGATCGCCGGACGCATCAGGTTGACCGCGCAGGCGTCGACCCCGATGTATTCCTTGTAGATGTGCTTCTCGTGGATCGCCTTCGTGACGACCGCGCCGTAGGGTGCCAGCATGAAGCGGCCCATCTCGGTGTAGATGGCGATGTCATCCATGCCCGCGGGGACCAGCGTCTCTTCATAAGCCTTGCGGACGCCCTCGCCGATGACGAGGATGTCGTTCGGGGTCTGGTCGGGCTTGTAGGCCACGCCGACGCCGCCGGACAGGTTGATGAAGGCGATGTGCGCCCCGGTCTCGTTACGCAGGTCGATGGCCAGTTCAAAGAGCTCTTTGGCGAGCTTCGGATAGTACTCGTTGGTGACCGTGTTGGATGCGAGGAACGCGTGGATGCCGAAGTGCTTGACGCCCTTTTCCATGAGGGTCTTGTAGGCTTCGATCATCTGGGCTTTGGTCATGCCGTACTTGGCGTCGCCGGGGTTGTCCATGATGCCGTTGGAGAGCGTGTAGACGCCGCCCGGGTTGTACCGGCAGCTCATGGTCTCCGGCAGCTTGCCGCCGCAGGCCTCCTCGCAGAAGTCGATGTGGGTGATGTCATCGAGGTTGATGATGGCGCCCAGCTCGTTCGCGTAGGTGTATTCCTCGAAGGGAGTGTCGTTGGAGGAGAACATGATGTGGTCGCCGGAAAGGCCCAGCGCCTTCGCCATCATGAGTTCGGTCCTGGACGCGCAGTCCGTGCCGCAGTCATACTCCGCCAGCAGTTTCACGATGCTCGGGTTCGGCGTCGCCTTGACGGCAAAGTACTCCCGGAAGCCCGGGTTCCAGGAAAACGCCTTTTTCACGTTTTCCACGTTGCGGCGGATGCCCGCCTCGTCATAGAGGTAAAACGGAGTCGGGCAGGTCTTGACGATCTCCTCGACCTGTTCCTTCGTGACAAATGCCTTTTTTTCCATAGTGAGAGTGCTCCTTTCCGGGGCGATTTATTCTGAGTCAGTCAGGCATTTCCGTTTCCCTCCACTTTCACCCCCGAAGCCCACAGCCCCGCATCGCTGCACACAGCGACACTCGCCGGATGAAAGCTCCGGGAAAGGAAATTGCCTTGTCTTTACTTTAAGCCTTTGTTTTCCTCAAAACCAAGCATCAGATTCATGTTCTGGACGGCGGCGCCGCTGGCGCCTTTGCCGAGGTTGTCGAGGAGTGCCGTGATGGTCACGCGCTCGTCGTTGCCGGTGACGTTCAGGAGGATCTGGTTCGTGCCGGCCATGGAGTTCGCGTAGAACTTGCCGTCCTGGACGAGCTCCGGGTTCACGGAGACGTTGCAGGTGTTGCGGTAGTAGGTGTAGAGCATGTCGTGGATCTGGGAGGCCGTATAGCCGTTCAGGAATTCCGCGTGCAGCGGGACCGCCACCTCCATGCCCTTGTAGTAGTCGTCGACGATCGGGTTGAAGACCGGCTTCTTCGTAAGGCCGCAGATGACCTGCATCTCGGGGATGTGCTTGTGGTCGCCGTTCAGCGCATAGTGGCTCGGCGCATACAGTGCATCGCCCTTGTCTTCGGACTCATAGTCCGCGATCATCTTCTTGCCGCCGCCCGAGTAGCCCGAGAGGCCCCAGGAGGTCAGCGGGACGTCCTTGTCGATGATGCCGAGTTTCACCAGCGGGTAAACGATGCTGATGAAGCCGGAGGCATAGCAGCCGGGGTTCGCGACCCGTTTGCTCCCTATGATGTTCTCCCGGTGTTCGAGGGACAGTTCCGGGAAGCCGTAGTCCCAGGCAGGATTCGTGCGATGTGCGGTCGACGCGTCGATGATCTTCGTCTTGGGGTTCTCGACGAGCGACACCGCTTCGATGACGGCGGCGTCCGGCAGGCACAGGAACACGAGGTCTGCCGCGTTCATGAACTTCCTGCGCTCTTCGACGTCTCTGTGGAGTTCATCGGAGATGATGAGCAGTTCGATGTCGTCTCTCTGTCCGAGGCGGTCGTAGATCTGCAGGCCCGTGGTGCCCGCCTGACCGTCGATGTAGATCTTAGGTTTCATGGGATCCTCCCTGGATCTTGGATATTTGATAGGTATTATAATGCATATATATTCATTATTCAATAGAATATACGAATATTTATGCATCAAGTTTCATGGTATAAATCGCATGAATGGCAGTACAGGTGCAGAGCACCCATACTGCCATGTTTCGTTTTCGTTGTGTCGTCAGCCGAGGCGGACTTTGTGGTAGACCTTCTTGCCCTTCTTGACGACGACACCTTCGCCGGAGAGCTGGTCGGCCGTGAACGCGGTGTTCGGAGCCGTCACCTTCTCGCCGTCGACGGAGACACCACCCTGCGTGACGAGGGTGCGGGCTTCCTTGTTGGAGGAGACCAGACCGGCCTTGACCATGAGGGTCAGGATGCCGATGGAGCCGTCGTTCAGGTCGTCTGCGGACAGAACGGTCTCGGGGATGTTCTCGAAGTTGCCACCCTGGAACGCGGCGCGCGCGGCGGCCTGGGCCTTGTCGGCCTCTTCCTTGCCGTGGACGAGCTGTGTGAGCTCATAGGCGAGGATCTCCTTGGCTTCGTTGAGCTGGGCGCCTTCCCAGGAGTCCATCTCGTCGATCTGCTCGAGGGGCAGGAACGTCAGCATGCGGATGCACTTGAGGACATCGTCATCGCCGACGTTTCTCCAGTACTGGTAGAACTCGTACGGAGTCGTCTTCTTCGGGTCGAGCCAGACAGCGCCGTTGGCGGTCTTGCCCATCTTCTTGCCCTCGGAGTTCATGAGGAGCGTGATGGTCATCGCGTATGCGTCTTTGCCGAGCTTCTTGCGGATGAGCTCGGTGCCCGCCAGCATGTTGGACCACTGGTCGTCGCCGCCGAACTGCATGTTGCAGCCGTAGTTCTGGTACAGGTGGTAGAAGTCGTAGGCCTGCATGATCATATAGTTGAACTCGAGGAAGCTGAGGCCCTTCTCCATTCTCTGCTTGTAGCACTCGGCACGAAGCATGTTGTTGACGGAGAACTGAGCGCCGACTTCACGGAGCAGTTCGATGTAATTGAGCTTCAGGAGCCAGTCCGCGTTGTTGACCATGACCGCTTTGCCTTCGCCGAACTCGATGAATCTCTCCATCTGAGCCTTGAAGCAGTCACAGTTGTGCTGGATGGTCTCCGGCGTCATCATGGAACGCATGTCGGAACGACCGGAGGGGTCGCCGATATAACCGGTGCCGCCACCGACCAGAACGACCGGCTTGTTGCCCGCCATCTGCAGTCTCTTCATGAGGCAGAGCGCCATGAAGTGGCCGACATGGAGGGAGTCCGCCGTCGGGTCGAAGCCGATGTAGAAGGTGGCTTTCCCTTCGTTGATGAGTTCCTTGATTTCGTCTTCATCCGTCACCTGGGCAATAAGGCCGCGGGCAACGAGTTCGTCATAGATGGTCATCAGACCCAACCTTTCTTAAAAGAATTCTTTTCATCTTAAAGCATTGCTTAATAATTTAGTCGTTTCTTGCCGCAAAGTCAAGCATTTCCGCGGCATTGCGGAGCTGAAGTTCCGAGACCTGTTCGCCGCCGATGATGCGGGCGATCTCCGCCTCTCTGCCCTGCCGGTCGAGGGGCGTGACCCGGGTGTAGGTCTTGCCGCTCTCCACGGTCTTCTCGATGAGGTAGTGGGCGTCGGCAAAGGCGGCCACCTGAGGGCTGTGGGTGATGCAGAGGACCTGGCGGTCGCGGGACACTTCCTGCAGTTTTCTCGCGATTCGCTCTGCGGCGCTTCCGGACACACCCGTATCGATCTCATCGAAGATCATGGTGCCGACGTTCCCGCCCTTTGAGAGGACGTTCTGGATGGCCAGCATGATCCGGGAGAGTTCACCGCCGGAGGCGATCTTCGACAGGGGCTTCAGGGCTTCACCGGGGTTCGGCGAGATGAGGAATTCGATGACGTCCGCGCCGGTGGGGTTCAGCTTGCAGCGTTCGAAGGACGTCCCCAGTTCCACATAGGGCATGTTGAGGAATTCGAGTTCCCCTTTCACCCGTTCTTCAAAGGACTTCGCGGTCTCTTTCCGGGCGTTCGACAGGGCTTCCGCGTCCGCGAGAAGCACGGTCTTCTTCTGCTCGAGGACCTCTTCGAGTTTCTTTCGGTCCGCGTCGGAGACCTCGATGGACTGCAGTTCCGCTTTCTCCTCGGCGAGCCGCTGGAGGATCTCCTCCTCGGTGTTGCCGAAGCGGGAGCGGAGCTTGTTCAGTTCGGCGATGCGCTCCTCCACCTCATCCTGCTCGGAGGGGTCATAGGCGCAGGAGTACAGCGCTTCATGCAGTGCATCGCGCACACCCTGCAGGGCGTAGGCCGCGTCGGTCAGCTGGGTCTCGATGTCCCGGGCCTCCTCCATGTGCTGCGCGGGGACCTTCAGGTCCGAGAGCGCGTCGAAGGCGAGGCTGACGGCACCGCTCTGGTCGTCTCCGTCGGAGAGGGCGGCGATGGCGTTGTTGATGCCCTTCACGATCTTCTCCGAGTTGCGGAAGAAGGTCCGGCGGTCCATGAGTTCGTCATATTCGCCGACCCGGATGTTCGCCGCTTCGATCTCCCCGATCTCGAACTTCAGGAAGTCGATGCGCCGGAGCAGGGCGTCTTCGTCGGTGGAAAGCTGTTTGTAACGGCGGTAGAGGCCGGTGAACTCTTCGTAGTGCTCCCGGTAGGTGTCGATGAGCGGGCCGTAGTCTCCCATGGCGTCGAGGTACCGGTAATGGACTTCCGGGTTCAGGAGGTCCTGGCTGTCGTGCTGGCCGTGGATGGAGATGAGGCTCTGTCCGAGGCGCTTCAGCATGGCGACCGTCGCGGGCGTCCCGCCGATGCGGCACTGGTTCCGCCCCTCCGCGAAGATGGTCCGGGTGACGAGGAGCTCTCCCCCGTCCGTCGGCTCGAGGTCCATGTCCTTCAGGAGGTCGTCGACGTCCGAAGGCAGGCCGGTGAACACCGCGGAGACACGGGCGCTGTCGGCCCCGGTCCGGATGAGTTCCCGGGAGGTCCGCTCGCCGAGGACCGCGCTGAGGGCATCGACGATGATCGATTTACCGGCGCCGGTCTCACCGCTCAGGACATTGAAGCCGGGCTCGAACGAGATGTCCGCCGACTCGATGACCGCGATGTTCTGGATATTCAGTTCCGAGAGCATAAGATCGCCCCTTTACCGTCCGATGAGTGTATTGATGGAGTCCCGGAAGTTCCGGGCTTTGGTCTCTGTTCTGCAGAGCACGAAGATGGTGTCGTCTCCGGCGATGGTGCCGAGGATGCCGTCCCAGTTCATGGCGTCGAGGGCAGCGGCCACCGCGTTCGCCATACCGGCATGGGTGTGGATGACGCAGGTGTTCATCGCGTAATCCGTCGAGATGATGCCGCCGGGCAGGATGGAACTCGTGCCATTCTGGTACCCTTCCGGTTCCCGGTTGCCGGCGCTGTAGATGGACTTGCCATCGAGGCCGATCTGCTTGATGAGTTTCAGTTCCTTGATGTCCCGGGAGATGGTCGCCTGGGTCACTTCGTAGCCGTGTTCCCGCAGCTTCGTGATGAGCTCGTCCTGAGTGGCGATGGGCTCATTCGCGATGAGTGTCAGGATCTGGTTCTGTCGGTCTTTGCGAGCATTCATATGGTTCCAACCTCCGTTCCGGCAAGCTTGTTGTTGAGGATCTCAAAGAAGGGGTCGTTCTTGATGCGGATGAACTGCGCGTCATACTGCGACCGTTCGATGGAGATGATGTCCCCTTCCATGACTTTGATGGAGTCGCCGCCGTCGAGGGACAGGACCACATCTTTGCACCGGGAGTCCGGGCTGATGGCGATGGACAGCCGGTTGTCCGCGCTGAAGACGATGCTTCGGGCGAACAGGCTCTGGGGACAGATCGGCGTGACGACGGTGCCCTGCATGCTGGGGTTCAGCACCGGGCCGCCGGCCGCCAGGCAGTAGGCCGAAGAGCCGGTGGGCGTCGAGACGACGACGCCGTCCGCGCGGTACGTATTGATGAGACGGTCGTCGCAGTAGACGTCGAGGTCGATGATCTTGACCTTCGAGCCCCGGCAGACGACGACGTCGTTGATGATGTTCTCTTCCTGGAGGACCCGGCCGTTCCGGATGAGGCGGACCGTCAGGAGCATGCGGGGATCCAGCCAGTAGTCCCCGTCGATGAGGGCCTTCAGGAGGTCCAGCTCATCGCGTTCGAGGCCCGCCATAAAGGCGAGGCGGCCGGCGCCGATGCACAGGAGCGGTTTGCCGTACGAGACGGTCATCTTGGCGGCCCGCAGCATGGAGCCGTCTCCGCCGACGGTGATGATGGCGTCGCACCACGGGATGAGGTCTTCGAAGGGCAGTACGTCCATGAGCGGAACGTCGGCAAAGACCGACCGGTCCTCCTCCTGGAAGGCGTATTCCGCGCCGTACTTCCGGAGCCAGTCACAGATGTCCTTCGTGATCTTCCCGCCCGTGTCCCGGGTCAGGTTCGGCAGCAGTGCGATCTTCACGTTGGGGGTCCCCCTTGTCTGATGGTTTTGGTGTTATTTGTCAAGCGCTTCGTGGGAAGCGTCCGCCAGTTCGGCGGCAGTGACAGCGGTCCGGCGCTCCGGAGCCTCTGCCTTCTCGATGAACATGAGATATTCGATGTTTCCTTCCGGTCCTTTGATGGGCGAGAACGTGAGGCCGAGGAGGCTGAAGCCGTTCTCGAGGGCGAAGGTCGTGATGGTCTCGATGACGTCCTTATGGACGCTCTTGTCCCGGACGACGCCCTTCTTCCCGACGTTCTCCCGCCCCGCTTCGAACTGGGGTTTGATGAGGCAGACGGCCTGTCCGTCCTCCCGCAGTCGTTCCCGCAGGACCGGCAGGATGATGCGCAGGGAGATGAACGAGACGTCCACGCTCGCGAAGTCCACCGGTTCCGGGACCTGTTCTTCGGTCACGTAACGGAAGTTGGTCCGCTCGAGGTTCACGACCCGTTCGTCGGTCCGGAGTTTCCAGGCGAGCTGGCCGTAGCCGACGTCGATGGAATAGACCTTCACGGCCCCGTTCTGCAGCATGCAGTCGGTGAAGCCGCCGGTGGAGGCGCCGATGTCCATACAGACTTTGCCCTCCAGGGTGAGGCCGAATTCGTTCATCGCCTTTTCCAGCTTGAAGCCCCCGCGGCTGACGTAAGGCATCTTCTCTCCACGGACTTCGATGACATCGTCCTCCGTGACGTTCGTGCCTGCCTTCAGCTGCTTCTGGCCGTTGACATAGACGGCGCCGGCCATGATGAGAGCTTTGGCTTTTTCCCGGCTCTCGGTGTGCCCCCGCTCGAACACGGCGAGGTCCAGCCGGGTCTTCTTCGGTTTATTCTGACTCATGGTCTCCGCCTTTCACGTCCCGCACCATGGAGGCGGCGTCGATGCCGAACTCGGCACGGAGCGCGTCCTGCTTGGCGTGGTGGACGAAGGTGTTGTCGACGGCGATGTACCGGTACTCCCCTTCGAACTTGTGCTGAAGGAGCTGGTACCCGTAGTTCTCGCCGATGCCGCCGGACTTGGCGCCCTCTTCATAGAAGAGGACACGGTCGCAGTCGAGGGCGGCCTTCACGGCCCCTTCGTTGATGGGCCAGACCTTGTTGAGCTTGATGATGCGGACTCTCTTCCCCGCGTCCTTCAGCTCGTCCCGGGCCTTCGCGGCCTCCGGGAACAGGCTGCCGAAGGTGACGAGGCAGGCGTCCGGCTTCCGGCTCTCCATCGGAGTGCCGGCGTAGTATTCCTCACCGTCGAGGACAGTGTAGTCGTCGTAGGTATTCTGGTTGAAGTCGTCCGGGATGTACCCCTGCTTCCCTCTCGGGTAGCGGACCGCGATGACCTTGCCGTCGTCATAGAGGGCCCGGTACAGGAACTGTCCGACGCCCTTGTAGGTGGACGGCGAATAGATGACGCTGTTCGGGATGGTCCGCAGGAACGCGAGGTCAAAGATGCCCTGGTGGCTGCGCCCGTCGTCTCCGACGAAGCCGGCGCGGTCGATGGCCAGGACCACTTTCTGGTTCTGCATCGCCACGTCGTGGACGATCTCATCATAGGTCCGCTGCAGGAACGTCGAGTAGACCGCGAAGACCGGGATGAGCCCGCCCTTGGCCATGCCGCCGGCGAAGGTCACCGCGAACTCCTCCGCGATGCCGACGTCGAAGAACCGGTCCGGGAACCGCTTCGCGTACTCTTCGAGCCCGGTGCCGAGGGCCATGGCCGCCGTGATGGCGACGATGTGCTCGTCCTGCTCAGCGAAGGTGCAGAGCGCTTTTCCGAATTCCGCGGAAAAGTTCGTGCCGCCGGCGGGCGTCTCGCCCGTGTTCCGGTCGAAGCTGCCGATGCCGTGGAACTTCGAGGGGTTCTCTTCCGCCGGAAGATACCCCTTGCCCTTCATGGTCCGGACGTGGAGGATGACGGGTCCGTCGATGGTCTTGGCGCCCTTGAAGGCGTCCCGGAGCGCGTCGAGGTCGTGTCCGTCGATGGGGCCCATGTAGTTGAAGCCCATGTCTTCGAACATGTTGCTCTGGTAGAGCCGGTCTTTCAGGAACTTCTTGACGCCGACGATGCCCTTGACCGCCGCGTCGCCCACGACCGGGAGTTTTTCGAGGGTGTTCTTGACTTCATCCTTGAACAGGTAATACCCGGGGTTCGTGCGGATGGCCGCGAGGTACATCGCCAGAGAACCCACGTTGGGTGAAATCGACATCTCGTTGTCGTTCAGGACGACGATGAGTTTCGTGTTCTCGTGGCCCGCGTTGTTGAGGGCTTCATAGACGAGGCCGCCGGTGAAGGAGCCGTCGCCGATGACCGCCACGGTGTAGGACGGGTCGCCCTCGAGGGTCTTCGCCACGGAGAGGCCGTAGCCCGCCGCGATGGACGCGCCGCTGTGGCCTGCCGCGAAGGTGTCGTGTTCGCTCTCCTCCGGGTTCGGGAAGCCGGAAAGGCCCCCGTTCTGCCGGAGCGTGTGGAACTGCTCATAGCGGCCGGTGAGAAGTTTGTGGGTGTACACCTGGTGCCCGACGTCCCAGACGAAGGAGTCCTTCGGAGACTCGAACTCGAGGTGCATGGCGAGGGTCAGTTCCACCGCGCCGAGGTTCGACGCGAGGTGCCCGCCGTTTTGAGAGACGGTATCCACGATCGTTTCTCGGATCTCTCCGGTGAGTGCCTTCAACTGCCGGTCGTCCAGCGAGCGCAGGTCCTCCGGAGAGTGGATCTGCTGTAGTAGTTTCATTTCCATAAATGTCCTTTATTTGTCACGGGTCAGGAGGGACTCGGTGAGGTCCCGTAAGAAGCCGTTCTCGTCGAAGGCCTCCAGCGCCTTGTATGCCTGTTCCGTGTAATAAGCAGCTTTTTCTTTCGCGCCGTCGAGACCCAGCAGGGTCACGTAGGTCGCCTTCTCCTCTTCCGCGTCGGAGCCGACGGGTTTGCCGAGGAGCAGTTCGTTCCCGGTGACATCGAGGATGTCGTCGCAGACCTGGAACGCGAGGCCGAGGTTCTTGCCGTACTCGACGGCCGCCTTGCGGAGTTCTTTCGATGCCCCTGCGGCGATGCACCCCAGTTCACACGCGACCCGGATGAGCGCGCCGGTCTTCTTCTGGTGGGTGGCCTCGAGACGGTCGAGAGTGACATCGTCCCGGGACTCGTTTTCCACATCCATGATCTGTCCGCCGAGCATGCCGTAGGGACCGGTGGCCTTTGCCAGCAGCTTCACGGCTTCCACGGTCGTTTTCGCGGGAAGGTCCGCCCCGGCCGCCACTTCAAAAGCATAGGCCTCGAGGGCGTCGCCGGCCAGCAGGGCCGTGTTCTCGCCGAACTTCTTGTGGCAGGAGGGCTGGCCTCTGCGCATGTCGTCGTTGTCCATGCAGGGCATGTCGTCGTGGATGAGGGATGAGGTATGGATCATCTCGAGGGCACAGGCCAGCGCCAGCGCATGGTCCGGGTCTCCGCCGCAGACACGGCAGAACTCGAGGACGAGCACGGGCCGGATGCGTTTGCCGCCGATCATCGTGCTGTACCGCATGGCGTCGGTCAGGTCCTGGACCGGTTTCTCCTTCCCCTCCAGCAGCAGTTCGAGGCGGCTGTCGACGAGGTCGGAGTAGGACTCAAGGATGAGAGTGTTCAGTTCGTTCATGCTTCCGCTTCCCCGCTGTTCAGTTTCGTGATCTTCAGTTCCGCCTCATCGAGGGTCTTGTTGCAGAAGCGCGCGAGCTTCGTGCCCTCCTCGAAGAGCTTCAGGGAATCGTCCAGGCTCAGGGTGTCTGTCTCCAGCATGGAGACGATCTTCTCGAGCCGGGTCATCGCTTCTTCGTAAGTGAGTTCTTTCTTTTCTGCCATAGTAGTCACCTTTATTTCGATTCCACGCTCTCGACGACCGCGTGCACGGTTCCGTCAGAGACACGGACATGGAGTTTGTCGTTGGGCTGTACATCACCGGTGGTCTTGACGAGTTTTCCTCCGTCGGTTTCGGCGATGGAGTATCCCCGCGCCAGGACGGCGAAGGGGTCGAAGGCTTCCATCTTCGCGGCGGCCTTCGCGAGGCGGGACCGCTGTGCGTTCACACGGTCGGTCATCGCATGGTCGAGGGTGATGGTGGCCCGGTCGAGGCGCATGCCCTCTCTGCGGACCTGGTCCGAAACGTTGCGGGCCATGCGGTCGGTCAGCTGGTCGATCTTCAGACGCTTCTCGTTGACGAGGGAGTCGAAGCTCCGGAGCACGTTGCTCGTCTCCAGGGTCGAGAGACGGGTCCGCTCGCTGTTGAGCCGGTTCTGGAGCGCCGAACGCATGTGGTTGCTGCAGGCAAGGATGCGGTCAGACTCGTCATACCAGTCCGGTGTGCAGAGCTCCGCGGCGGCCGACGGGGTCGGGGCGCGCAGGTCGGCGACGAAGTCGATGATGGTGAAGTCGGTCTCGTGGCCGACGCCGGAGACGACCGGGGTCGTGCAGGCGGCGACGGTACGGGCCACGGTCTCGTCGTTGAAGGCCCAGAGGTCTTCCATGGAGCCGCCGCCCCGGGCCGCGAGGATGACGTCGACACCGGCACCGTCCAGAAGCCGCAGGGCCCCGGCGATCTGCGCCGGCGCTTCCACGCCCTGGACGAGGGTCGGGCTCAGGACGACTTCGGCCATGGGCCAGCGCCGCCGCAGGACATTGCAGATGTCCTGGAACGCGGCCGCCGTCGGAGACGTCACGACGCCGATGCGCTTCGGGTACGCCGGCAGCGGTTTCTTCCGCGCCGGGTCGAAGAGCCCCTCTTTCGAGAGTTTCTCCTTCAGCTGTTCGAAGGCGAGGTTCAGAGAACCGAGGCCGTCGGGCTGGAGGTCGGAGAGATACATCTGGTACTGGCCGCCGGCCTCATAGACGGAGACGGAGCCGAAGGCGATGACCTTCATGCCGTTCTCCGGCCGGAACTTCAGCCGCACGGCACTGCCCCGGAACATGACGGCTTTCAGCGCGGATTTGTCGTCCTTCAGCGTCATGTAGAGGTGGCCGGACCGGGCTTCAGTGAAGTTCGAGACTTCACCGACGACGAGGATGTTGCGAAGACGGTAGTCCTGGTCGAACACCGACTTGATGTATGTATTCAGTTGGGAGACCGTCAGCATTTGAGGTCTTGCCGTTTCCATAGGTCTCCTCCTTTTCGTTATTGCTGTGCCGCTCTGAGGGCAGCCAGGACGGCCACGCCCGCGGCGTTGTCGGCGGAAAACTCCGGTGCGGCGAAACTGCAGTCGTACCGGGCTTCGAAGTCTTTGCGGATGATGCCGTTCGACATGACGCCGCCGGAGAACACGAGGTGCTTCCCGGGGTGCTGCGACAGCAGCGCGTCCGCCATGCTCTGCAGAGCGGCCTCCACCGACTTCAGACAGAAGAGCGCGATGTCTTCGGGGGCTTCCCCCTCGATAAGCATCTTCTGACATTTGTTCTCGACACCGGAGAGGCTCACGTCGAGTCCCTTGGCCGAGGGCCGGACCTTGTAGGTCTTCGTCGACTGCAGCGCCAGCTGTTCGAGGGCCGGGCCAGCCGGGAACGGCAGTCCCAGCATGACGCCGGTGCGGTCGATGGCCTGGCCGGCCTTGAGGTCGGTCGAGGTGCCTTCGAGCTGTGCTTCCACGGGGCTTTCCGTGCCGGGCACCACGAAGAGGGACTCGGTGGTGCCGCCGGAGACGTGGAAGGCACAGAACTCCGTGCCGACGAGGTCCAGCCGGCCGGCCGAGTACAGCGCCGCGGCGATGTGCCCTTCCTGGTGGGAGAACTCCGTGACCGGGACGTCCAGCACCGCGCCGAGGTCCCGGGCCTGGGTCAGGCCCACTGTGAAGCAGGGCATGTAGGACCCCTCGACCCGTCGGGGTCTCGAGGAGACGCCGATGCCGTTGACCTGCGCCGCCAGTTCTCTGCGGGAGAGGCGCATCGCCTCAGCGGCCTGAGACAAGGCAGACTCCAGAAGGTCCGGCAGCTGCTGTGTGTGGTGGAACACGGCGTCCGACTGGCGGATGCCCTTCTCGCCCGGCTTCACCGGCAGCAGTTTCTTCGCGTGCCAGACGGTGTTCTGTTCCGGGTCATAGAGCGCGGCCGACGTCGTATAGTTGCTCGTGTCGAATCCGAGATAGAGGCTCATTCTTCGCGTTCTCTTGCCACGGAGCCGAGGACGCCGTTGATGAAGCGGCTGTCCTGCTGTCCGGCGTACTTCTTCGCGAGCTCGACAGCCTCATTGATGGTGACGCTGACGGGGATGTCGTCGAAGTAGAGGATCTCGCAGAGGGCGAGACGCAGGACGGCGAGGGACACTTTCGTGAGGCGCTGGATGGACCAGTCGATGGCGTGGGCTTCGATCTCGGTGTCGATCTCGGCGGCGTGCTCGACGGTGGTCTCCACCAGTTTCCGCGAAAAGACGGTCCCGGTGAAAAAGTCGGACTCTTCGGCGAGTTCAAAGAGCTCACCGACGGTGGTGTCAGGGTGGAAAATGGTCTCAAACAGGACGATGAATGCCTGTTCGCGCTCCTGACTTCTGTTCATGGATGTTCCTCCGTTTCGTAAAAAAAGACCTGCCGAGACAGTGGGGCTATTCCGGCAGGTGTCTCTAAGCTATTCGATGTTCAAGGTTCGATGGCTGCCGTGACGTCGGGGCGCCCCTCCGGTGCGGCCGATTCCGCGATGCCGGTGACGGAGACATCGACCCGGGTGACGACACGTCCGGTCATGTTCTGGATGGCTTCCTTGACCGCAGTCTGGACGTTTCTGCAGACCTCCTGGATCTTGGCGGTGTGGACGAGGTCGATGTAGACATGACAGCGGATGTCATAGTCCGTCATGGTGACCGCGACCATTTTCGAAGCGTCGGCTCCGATCTTGAAGGTGGTGTAGAGGTCGGCCGGCCGGCTGCCCAGTCGGGCGACGCCTTCCACGTCTTTGGCCGCGTTGGCGGCGATAGTGGCCAGGACCTCTTCCGAGATGACATAGTCGGATGAGAAATTCCCACGGGTATTCTGAGGCATGGTTTGGGTTCCTCCCTTTACTTACTTATCGGATATTTTACCATAATTGCCTCCGGTAAACAACCTTCATTGAAAGAAGCGGCAAAAGTTGATATACTGGTTCTCAACAGCCTTGAATGTCAGGAGAACTACCCTTATGGACATGAAAATCAACGCAAAACCGGTGACAAAGCCCGCAGAGGGCACATCGCCGCAGAAGGAACCGGACCGGCTGCAGAAGCTGCTCTGGGAAAACCGCTACGTCCTGCTGTCCTTTGGCGGGGCCATCGTCGTGTTCATCCTCATCTGCATCGCCTACCGCATGATCCCCTTTGGCGATGTGACCATCCTGCGCATGGACCTCTACCACCAGTACGGGCCGCTCCTCGCGGAGCTCTATGACCGCATCACCCACGGCGGCAGTCTCGCCTATTCCTGGCAGACCGGCGGCGGTGGCAACTTCCTCGGCAACCTGTTCAACTACCTGTCGAGCCCCATCTCCATCCTGGTCATCCTGCTCCTCGGCCACAAGAACATGCCCGTGGCCATCGGCGTCATCATCATGCTGAAGGCCGCTTTCTCCGCCGCCTTCTTCACCTACTACCTCAAGAAGTCTCCCCAGTTCCGGAAGCACAACCCCATCACCGCGGGCTTCGGCCTCCTGTACGCCTTCTCCGGCTACTTCGTCGCCTACTACTGGAACATCATGTGGATGGACGGCATGATGCTGCTGCCCCTCATCGTGCTCGGGGTCGAGTACATCGTGGAAGAGCGCAAACCGCTTCTCTACTGCCTCTCCCTCGCCCTGCTCCTCGTGTCCTCCTACTACATGGCTTACATGACCGCCATCTTCCTGGTCCTGTACTTCTTCGTCTACTACTTCGGCCACCATTCGTTCTCCGACACCACCCGGGAACTCCCCGTTCCGGAGAACGGCAAGGCCTCGGTTCTGGAGCGCGTCCGGACGAACCGGTTCGCCGTCTCCTTCTTCTCCTGCATCCTCTACGCGGGCATCGCCGGACTGCTGTCCGCCTTCGCGCTGCTGCCCACCTACTACGCACTCAAGACCTGCTCCGCCACCTCCGGCACGTTCCCGGAAGACTATGAGAGCTACTTCAGCTTCTTCGACTTCCTGTCGAACCATTTCGGCGACCTCGAGCCCACCATCCGCTCCAGCGGAGACGTGGTCCTGCCGAACGTCTTCTGCGGCGTCGGGACGGTCATGCTGGTCATCCTGTATTTCTACGTAAAGTCCGTCCCCCTGAAGGAAAAGGTCGCGTCGGTCGTGCTCATCGCCCTCCTCGCCGTCTCCTTCAACGTCAACTATCTCAACTACATCTGGCACGGCTTCCACTTCCCGAACGACCTGCCGTACCGCCAGTCCTTCGTGTACGTCTTCTTCCTGCTGGTCCTCGCGTTCCGCACCATCACGAAGCTCCGTGAGCTCGCGCCCAGAGACTTCCTGACGGTCGGCCTTCTGACCGGTGGGTTCATCCTCATCGCGGACAAACTGGAAGTCCAGAACTTCCGGGACGCCACGGTCCTCGTGAACCTCGCGTTCATCGCCCTTTATGTGGTCCTCCTGACCCTCATCAACAACAAGGCGATGCGCATCCGGACCGTCGCATACCTCATGTTCCTCGGCATGTTCGCGGAGGTCGTGGTGGCCGACATCGACAACTTCGACATCGACGTCACCAATGAGTCCTACACGAGCGAATACGACGGCATGAAGGCCGTGAACTCGTTCCTTGACGAGTACGACGAAGCGGGCGACTATCGCGTCGAGACCACGTACCCCATGCTCTGCATGAACCCGAGCTGGTACGGCTACAACGGCATCTCCGAGTTCTCGTCGATGGCCTATGAGCACTCCTCGAACCTGTACTACAACACCGGCATCGCCGGCAACTTCATCAACAGCTACACGTACCGTCCCCAGACGCCGGTCTTCCACAGCATGTTCAACCTCAAATACCTCGTGGACAACGACCCGGACGTCACCCTGGACCCGAAGTACTTCACGAACATCGGAGACATCTCGGGCCTCACGGTCTACAAGAACAACTACTACCTGCCGCTGGCCTACGGCGTCAGCGATGACATCGTCAACTGGGAACACGAGACCGGCAACCCGTTCTATGCCCAGAACGACTTCGTCCACAAAGCTGCCGGCATCGACGAGGACGTCTTCACGAACGTCACCTTCACCGACATCAGCTACAGCAACATCGCTCCTTTCAGCGATGTCCTGAACTCCGGTTCCTACCAGTTCTCGAAGTCGAACCCCGACGCCGAGGCGTCCTTTACGATCACCTTCATCCCGGACGACACGGCCCGGTACTACATGTACTGCCGCACCGCCAATGCGGACACGGTCTACCTCTCCGCAGACGACGGCTACAGCGCCCAGACGACGGTCGCCACGGACAACCAGTATGTCTACGACATGGGCACCCGCGCGAAGGAGATCCCGATCCGCATCGAAGTCCCGGTCAACGACGCCGAAGGCAATGTCGAACTGTTCGTGGTCAAGCAGCATGACGATGTGTTCCAGAAAGCTTACAACAAGCTGTCGAAGAATCCGATGAAAGTCACGAAGTTCGAAGACACCGCCGTCGAAGGCACCGTCACCATCGACAAGGGCCAGATGCTCTACACCTCCATCAACTACGACGAGGGCTGGAGCGTCACCGTCGACGGGAAACCGCTCAACTACTCCTCTGACGAGGTCTGCCGCATCGGCAACGCCCTCACGGGCATCCACCTCGCCCCCGGCGAGCACACCATCGCTTTCAAGTACCACGCCAAGGGTCTTCGCACGGGTCTCCTGCTGACCCTCGCCGGCGCGCTCGCACTGGCGGCCCTGACAGTCCTGCCCGCACGGCGCCGGAAGAAGGCGACGTCATCTTCAGGTCACATTGAAACGGATAATGAAACCGTTGAATAAAATATCGCTTAAAAGGAGAAATACACATGAGCATCGCTGTCCGCTATTACACCGAAAGCCACAACACCGAGAAACTCTGCAAGGCCGCTGCTGACGCCATCGGCGTCGAGGCCCTCACCGTCGACACGCCCCTCGATGGCCCCGTCGACAAACTCATCCTCGGTTCCAGCCCCTACAAGTTCGCCATCCCGGAGCAGGTCAAGAGCTTCCTCGAGGCTAACAAGGACAAGATCGGTGAGATCTACCTCATCAGCTGCCCGGCTCTCTGGGAGTCCAGCATGAAGTACGTCAAGGAGTTCTGCACTCCCATCGGTCTGACCGTCAACGACAACGACTTCCACTGCAAGGGCGAATTCCTTCGCTTCCACAAGGGCAAACCCGATGCCAAAGACATCGCGGCCTGCGCCGACTGGGCAAAGAAGACCTTCTGAGATAATTCTTCCAAAACCACGAAAAACGGACCCCGAACGGGGTCCGTTTTTTTGTGGTTCTATGAGGTTTTTCCGGTCAGCCGACCGCGTCGAGGACACTGACCGACGGCTCTTTGGAGGTTGCCGCCTTATCCTTGTCCCGCACGGCAAGGTCCGCATGCTTGAAGGCCTGCGCCACACACTCCACCTGATCTCTCGAGAGGCCCATGGTGCGGGCGGTCTTGTAGATGGTGACCGCCGCCTGCTGGAACGTCACGTTCGGTTCGAACTGTTCAAGGGCATTCAGGAGCAGCTTCCCGAGGGTCTCGGTTCCGATGCGCATGGACTGCTTGCCGTCGATGCCGTTCCACATAAGGTACGCGGCGTGGGACAGGACCGTGGAGTTCCGATGGACGCCACCGTTGTCCCGGAGCGTGCCGCTCAGGTAGTTGAGTCCTTTGTACTTGGTCGGATAGCCTTCGGAAGACGGGTTCTTGAGGTTCCGCTCTTCGTTGTGGATCCAGTCCGGCGCTTCCTGCGAAAGGCCGCTCTCGACCAGTTCGCCGAAGATGTCGGAATAGGCTTCCATGATGGCGCCGGGTTCGCCCCGGTACTGGAGCGTCGTCATGTTCTGCTCGACCCGGTGCATGTACTCGTGGGCCAGCATGTCGATGTCGGTCGGGTCCTCGTTGGTCCCGATGGAGATGATGCCGACGATGGTGCCGACGGGCAGCACGTCTCCGGACCAGAGGATGTCGTCGGTCGCGAAGCTGTTGTTGCCGCTGTCATAGGCGTCGTTGTAAAGACCGATGAGGTATTCATCTGCATCGACCTTGTAGACGCGGGACATGTACCGGCGGATGGTCTCGAGGGTCCGGAACATCTTGACGCCTTTTGCGT
Organism: uncultured Eubacteriales bacterium; assembly: GCA_900317085.1. Taxonomy (GTDB): domain Bacteria; phylum Bacillota; class Clostridia; order Oscillospirales; family Acutalibacteraceae; genus RUG420. Next base: position 4,774 of record ONFJ01000008.1, on the reverse strand, counting down.
AGTCCCGGGCCTTTTCCTCTTCGGTATTGCCGAAGATGGCGTCGTCCGAATAGAGCGGGACGCCGTTGGCGCCCGCGTAGTAGTTCTTGCCTTCCAGCGACATCACGTAAAGGCCCAGGGACTCGTTCCCGAGGACATATTTCTGACGGACATCGCTGTACGTACCGGTGAACTGTCTGCCGCCCGCGTCGAAGCAGATGGCCGCTTCGTAGCCGGCTGTCGACGTGACCTTCGGTTCCCGTTCCGTCGCGGCGAACGCGCTCAGAGCGAGGGTAGCAGCCATGACGAGCACCAGCAGCAGAGACAGGACCGTTTTATAGAAATTTCGCGTGAAAACGGATGTCATAGTAACCTCTTCTTAACACTAAATGCTGTGTAACCGTCTCTATTTTACACGAAATATAGCCATTTTCAAGGGGTTACGGCCTCCGTCGCCTGAAACTTGTGAGTTTTCTCTAAGAATTGTTCTTCGGGGGCTGCAAAATGGGGTCATGTCGACGACCGAGGATGGCATCGTGGAACCCCACGGTGGGGTCGAGCCACTCCGCCTTCTCGCTTGCCCAGGCGGCCCAGGTCGGGAAATAGTCCTTGTATTCGAGTTCCCCGGTCCCCAGTTTCTTCTGGACCGCTTTCAGGAGTTTGCGGATGCGCTCGGCATCTTCATAGTCCTTCGCCAGCTGGATGAGTTCCTCCGTCCGTTCCAGTTCCCGGTTGAAGGACTCGAAGGCTTCCCGGTCTCCCCTGCTCTCGTGGTCCTGGGACAGTTGGAAAGCCGTCAGGAAGAGCAGTTCCAGTGCATCGCCCAGGCGGTCTTCGACTTTCGCCTTTTTGCGGTCCCGGATCGAGTAGAGGTAGCCGGCGGACAGCGTGAGTTTGCCGGTGTACTGCATGGTCCACTTCGGCCCCTCCTGGTTCAGTTCGTCATAGACCGAGGGGTCTGCCGGGACGCGGGCACGGGACTCCGTGAAGCGCAGGTTCACCACCTGGTCGTGGATGGCGACGGACCCGTCCGGAAGCACCTTCTCGCCGAGCAGTTCGACGGATGTGTAGAGGCTGTCGAGGATCCGGAAGACCCGTTCGACGTTCTCTTCGGACACCCGGTCCAGGAGAGACGGTTTGTCAAGTACGGCACTGGCGAAGTCCTCGTCCCCGAGGATGTCCACCTGGGTCTGCCAGGCCGCGATCTCCCGCTGGAGCGCGATGACCGTCGGGTGCACCGGTTCCCCGTCCTTCAGCCTGATGTTCTCGGTCTCCCGGATGACCTTTCGGCGCTCCGCCTGGGGCAGGAAGTACAGGCTCGTCCACCGCGGGTGCTTCTCGTAGTCGATAAGTTCCGGGATCTCCTCGGGCACGGCCTGTTCCGGTTCCTTTTCCTTCGGTGCAGACTTGCGTACTTTTTTCTTTGTTCCGGTCTTTTTGGGCGATTTACGGACCGTGGTTTCCGGCGCCTGCTCCGGCTCCCGCCGCTCGGCAAGCCGCACCTCTTCCTCCGGGTCGCCGGGGAGTTCGGGGCGATGCACCGCCCGCAGCCCGTCTTCCCCCTGCCGGATGAAGAGGATCTCTTTCCGGGACGGCTTCGGGATGTCCGCCTCCTTGATGCGTCGGAGCAGCATCGGATAGTTGAGGTTGAATTCGTCCGCGAAGCCCTGGACCGTCCGGGTCCAGATGTGGTCGTAGATCTCCTGTCGTGTCATGTTCATGATTATTCCTCCTTTTCGCCCTCTTATAACACAAAACCCCTTCCGGTGGAAGGGGTTTCGGTCGAACGGTCGAAAATTCGGGTCGAACGGTCGTTATGGTCGGATTTTTGGCGGGCGAACGGTCAATTGGCGAGTCTCTCACTTACGTCCATTGACAACGTAAACGGGCACGGTCCGCTCGTTTTCATGGGCCACGATGATGCGGTCATCGGCCGCCATGCGCATGAGGAATGGTGCCAGGTACCGTCGCCCCAGGCGAAGTCGATGTTCTCGGTGAGGTACTGTTCGCAGTACTCCTGGCAGATCATCCCGGTGCCGTAGAGCTCCGCGGCAGCTTTCTTCCACTCCTCCTGCGTGCACTCTCTGCCGGAGACATAGACGCCCTTGGACGCGTAGGCATCCATCGGTTTCAGCATGTACTTGTCCTTGTTCGCCTGGAAGGTTTCCAGGGAAATATACTCCTCAGACAGTTCCACGGTCTCCGGGACATGGGCTTTCACGAAGGCCCACTCCTCGTCGGTCAGGAACGCTCTGGACTCCGGACGGTGCAGGACGTAGAACAGCCACTTGTTGTGGATGACCTGGGTCGCGAACGCACCGGCAAAGAAGACGTCGTCGTTCCTGGCGGCGGCGATGAAGTCCGCGCACTCGTCATAATGCTCCATGATGTCCGCGGTGACAGCGCGACGGTAGATGGCGTCCACTTTCATGCCGGAGGGTGACCACAGGGCATTGTCGTGGTATTGGAGGTCCCGGACGTCGACGATCTCACACTCCACGCCGGCAGCCCGGAACCGGCGCTGGAACTCCTCGAAGTCGCCCATGGTCGCGTTGTCGAGGATGTCGATGATGGCGACATTCGGCGTCTCCACGTGCTTCGGATAGGTCTTGTAGAGTTCGAGGAACGTCTTCACCCAGCTGTCGAAGACTTCGAAGGGCTGGAGGTCGTACTGCTCCAGAACGGCCTGGTGGGCCGGATTGTGGACGATAGCTTTGCGGTACTCCAGGTCCCGGACCATGGCGGCAGTGCCGTCCGTGTTGATCTCACAGAACTTGAAGTCTCCGGTGTCCTCGTAGTAGAAGAGATCGAACCGGGCCATCGGGAGCCTGCTGTCATACGGGATGGGCAGGCACATGAGCTCTTCGAGTTCCTTCGAGAACGGGAACAGCTTCCGGTACTCCGGGTCGGTCTGATACGCGTCGATGACCTTTTCGAAAATGCGGTGGGTCATGCCGGCGATCTCCTGGAACCGGTCGATGGTTTCCTTGTCGTAGACTTTCGGGATGTGGACGGTCTTGTCGAAGACACCATTGTAGTTGACCGGCGAATCGGCCAGGATGTCGCGGATCTTCAGCGCCGCTGCCCGGTTCTCTTCGAGGTGTTCGTCCACCTGTTTTTGGTATTCGCTGCGGACTTCTTCCAGCACTGTCATAGTCAGTCTCCTAAAATGGTTTCCATCATCGTCTTGCGGGGCTTCATGCCCATCGCTTCGTAGAACTTCTGCGCGCCGTCGTTGCCGGCCCAGACGTTGAGGGTGATGTTATAACAGCCGAGGCGCTCTGCCTCTGCCTTGACGTACTCATAAAGGCGGGTCGCCACATGCTGCCCACGGGCGGCGCTGTCGACGCAGATGTCATCGATGTACAGCGTGCGGTGCGGGTGCAGGTTGTTGGACGGAACCGGTTCCTCGAGGACGCAGAACGCGTAGCCGAGGACTTCGTCGTTGTCATTCACCGCGACGTACACCGGAGTGGCGTCGTCAGCGAAGATGGCGTGCAGTTCCTCGTCCGTGTACTTCGTGGTCCCGGAGATGAACAGGTCCGGGCGGATGTCCGCATGGACTTCCAGCACCTGGTGGAGAAGGTCGAGGACCTTCGCGGTATCTTTGTTTTCCGCTTTGCGGATGGTCAGGCTCATATCATTTGCTCCATTCGGTCGGGACCGAGTAAGTCCCGTCATTCAGTTCGGTCACGTAAACGGCACAGTTGCCGATGAACTTCGACCAGTAGGCGCCGTTCGACTCCGGGGTCAGGTACTCGAGCAGTCCCTTCATGGCAATAGCGTGTGTAGAGAGCAGAATGTGGCGATTTACCGCCTCTGCTTTCAGACGCTCCAGAAACTCTCCCGCACGAGCCACGACGTCTGGCAGTTGTTCCATGCCCTCCGGCGCCGGGTTGTGCGCGAAGTCCCGGAAGAACTCTTCCACCTCCGGTGGCAGATCGTGGAGGTCCGTTCCTTCATAGGGGCCGTAGTCCATTTCGATGAGGGCGTCTTCACACTCGGTCGGCACATCGCCCGCGACGAGCTTCGCTGTCTCGACAGCGCGGTCCAGAGGACTCGTGTAGACTTTGTCAAAGACGATGCCGGCTTCCCGGAATGCATCGCCCACGCTCTGCGCCTGTTCCCGGCCCACTTCGTTCAGCGGGTGGTTGCTCCGCCCCTGCAGGACACTTCTCTGATTCAGTTCGGTCTGCCCGTGGCGCACGATGTAGATCATTAATTACTCCTAACGTAACAAGAAATCGGTAACATCCGCGTTCCAGCAGAGCTGTTCGCGTACTTACTGTTTGTTGACTCGTTTGACTTTAACTTTGATACCAGTTGATTTGGGAGTCGTTTCTTTTTGGATAGTGGCTTTCCCATTCTCATTGTTGAGTGCCGCCTCATAAAGTTTGAACAAGTGGGCCACAATTTTTTCTTCATCTCCATCAAAGTCAACACCATATGCCGCTTCGACAGCGGCATCAAGAGCCTTGTGTGCATTTCTGAGGTCGTCAGGCATTTCGTCAGGATCGTACAGCTGAGCAAACGACCAGTTGGGATAGTTATCCCTGGCCTCCAGAACTTCTTGAGCACATTTCTCTATTGTTCTCTTTTGCGCTTCTGATAGATCCGGCCAAACGAAATTATTATAAACAATTTTTCCTGAATATTGATAATCGCTCTTCATTCTTCCTGCAACCACTCGCATCCATGCGTTATGAGTTGAAGAAGACAATACTCCAAAAGAATAAATATCTGCATCTGGCATTATCAATGCACTTCCATTAACAATTATCTCGGGTTTAATAAA
>ONFJ01000082.1 GCA_900317085.1 uncultured Eubacteriales bacterium | reverse complement strand
GCTGGGGCGAGGAGGCGACGCAGGTTCTGGACCAAGGGGCATAGGCCCCGACTCCATGAACCTCCGACGAAGCCCCAGCGTCGATCACATCGATAAGTTCCAGTTTGTCGGAGGTTTCAACTTTCTGTTGTGTCATAGGAATAAGATTGTTAAAATAAGTAATGGAATTTTTTGATTATCACTTTGAGAGATACACATTGAATCGAGGTATGATATGAAGCAGAATTCGAACAGACAGCCGCAGCGTCGGCAGAGTGCTTCGAACCGCAGGACCGCCACGGAGCGGCAGCGCCGGCAGAACACGGCGCAGGCCAAGCGGGCAGCGGCCCAGCGGAGAAAAGCATCGGCGCAGAGACGGAAGACGTCCGGCAGACGCCGCACCCAGTCCTCCATGCGTCAGCGCAGGACCATCACCATCATCGCCGCCGTGGCACTGGCGCTCATCGCCATCATCCTTCTCGTCATCGGTCTCCGCTCCTGCGGCAGTCTCGACAAGAAGACAGACACTGCGAAAGAAGATACCGCCGTCGTACAGCAGGACGGGCGCGTTACCGGGAAGCCGGCCAAGGCCACGATTCTGAGTTCCGGCGACTACCTCATCCACAAGATGATCCTTGACAGTGTCCGGACCGGGAATGGTTATGACTTCGACTCCATTTTCACGAACGTGAAAGATGAGATCACCGCGGCAGACTATGCCGTCTGCAACTTCGAGTTCACCATCACCGAAACCGGGAACTTCAGTTTCTACCCGCATTTCAAGCTGCCGCCCGAAACAGCGGACGCGCTGAAGAATGCAGGCTTCGACTTCCTCGTCACCGCGAACAACCACAGCGGAGATGACCGGGAAGACGGCATTTATCGGACAGTCAAGATCCTTCGCCAGAAAGGATTCAAGACCACCGGCACCTTCGAGACGCCCGATGAGAAGAAGTATTCCGTCGTCGATGTCAACGGAATCAAAGTCGGCATCGTCAACTACACCTTCGGCACCATCGACGACCAGGGTCTCAAAGCTCTGAACGGCAACTACGCGCTGGACGCCAACGCCTCCCAGTGCATCAACGTCTTCCAGAACGAGAAACTCCCGCAGCTGTACTCCGAACTGGAACAGATCACCGCGGACATGAAGAAAGACGGCGCGGAGGCATACATCGCCTACATGCACTGGGGCAACGAGTTCCAGCTGCAGCAGACCACGACACAGCAGGAGATCGCGCAGAAGCTCTGTGACCTCGGCTATAACGCCATCATCGGCGGCCATCCCCACGTCATCCAGCCCGCGGCCGTCCTCACAGGCAGCAACGGCAACAAGACGTTCTGCATCTACTCCACCGGCAACATGGTCTCGAACCAGCGCCGCGAGTACATGAGCGCATCGCCGAATGGCTACACCGAAGACGCCATCTTCGTCTACACCACGTTCGAGCGCGACAGCGAAGGCAACGTCAAACTGGCCAGCGTCGACTACACGCCGCTCTGGATGAACAAGTCCGGTTCCAGCTACAAACTGGAGATCTGCAAGGGCGACAACCTCACCGCTTCCCAGCAGTCCTCGAAGAACCGTACCGACGGCCTCGTCGCGGAAGGCTTCAGCGCCTGGAACGGTTAACACATCTAATAACGTCCTCCCGAGCCATCCGGTTTGGGAGGATTTTTTGTCTTGTTTCCTGTCGCATTTAGTGCGAAGATAGAATTGGTTAAAGGCATATTTGTAAAGGAGGGATACTCTCTATGGAAATCACTATGAAGCTGACTCCGGAACAGGAAGCCATCCTGAACGGGTCAAAAGGAGAGGCCATGGCCAAGGTCATGCGCACCCTCGTCGAGTACGGGCAGATCTACGGTGCCACGAAGATGGTCCCCGTCACCGGCGAGTGCGGCCACCTGGTCTTAAGTTTCGGCCTCATGTTTTTAGGGCCGGTCTTCGACCTGTATCAGCAGCTCATCGACGAGGGCTGTCTGCCCCAGCAGAAGCTGACCTGCGACCCTCTGCCCTATGACAAGAACGTACCGCAGAACGCGGTCTCCAAGGTCGTGGCGAAGGTCATCTATTCGAAGCAGGGTTCCTACAACAAGCAGCTGAAAAAGCTCGGCATGAAGAACCCCGGCAAAGACTCCTACACCTGCGCGAGCTACATGACGGAAGTCGGTAACACTCCCAAAGAGGGCGATGTACTCTCCTGGGCAGAATCGTCCGCGGTCGTCTATGCCAACAGCGTGCTCGGTGCCCGCTGCAACCGGAACTCCGGCATCATCGAGCTGTTCGGGTCCATCGCGGGTTTTGTCCCCTACTTCGGCTTCCTCACCGACGAGGGTCGAAAGGCAGACTGGGTCATCGAACTCAAGACCACGAAGATGCCTGACGCGCAGCTCCTCGGTTCCGCCATCGGCATGAAAGTCATGGAACAGGTCCCGTACGTCAAGGGTCTCGACAAATACCTCGGCACGGAACTCGATGAGTCCGCCACCACGTATCTCAAGGACTTCGGCGCCGCTACCGCGTCCAACGGTGCGGTCGGTCTCTACCACATCGAGAACCTGACGCCCGAAGCGAAGAAGCAGGGCACCGCGCTCATCAAGCCGGACGCCAAGACCTACGTCATCACGGACGAGGTCCTTCAGGAGGTCAAAGACAACTATCCGATCATCTGGAAAGACCCGACGGCGAAACCCGAGCTCTGTTTCCTCGGATGCCCGCATATGTCTCTCCAGCAGATGAAGGACTGGACCCACACGCTCGAAGAAGGACTGAAGAAAGAAGGCCGCAAGCAGGTCTCCATCCCCACCGTCTTCACCGCGTCCACTCCGGTCATCGATGAGTTCAACAAGACGCCGGAAGCGAAGACCCTCAAGAAGATGGGCGTCATCGTCAGCTACATCTGCCCGCTGATGTACATGGACAACCCGCTCTGCCAGACCAAGCCGGTCATCACCAGTTCCAACAAACTGCGCACGTATACGACCGCGCGGTTCTACTCGAACGACGAGATCGCAGAAATGCTCACGAAGGAGGTGGACTGAGATGGCAAAGAAGACGAAGAAAGGCACGAAGACCTTCCAGGGTCGCCCCATCACGCCCGGTGAGTGCACGGCCGAAGCGGTCGTCTCCCACGGTGGCTTCAACACGCTGGCCAGCATGCAGATGATGTCCATCCAAACGAAGACCAAGTGTGTCGATCAGAACAACCCGGATCTCTACAAGAAAGTCCTTCAGGGCAAGGCGCTCTGCCTGCCCCAGACCATCGGTTCCACCACCGGCGGCATGTTCCTCTACTGTGCCGTCAAGCAAGGCAAGAACCCCGCCTGCCTGCTGTTCTCGAAGGAGATCGACTCCCTGGCAGCCGCCGGCGCCGTCCTCTCCGAGGTCTGGGCTCCGGAGAGCCCGATGCCCGTCGTCGACAACCTGGGCGATGAGTTCCTCGACTATGTCAAAGACGGAGACACCATCACCGTTCACCCGGACGGGTCGGTGGATGTCACACGGTAAATCGCCAACAAAACACAGAGCTGAGCAAACCTGCCCAGCTCTTTTTTTTGCGCCCCGATTCGTCATGGAAATAACAGGGATTTATCACTTGGCACTTATTGCAAAAAAGGTCTATACAAAGTAAACTAAAATATAGTGTTACTATAAGTTTCGTTAGAGATTTATTATTAGTTTTATAGGAGGCGCACTCTATGTCAGAGAAAAAAGAATGCACGAAGATCACGAAGGACATGGTCCCGGAAGGGTTCACCCTCTCCCTTGCCATCGTCGACGCCATCCCGGTCCTGCTGTTCGCCGTCGCCATCATCATCCTCGGCATCAAAGCAGACTTCAGCCCCCTCATCATGCTGGGCGGCTTCCTCTGCTTCCTCGGCGGCGCCATCAAGGTCCTGTGGAAGGTCATCGTGGCCACAAAACAGAAAAATGTGTTCTGGATGTACAAGCAGATGGGTCCCGTCATGGGCATCGGCTTCCTCCTTCTCATCATCGGGTGCATCGTCTCCCGCGCTGCGCTGAAGGCCGCGTTCGCCGGCATCGGTGTCGCGTCCATCGTACTCTTCGTACTGTGGTTCGTCTGCATGGGTCTCATGGGGGTCTTCGCCGCGAAGCTCGACTCCTCCGACCCGAAATCCAACTGGATTGAACAGTGTACCAACGGCGTTGGCGAGCTCTGCCTCTGCCTTGCACTGGCACTGCTGTAATAAAAGGAGAGAAATAGCAAATGAATATCCTGTTGTGTGTCAAACAGGTGCCGGACACGGCCGACATTCGGATCGACCCGGTAAAGAACGTCCTTATTCGGAAAGGCGTTCCGAGCATCCTGAACCCGTTTGACAGCTACGCCCTCGAGGCAGCGGCGCGCATCAAGGACAGGGACCCGGCGACGAAGATCGTCGCGCTCAGCATGGGTCCCGCTCAGGCCGACGCGGTCCTGCGCGAGTGTCTCGCCATTGCGGCGGACAGCGCATACCTCGTGTCCGGCAGAGCCTTTGGCGGTTCTGATACGCTCGCAACCAGTTACATCCTGGCGGAGGCGATCAAGCTGGTCTCCGAAAAGGAAGGACCCTTCGACGCGGTCTTCTGCGGAAAGCAGGCCATCGACGGCGACACCGCTCAGGTCGGTCCCGAGATCGCGGAACACCTCGGCATCCCCCAGGTCACCTATGGCCTCGAAGCAGAGGTCTCGGGCGATGTACTGAACGTCCGCAGAGAGACCGAAGCGGGTTACGCGGTCGTCTCCGTGAAGACCCCGTGTCTCGTGACCTTCACAAAACCGTCCTTCGAAGTCCGTTACCCCACCATCCCGAGCAAGCTGGCGGCGGACAAGGCGGATATCACGGTCCTCTTCGAAGTCCGTTACCCCACCATCCCGAGCAAGCTGGCGGCGGACAAGGCGGATATCACGGTCCTGTCGGAAGAGGACCTCACGTCCATCGACCGGACACAGATCGGCCTCGCCGGTTCCCCGACGAAGGTCAAGAAGACCTATGTCCCGTCCCGTCGGAAAAAATGCAACTATGTGTCTGCGGAGACCCTGCTCGGCGAACTCCGCGACAAAGGCGCATTGGAATAAGGAGGCGAACACAGTGGAAGTCAAGACCAAAGACCTCTGGGTGTTCGTCGAAACGAACCTTGACGGCAGTGCGAAAAACGTCGGCATCGAGCTGCTGACCCCCGGCCGCCTCATGGCGGACAAGCAGGGCGGCGACCTCGTTGCGGTCGTCCTCGGCAAAGACGTCTCTGCCGCCGTCAAAGAGATCAACGAACACGGAGCCGACCAGATCATCGTCGCGGAAGGCCCCGAATACGAGAACTACACGACCGACGCCTACACGACCGCGCTGGTCGAACTCATCGAAAAATACGCGCCCACCAGCGTCCTTATCGGCGCCACGCCCAACGGGCGGGACCTCGGCCCCCGCGTCTCCTGCCGGCTCCGGACCGGCCTGACCGCGGACTGCACCGAACTCGACGTCGATGAAGAGACCGGCAACGTCCTCTGGACCCGGCCCGCCATCGGCGGCAACCTGATGGCGCAGATCCAGTGTCCGGAGCACCGCCCCCAGATGGGCACGGTCCGTCCCGGGGTGTTCCGCAAGAGCGACCCCGTCGAAGGACACGCGACCATCATCCGGGAAGACGTCCATGTGGCGGCGGAAGACATCCGCACGAAGGTCATCGAAGTCATCGATCAGATCGGTGACGAGACCATCGACCTCGAAGGCGCGGAGATCATCGTCGCCGGCGGTCGCGGAGTCGGTTCCCCGGAGGGCTTCCAGATCATCCGCGACCTCGCGGATGCCCTCGGCGCCACCGTCGGCTGCACCCGCTCGCTCGTCGACGCGGGCTGGCTGCCCCACGCGCACCAGATCGGCCAGACCGGAAAGACCGTCGGGCCGAGACTGTACATCGCCTGCGGCATCTCCGGTGCCATCCAGCACGCCGCCGGCATCGCGGGAGCGGAGACCGTCGTCGCCATCAACAACGACCCGAACGCCCCCATCTTCGGCGTGGCGGACTACGGCATCGTCGGCGACCTGTTCGAGGTCATCCCCGAACTCATCCGGCAGCTGAAAGGCGAAGCGAAGAAGACCAAGCTTCCGCCCGCCTGGGCAGACCACACGCCCACCGCGTACCACATCGAGATGATCCCGCCGAAGCACACGACGGCGGACCTTCAGAAAGACCTCGACCTCTTCTGCGAGAAGTTCACCCGCTTCACCGGCGACGGATTCATCACGTCGATCACCGACAACGCCATGTCGAAGCTCTGCTTCCACGGCTCGGAGATCCTCCGCGAGTGCGGTCTCGACGCGCCGGAGGACCAGGTGTTGCTCCACCTCAACACCTTCCACCGGAAGGAGGAGCTGGACCGCATCCTCGAGGACGCAAAGAGCGCCGGCATCCGGAACTTCCTCGTCATCTCCGGCGACGGTTCCGACAAGATGCACAAGCTCCAGCCCGAAGAACTGGGCCGGACCGATGTCCCGGTCATCACCTCGGTCGAGCTGCTGGAATACATCCACGAGAAGTACCCCGAGTTCATCCTCGGTGCCGCCTTCAACCCGTACGAGATGCCGGAACTGGAGTTCCCGAAACTCGAGCGGAAACTGGCGGCGGGCGCGTCTTACATCATCACGCAGCCCATCGTCGGGCAGGACGACCAGATCGACCGTCTTCTGGCAGAGCACCCGGGCCTCCCCGTCATCGTCGAGATCTGGATGTCGAAGAAGCTCTATCTGCTGGCAGACGTCTTTGAACGGGACATCCCGGAGGACTACCCCTACGACCCGATGGAAACACTCGCCCTCGTGCAGAAGACCTACCCCACCTGCGGCATCAACTTCAGTCTGCTGCCGTATAAAACGCAGTACCCGCACATCGCCGAAACATACGGAACACACTCCTGACACCCCCTTACAAAGGAGGCCTTTCCATGGCAAAGAGCAAACGGTTCAAAGAACGTGAGCAGCGGATGATCGACGTGGCACAGGGACGCATCCCTGACCGTGTCCCCATCTGCGGGCTCATCGAGACTTACGCGCTGTCCTACGCCGGTGTCCCGCTGAAGGAAGCGGCACTCAGCGTACGAAAGAATGTCCACGCGCATGCGAAGATCTACGACGACATTTACTACGACTGCGCCTACATCGCCTCCCTTGCTCATGCCTGGGAGATCGGATGGACTCTGGGCTCCGACGTCTTCTTCATTTCAGACGACGGGTTCACCGAGCAGCACAAGGAGTACGCACCGATGGTGCCGGACGACTATGACGCGCTCATCAAAGACCCCATCCGCTTCATCCTCAACGAATTCGTTCCCCGGAAGTATTCGAAACTCGACGCGACCAACGAGGAACAGAAGAAAGCGTTCCTCTCGGCCCTCGTGCCCTTCTTCAAGTTCGCCGGCGCCATGGTCTACGGCAGTTACGCCTTCCGCAAGATCGACATGCCCATCGTCATGGGCGGCGCGGGCCAGATGCCCCTCGACTTCCTCTTCGACTACCTGAGAGGGTTCAAGGGAACGGTTGGCGATTTACGCCGTCATAAAGACAAAGTCAAGGCGGCAACGGAAGCGCTGCTTCCCTACAGCTTCGACCTCTCCCACATGACGAACCTCATGATGGGCGGCTTCTCCGGCGGTGTCCCCTGGATGGTGAAGAACCTCGTGAACGCGATCATCCTTCGGAACGACTTCGAGTTCACCACCTTCCCCTGGATTTTCAACCCCTGCCACATGCCTCCGTTCCTGAGCCCGAAGCAGTTCGAAGAGTTCTACTGGCCGGGCTACAAGGCGGTCGCGGAACACATCCACGCTCACGGCGGTCACCTGCTGACGGTCCTCGAGGGCGAATGGGGCCGGGAGAAACTCGAGATCCTGCGGGACCTTCCGGACAACTCCGTCACCTTCGTCGTCGAGAACGACGACCCGAAGATGGTCAAGGAGATCCTCTCGAACAATTCCATCATGGCAGGACTCCCGCTGGAGCTCCTGCGCAATGGAACGCGGGAGGAGTGCATCGCCGCAGCGAAGGAAATGGTCGACGAACTCGCCCCCGGCGGGCGGTTCATCTTCTGCACCGGCAACAAGGTGCTGCTGTCGGCCTCCGACGCAAAGCCGGAAAACATCCGCGCGGTCAACGAATTCGTCCACGGCTACGGCCTGTATTACTGAGAGGAGGGACCACCATGCGTGAACAGCTGCCCGAATACACTTACACGAAGAACGAAAAGACCTTCACGGAAGTCATGATCGGCTTCGTTCGGGGCATTTTCGAAACGGTGTTCCCCTTCTTCCGCATCAAGCCGTTTTCGATCCTGCTCGATAAACTGTTTTCATCAAAATTTGCGGACTCTCTCTTAGGGTCCTTCGCAATGGTATTACTCATGTGAACATTTCAAAAGGAGGAAATGTTACCGGTTATGGATAAACAACAGAAACAAGCCATGAAAGACCTGAAAGCGGAACGCATCAAACTCTTCCGCGACCAGGCAAACTTCATTCCGACCGAGCGCGTGCCCCACTTCTGCAACGCGGTCACCTGGAAAGTCTTCGACGCCCACCGTTCCCTGCCCATCGCCCTGACCAACTTCAAAGTCATGGAAGATGTCGTCCGCCACTTCCTCGACAACTACCCCGTCGACGGACTCATGGACACCGGCATCCGGAACCAGTTCAGCGTCATGGAGGCCTTCGGCTCGGACGGCTATTACTACTACACCGAGGAAGCCGTCGGCATCAAAGACCACGCCCTCTGCACCATCGACACCCTCATGGACTACCTCGAGGATGAAGAGCGGTACACCTGGGAGACGGTCCTCCCCGCGAAGTTCGGAGACGAATGGAACGAGAAGACCCTCGAGCAGTGGAAAGCGGCGTTCAAGGAGTACCTCAAGTACACCTACTTCATCATCCACATGGGCAGTGTCACCGGCAAAGAGTACGGTATCCCCTCCCTCGCCCCGAACAACCCGGCCAAGGGAGCCATCCAGTTCGGTATCGAGGAACTCGAGTCGAACCTGCTCGGCATCAAGGACCTGTCCGTCTCCCTACGCCGTCACAAAGACATCATCAAGGAGTTCTGCGACAAGTGGGATGAGAAGCACATCGACCCGATGATCACGAAGGCCCTGGAGAGCGACGGACCGCAGAGCGAAAAGTACTGTTTCGACTCGTCCATGATCCTGCTCTCCCACAATATCCTGAACCCGAAGCAGTTCGACATGTTCCTCTGGCCAAGCCTGCAGCGCATGCTCGACGCCTATGCCGAGAAGAACATGAACGTCCGCATCTTCGCCGAAGGTTCCATCCTGCGGTACGCGGAGAAGTTCAACCGCTACCCGAAGGGCACCATCACGATGCACCTCGAGCAGGACGACCCGTTCGCGTTCCGCGAGGCGGCTCCGAACTGTGCCATCATGGGCGGTCTCGACACGGAGCTGCTCGCGAACGGCACCCCGGAGGAGTGCATCGCCCGCACCAAAAAGCTCTGCGACGAGCTGGGACGACAGGGTGGTTTCATCCTCTCGGAGGGCAAGATGCTGTCCTACAAGAACGACTGCAAAGCAGATAACCTGAAGGCGATCTGCGACTTCGTTTCGAACTACAAGCTGTAAAGGAGGCGCGACATGAACGAGTATTTATCTTACCCCGAAGGTTACGAGAAGCTGTGTCATGACCTGCTTCCCCTGCCGCTTCGACCCTTCAGCAAAATGCTGATGCCCCTGTTTTTGAAGATCATCAAAGAAGGCTAAGAAACTCTGGATATTTTGTGGAAGGAAACTTTGATATGATTATTATTGGCGAAAAGATAAATGGTGCGATCCCCTCCATCAAAGAGGCGATCGCGAACCGTGACGAAGCGCTCATCCGCGAGCGCGTCCAGGTCCAGCTGCCGGCGAAGCCCGACTTCCTGGACTGTGCACCGGCCACTGAGCCGGCCCTCGAGTACGATGCCATGAAATGGCTCATCGGCATCATGGAAGAAGAGACGGACACTCCGCTCTGCCTCGACAGCCCGGACCCCCTGCTCCTGAAACGCCTCCTCGAGGAAGGCGCCACGCAGAGACCCGGCTGCATCAACTCGGTCAACGAGGAAGGCACGAAGTGTGAGACCCTCTTCCCGCTCATCGCCGGAACCGACTGGAACGTCATCGGCCTCACCTGTGACCAGGACGGCATCCCGCTGGACCCGGACAAGAAGATCGAGATCGCGAAGCGGATCATCGACAAGGCGGACAAGTTCGGCGTTGCCCTCGGCAATCTGCACATCGACCCCTGCGTCATGTCCCTCTCCACGGTCCCGAACTGTGTGGAAGACCTCTGCACCTGCATCCGGGCCATCAAGGAGTACGCGCCGGAGGTCAAGGTGACCGCGGCCATTTCGAACGTCTCCTACGGCATGCCCGCCCGGAAGTACGTCAACATGGCCTGCATGGCAAAGGCCCTCGACGCAGGCCTCGACTCCTGCATCATCGACCCCGCGAGCCCCTCCATGATGGGCATCCTGTACGCACACGCCGCCGTGTCAGGCGAGGACAAGGGCGGCCGGAAATACAACCGCGCATATCGGAAAAAGATCATTCGCTAAGGAGGAATGGTTATGGATAAACAGGCAATCATCGACGCAATGGCCGACCTCGAAGAGGACGAACTCTACGATTACATGAACGAGATCATGGACAACGACGGCGAAGGCGTCCAGGAGGCGCTCGAAGCGTGCCAGGAAGGCATGAAGATCGTCGGCGACCGCTTCGAAGAAGGCGAGTACTTCGTCGGCGACCTCATCTATGCCGGTGAGATCCTGACCGAGGCCACCAACATCATCAAACCCGCTCTGACCGGCGACGGCCAGGAGAAGTTCGGCAAGATGATCCTCTGCACGGTCAAGAACGACCTCCACGACATCGGCAAGAACATCGTCCGCGCCATGCTCGAAGCCGGCGGCTTTGACGTCGTGGACCTCGGCATCGACGTCGACCCCCAGACCATCGTGGACACCGCGAAGAACGAAGACATCCACATCATCGCCCTCTCCGGCGTCCTGACCCTCGCGGTCGACTCCATGAAGGACACCATCGAAGCCTTCAAGGCAGCCGGCATGCGGGACGATGTCAAGATCATCGTCGGCGGCGCTCCCGTCACCGAGACCGTCTGTGCCAGCGTCGGCGCGGACGAATGGGCCCTCTCCCCGCAGAAGACCGTTTCGGTCTGCCAGGCATGGGCTTCATAAGGAGAATGACGAAGACGCGCTCGCCTGCCAGACCTTTGTCTCAAAAGACTGCACCGTCGAAGTCCCGGAAACGGAAGAGACCGTCGTACTCACCCGCGGCATCTCCTTTGGCGATGTACCGCCCCTCGACCCCGTCGCCCCCGGCGACTTACTGGCCGTGGACATCGGCACGACCACTGTGGCCGCGTTCCTGCTCGACGGGAAGACCGGAGTGCAGCTGGCGACCGCCAGCCTGCTGAACCCGCAGTCTTCGTATGGCGCGGATGTCATTTCGCGCATCCAGGCGGCCGTGGACGGTTCCCTCGCAGAACTGCAGCGGCTCATCACCGACGGTGTGGACGCGCTGGTCGAAACGCTCTGCGAGAAGGCCGGCCGCTCCCCCGCGGACATTGGCGTCGTCTCCATCGTCGGCAACCCGGCGATGCAGCAGCTGTTCCTCGGTGTAGACCCGAAGAACCTGGCGTCGGTCCCCTTCGACCCGGTACTGACCGAAACGAAGCTGGTGGCGGCGAAGGATTATCTGCCGGCGTGCGGGAACGCGACACTGCTCGTGGTCCCGGACATCGCCGGGTATGTCGGCGCCGACACCGTCGGCGCGGTCCTCGCGACGAAGCTCCGCGGACGACAACGTCCTCCTCGTCGACATCGGCACCAACGGTGAAATGGTGTTACGGGCGAACGGCCGCATGGCCGCATGCTCCACCGCCGCCGGTCCCGCGCTGGAAGGCGCGAAGATCACCTTCGGCATGCGGGGTGCCCCCGGTGCCATCGACAAGGTGTGGCTGGAAGACGGCGAACTGCGGTCCCACGTCATCGGCGACACAGAGGCCACCGGCATCTGCGGAAGCGGCCTCATCGACGCAGTTGCGTCGTTCCTGGACCTCGGCCTCATCAACAAACGCGGCCGGATCCAATCCACCAAAGAAACTAACGGACAACGTGTCCTGTACTTGAATAACGACATCTACCTCACCCAGAACGACATCCACGAGGTCATGCTGGCGAAAGGCGCCATCGCGGCCGGTGTGGAACTGCTCGCAAAGACGCTGGGCATTACGGTCTCCGACATCGACCGGGTCCTGCTGGCCGGCGCCTTCGGTTCGTTCCTGAACGCCGACAACGCCTGCCGCATCGGGCTCCTGCCCGCCGGCCTCGAAGGCAAAGCGACCGCCGTCGGCAACGCCGCCGGAGTCGGAGCCTGCCGCATGGCCCTCTCCCGCGCCGAGTTCGAACGCACGGCCGAACTGCTGAAGCACATCCAGTTCGTGGAACTTGCGAACCTGCCCGACTTCATGACCGTCTTCGCCCGCCGCATGGGTTTTACGGAACGGGAGGTGGACTGACATGAGCGACTTCACCGAACGCTATCTTTCCATGGCCGAAGACTGCGGCTTTGACCATGCATCGCCTCTGGATGTCTCCACGCTTCAGGTCGAGACCTGGGTGCGGGACACCTGCGCCGAGGACAAGTGCCACGCCTATGACCACAACTGGACCTGTCCCCCGGCCTGCGGGACACTCGAAGAGTGTGAAGCGGAGATGAGGAAGTACGAACACGGCATCCTCCTCCAGGTGACCGGCAGACAGGAGAAGCGGATCGACGTCAAGTGCTACGCCGAGACCGAAGAACGCCTGCGGGACGCCCTCCTGGCCTTCACGAAGCGAATCCGGGAAGACCACCCGGACTGTCTCGTCCTCGGGGCCGGCGGCTGTCGCATCTGCCCGCAGTGCGCTTACCCGGAACCCTGCCGGTTCCCGGACAAGGCCATGTCTTCGATGGAGGCCTACGGTCTCTTTGTCACCCGGGTCTGCAAAGACAACGGCATTCCCTACCACTACGGTCCGAAGACCATTACGTACACGGCCTGTGTGCTATATTAAAAGAGCGAAGCCTCTGCGGCTTCGCTCTTTTTGATTCTGTATGTAGTTTTGACCGGTCCGGTTCAGGCGACCGGCGGGAAGCAGTCCCGGAAGGTCTCCACGAACTCTTTGTAATAAAGGAACGAATAGCTTCCTTTGAGGTCCTCATCCAGAGACGCGAGGTCCACGACGATAGACAGGTCGTGCAGGATCATGTTGATCCATTTCTGTGCGAGTTCGATCGTCATCGGGTTCTCGTCGGTGAGCCCGGCGTCCTGATAATACTCCTCGATGACTTCGCTCATGCACTTGTACCACATGTCGAGCCCTTCCCGCTCGAAGTCGACCTTTTCGTTGATCATCTCGTTAAACAAGGTTTTGACTTTTGCTTTGGCCTCTTCCCCTTTGCCCGGGTCCAGTGCCAGAATGTCGGCCAGTGTATCGCCATAGGCCCGTTCGACCAGGGCGTCCGAGATGTCGACCTTGCTGTCCTCCAGGTCACCCAGTCCGAATTGGAAATAGCCGGTCATCAGCGCATCCAGGGCACTTCTCTGTGTTTCATTCATTGGTTCCGCCTCCATTTTCTTTTGTTGCAATTCCAGTTCCAAGGATACTATGCGCCCTCTGCGCTGTCAATCGTGGGCTTTTTTGGTGTGGTATTTACCGGGCAACGAGTCTTGAAAGGAATTCGGGAAAGAGCTATAATGAAAACGGAAAAGTTACTGCCGACAAGCAGTGACCTCATCTAACAAAGTAGTTTTAGTCGACCGCTCAACCGTTCATGGTTGGGCGGTCAGTCTTTATTTCAGACTGTTTATGTAGGCTAGCAACACTGACACAAGGATTCCTAGGAATCCCAGGACAATGCTGAGCAATCGCTCAGCTCTTTGAAGTTCCCCATTTAACAAAGTCGTATTCAATTGGAATAGTATAAAGATTAAAGGGGCCGTGTCACTAAGAAATAGTGGCACGGTCCTTTTCCATCGGTAACATACGCCCTCGCAGCAGAAGCCAACAGGCAGAGAAGAGCTGCGGTG